>NZ_JADGIN010000006.1:0-170742 GCF_016106655.1 Psychrobacter sp. NG27
GTATATCTCTTGCTATTCAGTCTCAAACCCTCGCGGGTCAAGCTATCTAGCGAGCCGACTATCTTATCATAATGATTGGGATTGTCAAGCTGTTTTATAAATTGTCTCAACTCGGTAATCTAAGTAATAAGTTTGTTAACTTACTGCCTAGCTTCCTTTGCTGTGGGGCGTATTATATAGAGTTCTCACCTAGTGTCAACTGCTTTAACTAAGGTTTTTGGGTTTATTTGATGTATTTCTTAATAACCAATACTTTTCAATGGGTTGGGATTAATTTATCTGTTTAGAATTTTAGACGTTGCTACTAAAACCCTTATGGCTTTCTACTTCTTTAGACAACCGCTTCTACTTTAGCAATAACATATACTTACCATCTCACTGATAGACCAATACTGCAGCACCGCTCTTTTCTATATAACGACTTATAACTTACCCATTTTTTCAAAAAACGCTTTATAAGCTGCCACTTTCTTATCCAAGGATAACGGATAAGCACGTGAGGTTGAAGGCAGTCTATATAAGGTTAAGTCGTTTACTTGCCTATCTAACAACTCTAAATCATCGCTTTGCCATTTATATGGATAGTTCATACTATCATTGGTTTTTGGGTACTTTGATTTGGCAATTGGCTCAGCTAATAATCCGAGCAGTACTTCGGTCGCTTTGCCTCCTGTGGTAAACAAGGTCTGCACTTTTGGTACTTGTAGCAAGATATTGTCTAGATCAACAGGCGTCACGACGGTTAAGTTTTTGTCAGAGGCATTGCCAGTCTCGCGGATAGCCTGCTTGACCGTTGGACAAGATGCGATACCGCGCTCAAACATAAAATCACGGATACGCTCTGGATCAAAATGCTTCTCATCCCCTACTCTAAAATAATCTGCATCGTCAAAAAACACGCGACCATATATGCGCCACATATCATTATAGAAATTGGGATAGTGGAAACTCATTGCCCATTTATCAGCAGTCGGTGGGAAGGTGCCCATCATCATAATAGTGGCATTGGGTGGTAACACAGGCTCGAAAGGATGCGTTTCAATCTCTGATGTACTGTCATCAGAGGATATTGGACTGGTTTCAAGAGGTTTTTGGGCAGGGGATTGTTGTATAGTCATGATATTCTTCATCAGAAAAGTCGTTTTTTTGGTATCATAGCAGGTCTAAACGCTACTACATTTATAATCAGTCTATATAGTCAAATATAGTCGGCTCAAAAGGTAATGCGACTTTAGATGTATTTTTAATAACTTCTGAATCGCGCCTAGTAAGCCGTACGGTACTCACTTCTATCATGTCCAAAGTGTGATAGAAGCATTTGGCTACCTTAAGCATTAACTTTACTATTGATGCGTTATATATAGGGTGGATATGCAGTAAGTGTTTGTATCTTTTTTACTAATAGCAAGCGCAGTGACTGCGCAAGCATCAGACTAGAACCCAAGAGAATACTTATGAGTGACTTAAATAGCGGTTTAAACATTACGGTAATCGATCATCCACTAGTCCGTCACAAACTCAGTCTCATGCGCGAAAAAGACTGTAGTACTTATAAATTTCGTACACTGACCAAAGAACTTGCCCGCTTGATGGCTTATGAAGCAAGCCGCGATTTTGAAATTGAAACTTTCCCTATGGAAGGCTGGTGTGGTGAAATCACTGGTGAGCAAATCATCGGTAAGACAGCAACTATCGTACCGATTTTGCGCGCAGGTATTGGCATGCTAGATGGCGTGCTCGATCTGATTCCTACTGCTAAGATTTCTGTGGTCGGTCTACAGCGTGATGAAGAAACGTTGCAGCCAGTACCGTTTTTTGAGAAATTCGTGAGCCATATGGATAAGCGCCCTGCTCTTATCATTGATCCAATGCTAGCCACAGGTGGTTCAATGGTCGCAACCATCGAGATGCTAAAGAAAAACGGCTGTACTAATATCAAAGCATTGGTATTAGTTGCTGCCCCTGAAGGCGTACGCTTGGTAAATGAAGCGCATCCTGACGTGACTATCTATACCGCTGCACTAGACAGCCACTTGGATGAGCATGGTTATATCATTCCAGGTTTGGGTGATGCTGGTGATAAGATTTTTGGTAAGCAGTTATCAAATAGATAAGTCGCATTAGGGTAAATAAAGCCGTCATCAAGATTATGGCAAAAGCAGACAACATCACTGATAAGGACACACAATGAACGTATTGATTACTGGCGCAAGTGCAGGTTTTGGTAAAGCATTAGCAGAGCGTTTGATCGCTAATGGTCATCAAGTAATCGGCTGTGCCAGACGCCTTGATAAACTGAATGCCTTGGCAGAGACCTTAGGTGAGGCTTTTTTACCCGTCGTTATGGATGTGAGTGATACAGCGTCTATTCCGCAAATTATTGCTGAATTGCCTGACGGTTTTAATCAAATCGACGTTTTGGTCAATAATGCCGGACTGGCACTCGGTACAGAGCCTGCGCAACGTAGCAATCTTGATGATTGGATGCGTATGACTGATACTAACGTTAAAGGCTTGATGGCATTGACTCATGCGGTCTTGCCAGCGATGGTCGCTCGCGATAGTGGTTATGTCATCAATGTCGGCTCGATTGCTGGTAGTTGGCCTTACTTTGGTGGTAACGTCTATGGCGCGACCAAAGCGTTTGTCAAACAGTTCAGCTTAAACTTACGAGCGGATCTGATCGGCACCCAAGTACGTGTGACCAATCTTGAACCTGGTAATGTCGCGGGCACTGAGTTTTCAAATGTGCGCTACCATGGCGATGATGACAAGGCGGCCAAGGTTTATGATGGTTTTAAAACCATGACTGGTGAGGATATCGGCGATATTTTGTTGTGGTTGATTGAGTCGCCTGCTCATATCAATGTAAATCGTCTAGAAGTGATGCCTGTTGCTCAGACTTATAATGGTTTGACCATTGCCAAGCAAGATTAATACTAACTGAATTGTTAGTTATGGTATCAATATTGGTTAGTGATATATCACTTATCAACACCGAACTTGTCAGCGTATCTCATACGATCGAAGCAATATAGAGTCCTCTATATTGCTTTTTTTTATGTCTTTGATAGTCTGCTCATGGACCAAGCGTAAATCCTGAAAATCCAAAATCAGCACTTCATTACGTAGCCGCTCTCTCGTACGTTTATTGTGACGTATCGCAAATCCTGATACTTGTTTGCCAGTGACTGTTATTTGGTTGATGAACAACTTTGGGCTATTTGTGGCCAGTTTTTGAGTCAGTTTCTGGGACATTGTCTGTGCATTGATTATTGCAGTGGCTGGATTCACAGTGGTGGTTAGTATCTTTATTTGTCGCACACTTTTGGGCATGTCTCCTGCAAAGAACAACACTTGATTGAGTGGTAAATACTGCGTATGGCGCATCAACTCTTGACGAAATATTGCAGGCATATCTGTGTTAAAACTGTCTTCTGTTTGCTGATAAAACGCAATAAAGTTACGGTGAAGATAACGCCCAAATACAGTGGTATTGATCCACTCTTGATAGACCTCATCTGCTAATAACCTCTTAGCAAAAGCACTAGCATTGGTATCTGCTGTGATGTCAGTACTAAGCGTCAACATCGATAGCAAAAGCGCCTGCGGACTGATAAATATCTGCTGCTGCCACACCTGTGGATATAGGCTGCTATCGAGTAATGGCAATGTCGAACTGCTCATGTGCATATATCCTTATCAGCTATCGTCCGTTATCATCGGTTGTCACGTGCCACTGCGACGGCTTTTACCCTGAGTCAAATTCTGTGCTATGGTCAAATGACTGCTTTAATATAGCAGTCTTTTCTTAGCGGTATAGCGAATTTTGCAACGATACATCTCGATCAATCAACCCTGATACCTTGACAACTAAAGCGACGTCACTCTATGAAAAAAGACCTTATACCCTTGCCTACTCCCTACCAGCTAAAGACCCTTACTATCCAAACAGCTGATGGGACGATGCTGCCCGTATCTGTCATTGGTAAAGGAAAACCTGTTCTGATGCTGCATGCTTTTGGTATGGATGCGCGGCAATTTTTGCCGTTTATTTTACCGCTCATTCAGGATTACTGCTTTTACTTACCGCATTTTAGAGGGTTTGGGTTGGCCAGCCATCTAACGTTACCAACGTTTGATTTTATTGAGCAATATGCAACAGACACCCAAGATGTATTTGAATACGTGAGCAAAGAAACTGGCATTGAGGCTTTTCCTGTTGCCGCAATATCGATGGGAGCATTGGTCATGTGGGCATATTTTCAGCGCTTTGGTACTCAGCGCGTGAGTCATTATCTGAACATTGATCAAGCACCGATTATTCACAATCAGCCAGACTGGCAAGGTGGCGGTGTATTTAGTGCGCGTCAAACCGAATTGTTTGCGCAATTTACACGGTTGATTGCCGACGTGGCCCCTTATATGCAAGCCGGGCAAATGGATGATTTTCGTCATCTGCCCTATCGATTGAAAGTAAATCTATTGGACATGGAGCGCTCTTTTTCTCTACTGTCTGTCAGTAGCAAACCTTCGCAATTATTGATAAAAGCCCTCAGTTATCGGGCACCACACAAAATCTCATTAATGGAACATGCTACATGGCAACATAAACTGCGTTGCCTATCTGCATATGTTGCGCTGCCCTACGATTACCGCGATGTGTTGCCAACGGTCAATATTCCGACTACCTTACTGATTGGTGGGCGCTCGCAGTTATATAGTGCAGAGTGGCAACAGCGTTTGGCGACTATGCTGCCCAATGCGCACAGCATTATCTTGCCAAAATCAGGCCATGCGGTGCCAATGGATGCACCCGTGGCCTTTTATAATGTCTTAAAGCAATTTCTAAAAAATCATTAGTTTTAGCAGACGTAAAAAAAGCGACTCCAAAAGTCGCTTTTTCTTTGTTCAATAAGTTGTTATTTCAGTTTGCAGAAAACCAAAACTAATCAGCTAAGTCTTTGATTAATTCAAATCGTGGTATTTCTTTACCGTCAACGGTGACCGTTTCAGTAAACATGGCTAATAGGCGAACCCACACGCCGTATTCACCATACAAGCAGCGGTAAACGACTAATGATTCTTCAGTCTCAGAATGCTGCGCTGTATGCAATACCTGATACAGGCTGCCTTTATAATGGCGATAGATGCCTTGAGGGATGATTTTAGTCATAGCAAATTCCTAATATTAAAAAATGGCTGCTAATTGTCGCTTCATAAAAAAGGTCGACAATGACTGCCGACCTCGCTCTTAATCATTTTTATAGATTATCTAACCAACCGTTACTTTTGCATAGGCTTTTTTGCCTGCTTGGATAACGACTGTCTGACCTGAGGTTAAGCTAAAGCCTGCATCAACCACGTCGCCATCTACTTTTACCACGCCACGTTTTACCATGTCTTTGGCCGATGAGCTGTTTTTCGCAAGCCCGGATTGGTTCAGTACCTGAGTGATAAACAGTGCATCTTGACCTTCTAGGTCTACCGTGACTTCTGGCAAGTCGATTGGCAGCTCGCCATCAGCTAACACATTACCTGCCGACTTATGCGCATTAGCAGCCGCATCAGCATCATGGAAACGCTCAATCAATTCTTCGGCTAAGATACGTTTGATTTCTTGTGGGTTACGACCTTCTTTCATCTCTGCCAATAAACCTTCGACTTCGTCCATTGGCTTAAAGCTTAAAAATTCAAAATAGCGATGAATCAGGGTGTCTGGCATAGATAGGATTTTTTGATACATGGTACCTGGCGCATCATAGATAGCGACATAGTTATTCAACGACTTAGACATTTTATTAACGCCGTCTAACCCTTCTAAAATCGGCACCGTGATACACACTTGCTGCTCTTGGCCATAACGGCCTTGCAACGTGCGACCCATTAATAAGTTAAAGGTTTGATCGGTACCACCAAGCTCGACATCGGCTTTTAACGCGATAGAATCATAGCCTTGTACCAGTGGGTAGAGGAATTCATGGATGGAAATTGGGGTTTGTGAGGCATAACGTTTAGAGAAATCATCACGCTCTAGCATACGTGAAACTGTCTGCTGACTGGCCAGCTGAATCATATCAGCGGCGCTCATGTCCTTGAACCATTCAGAGTTAAAGACCACACGAGTCTTTTCTTTGTCCAAGATTTTAAATACTTGCTCAGCATAAGTCGTGGCATTGGCCTTGATTTGCTCATCGGTCAATGGTGGACGCGTGCTGTTTTTACCAGAAGGATCGCCAATCTTGGCAGTGTAGTCGCCGATTAAAAAGTAAATCTCGTGACCCAAGTCTTGGAAATGCTTGAGCTTATTAATTAGTACTGTGTGTCCCAAATGCAGATCAGGCGCGGTAGGATCAAAGCCTGCCTTGATACGCAGTGGACGATTCAGTTTTAGCTTAGCCACTAAGTCGTCTTCAGATAGTATCTCTTGCGTACCGCGCTGGATAAGGGCCAATTGTTCTTCTAGGGTGTAGGTTTTTTCGGTCATGGTGTTCTCTATATATCGCTTTTATTGGGATTTTTATGAATGACGGTTATAAGCTCGACGTCTGATGATGTTTAGAAGCTCAAAAGGTCAGAAAAAATGATAGAATTTGACGGATATACTAGCGTTTTTTAAGGTAAATTGCCATGACCAACCCCGCATCGATTGCTGATACTGACCATAATGCCCTTGCCGACTTACTTATGAATAATGGTTTGGATAGCAGTTCAAACGATATTGATGACTTGACCTATGATAATTCGAACTACGCCACCCTGACCGATGCCCTTGAGCAAACGGTGTTTGAGAGCTTTGATGATGGCTTATATATCGGCATGATGTCAGGTACCAGTTTGGATGGTATGGATGCTGTTCTTTGTCAGTTTAATCCTGAAACGAGTAACGAAGAAAACACCCAACCGCCGATGCAACTTCTGGCGACGTACAGTCAAGATTTTCCGCCACGTCTGCGCGAGGTATTACTGGCACTGTGTCAACCCAACGGTATCCAAGCATTAACACCTGCAACGGATGGCCTAACAAATGAGCCAAACTGCGAATCAAGTAGTGAGCTAGACTGGTTCGGCTGGGCAAGCCGCAAATATGGCGAGTTTGCCAGTAGTGTGGTGAATACCCTATTGCAGCAATCAAATACTGATGCTGAGTCAGTACTAGCGATTGGCTGTCATGGACAAACCGTGCGTCATCGTCCGCAGATGGGATTCACATTGCAATTAGTCGATGCCAATATCATTGCTGAGCGTACTGGTATCAGCGTGGTCAATGATTTTCGTCGTCGTGATATGGCAGTCGGTGGTCAAGGCGCACCACTGGTACCGGCATTTCATCAAGCATTATTTGCAATACCTAACCGCACTCGTGTACTACTAAACTTGGGCGGTATCGCGAATATAACGGTCTTGCCAGCGGCAGCTGATAGCGCAGAGAATAAGTCAGAAGATAAATTGCAGAATGTCGTCGGCTACGATACCGGCCCTGCCAACTTATTATTGGATGCATGGACCTCGTTGCATACTGATCATGCTTATGACGCAGGTGGCGCTTGGGCACAGTCTGGCACTATTATTGAGCCGCTACTAACTCAATTATTAGCGCATCCCTTTTTTGCAAAACCTTATCCTAAAAGCACTGGCCGCGAAGATTTTAATTTGGCATGGTTACAAGATGAATTACAAGCTTTTGAACAAGCCAATGCTGACATCATTTATTCAGCGGTTGATGTACAAACGACGTTGACTGAGCTGACGGCTATCAGTGCCAGTACACAGATCAATATGTTTGCTCATAAGGATAGTAATAGCTCGGTCTATGTCTGCGGCGGCGGGGCATTGAATGACTATCTGATGACACGACTGCAAGCACACCTGCCCTACTGCACCGTTGAGACAACAGAAACTTTAGGACTGGCACCGACATGGGTGGAGGCAGTGGCATTTGCTTGGCTGGCCAGACAGACATTGATGGGCGAGACGGGTAACTTGCCAGCGGTTACTGGCGCGAGTAAAGGCGTGGTATTGGGGCAAGTTTGCTTTGTCTGACCAGTTAGATTTTAGTTTACATACGTCCACCTACGTGCTTTATAATACTTTTAAAACGTCATCCTCTTAGGACCCGTAAGTACAGGATATATTTTATGAGCCAACACAGTAGTTCACCGACTGACCAAGCGACCGATAACGCGACCAATCCTGCGGCCGCCGCATCCATGCACAAACCCCGTCAAAAGCCACCACATTATGACCGTTCTGATGATACACGTGTGGTGGTCACAGGTATGGGTGCCATTACACCGCTGGGTCTAGATGTCGAGAGCTCATGGTCTAAATTGCTCAATGGTGACAGTGGAATCACATCGATTTCCCACTTTGATGCGACAGGTTACCGCGCACAAATTGCAGGTGTGGTCAAAGACTTCGATGCCAAACAATATATGAATGCCAAAGACGCGCGACGCTATGATGAGTTTATTCATTATGGTATCGCAGCCTCCGCAATGGCATTAAAAAACGCCGGACTCATTGATGAAGTCAGTTCCGCAGATGCCCCTGTACAAGGCGTCGACCAAGATCGCTTTGGCATTATTTTGGGTTCAGGTATTGGTGGTATCCAAACCATCGAAAATAGCCGCGATACCCTACATGAAAAAGGCGCGAGTAGAGTCTCCCCTTTTATCATCCCAGGCTCTATCGTCAATATGGCCGCAGGACTGGTGGCCATTAAGCACACGTTAAAAGGTCCGAACCTTGCGACCTCTACGGCTTGTACCACTGCAACCCATGCCATGGGTCTTGCAGCGCGTTTGATCGCATACGGTGATGCTGATGTCATGCTAGCCGGCGGTAGTGAAAAAGGCTCTAGCCCACTTGGCATTGCAGGGTTCAGTGCTATGCATGCACTCTCGACGCGCAACGATGAACCGACCAAAGCCTCGCGTCCATTCGATAAAGGCCGTGACGGTTTTGTACTAGGTGACGGTGCTGGGATGGTGGTACTCGAAAGTCTTGCCCATGCCAAAGCACGCGGTGCAACCATATTGGCCGAGCTGGTCGGATTTGGCATGAGCGATGATGCTAGCCATATCACTGCGCCACCGGAAGACGGTAGCGGCGCGGCAAAAGCCATGCGCAATGCCCTAAATGATGCTGGGATCGAGCCATCAAGTGTCGGTTATGTCAACGCCCATGGTACTAGCACCCCTGCTGGCGATGTGGCTGAGTCAATTGCGATCGAAACAGTGTTTTCGCCAGTCAAAGACAGCATTTTGGTCAGCTCGACCAAATCGATGACTGGGCATTTACTGGGTGCAGCGGGCGGGGTTGAAGCTATCTTTACCGTACTTGCTCTACAGCATCAGCATGTGCCGCCGACGATCAATTTGGACGATGTCGAAGACAACTGTAATCTCGACTATGTGGCCAACCAATCACGTAAAGTTGATAATTTGCAGTACGCGGTGTCCAATAGCTTTGGCTTTGGCGGTACCAATGGTTCTTTGGTATTTGCGCGTTGGCCAGTTAATCCATAACAGCCACCCGTCTACATCGCAGCGCATTGTAATGAATGCGTTGTAACGTTGTTGTCAGATTTGCTACGTTTGTCCACTTGCAGCCCCTTATTATACTTGCGTATGATAAGGGGTAATTTTTGGAACATTTATGGAAGATACCATGTCAAGCTATTCATTTTCCCATCAGTTTTATCAGCGCTGGACGTGTGCGCCTGAGCCAGTACGCGCAGCCATTACTCAAGAGTTAAAGGACATCACTACTTTACTCAAATCAGACACCGCATTTGAAAGCTTTGAATTTAATACCCATGACCTAGACACTCATATAGATGAGCTGTATGACAACTATCATGCAGAGCAAGCGATTGCCACAGCCATTACGGACAAGCAAGAACAAGTCGAAGCTGAAAAACAACGATTAGAAGAAGCGCAACAGAAAGAGGCCGAAGCGGCTCAAAAAGAAAAAGAAGAGAATGAGCAGCGAGCAAGCGAAAAAAATAGTGCGAATAAAGACAGCGTCGCTACTGAGGCAGATAAAGCCAGCTCGCATAAGGGCATTGCCAATATCACAATTACTCGTAACTCTGATACAAATATCGAAAAGACAGCTTCTAATACAATAAGTAGCGAGAGTAACGTTAGCCTCAGCAGTGTTAAAAATGAAAACGCTGACAGCAAGACCATCAGCGAAAAAATCCATGTCCTCAGCGATGAGCCTATCAAAGATATCAATAATAAAGCTGGTACAGCGATTAAATTGGTATTAAAAGACACTCAGCTCGATGCAACGCATGAGCAGCTGATTCGTGAACTAGAAACACAGGTGGATGATTATTTAAGTGAGCAAATGATGCTAATGTCTGAAAACTTAAAGTCTTGGCTACGTGCCGAGGTGACCCAGCATTTTAGCGAACAGAGTAACTCACCAACTGAAGAGACAGCTCAGAAAAACATTCATTAACAGTGGTTGTTTTTCAATATTAGACGTATATTTAAAAGCAGCCGTTAAGTAGTAAGCACTAAAAAGCCCCGTCAATCATTGACGGGGCTTTTTAGTGCTATTTGTTCAGTGCTAGATAGCTTTGGTACGCTCAGTCAACCACTCAAGCGCTGCGCCTTCGACGCGATCTTTTAGCTCTGCATAGACTTGGCTATGATAGCTATTTAACCAATCGTTCTCTGTTTGATCCAACAACGATGGCTCAATCAGACGTGTATCGATTGGGCAGTAAGTGATGGTTTCAAAGTTTAAGAAACCACCAAACTCAGTCTCAATTGGCTTAGCTACTGCTGTATTGACAACCAAGTTCTCGATACGAATGCCCCATTTGCCTTCGCGGTATAGACCTGGCTCATTGCTCGAAATCATACCGACTTTCATCGCACGCTCTTTTGGCGTGCTCGCGCTATAAGCGATGACTTGCGGGCCTTCATGTACGTTTAAGAAATAACCAACGCCGTGACCTGTACCATGACCATAATCCATTTGCGCTTGCCATAATGGCGCACGGCAAATGGCATCGATTAATGGTGAGGCAATGCCATCAGGGAAATGAGCACGAGCTAGCGCAATATGCGCTTTCAACACAATAGTAAAGTCGCGCTTGTGCTCAGCGGTTATTTGTCCGATGCCAACCACGCGTGTGATATCCGTTGTGCCATTTTGGTACTGAGCACCTGAGTCAATCAGTAGCAATCCACCTTCACCCTCAGCCACATCTAGATAGCTGAAGTTTTCTGGCGTGGCGCGATAATGTGGCAACGCACCATTTTCATTAAAACCTGCGATGGTTGGGAAACTTGGCGAGACATAGTGCGGCTGACGACTACGTACATCAATCAGCATGCTATCGACATCTAGCTCACTTAGACGCTCGCCTGCTGCTAGACGCTGCTCAAACGTGGCAAAAAACTCAGCCAAAGCAGCGCCATCTTGACGCATCGCTTCACGTACATGCTCGATATCTGAGTCAGCCTTTATAGACTTAAGCAATGTACTAGGCGCCATTTGCTCAATAAAGCCCACATCATCTGCCATTTTTGAGAGCGTACCGACTGCCACTTTACTTGGATCTAGTAATAATAAATCTTCTGGCGTCAGTGCACTCAGTGCCTCTTGTACCGCATCATAGTCAGCCACGCTAAATCCGCTGTCTTTTATACTAGCTGCAATCTCTTCGCTGACTTTATCGCTGTTAATAAACAGTGTCGCCTTATCAGCGTCAATCAGCAGGTGTGATAAGAACACAGGATTATAGTCAACATCAGCACCGCGCAAGTTGGTCAACCACGCGATATCATCTAGGCTAGAGAGTAGATGATGTGTTGCGCCTGCCGCCGCCATACCTATGCGCACTGCAGCCAACTTTGAAGCAGCTGACTGGGCAAGGAATTGCTCATCATGTACATATAGTTTAGCAGCTGGTAGTGCGGGACGATCCGTCCAAACGGCTGTCAGTACATCACGCTCAGTGATCAGAGTAATGTCGTTGGCATCAAACGCATTTAATAGGCGATCTTGCTCAGCGATAGACAATACATTGCCATCGACTGCCACGCTATCCCCTTCTTGTAGATGATCGGCTAGCCAGTCGATGTGGTTTGGCTGACCTGGCGCTAGCTTTTCTAACGTAATACCCGTGCCCTCTAACTGTTCGGCAGCATGTACCCAATAACGGCTATCTGTCCACAGGCCTGCAAAGTCAGCCGTCACAACCAGCGTGCCGACAGAGCCTGTAAATCCAGATAACCACTGACGGGCTTGCCAGTATTCAGGAAGATACTCAGATAAATGCGGATCGGCAGAGGGTACGATAATCGCGGTCAAATCTTGCTCAACCAACGCGTTACGTAAGTTATCAATACGATCATGAATGATTTGTTTATTCATTAAAAGTGTCCTTATTAGAGGTAGAGCAATTAATTTTAGAGAAGTTAGATCTAGAAAATTATTACTGTGCGGCGACTATGGATAGTCGTCTTATTCGAGCGATTTAGACATTTATTATTGTCAACTATTCAAGCAAGCTGTCTAAATTTGCAGAATAGCTTCTGCTTATTGACAGTAGAAAATTAGCATTACGTGACTGAGGTCATTGAACGCAACGTTACCGTCAACACACATCGACTGCTTATGTTGACAGTCAGCTATTATTAGATGTTTGGGCAGATAGTAAGCTTTCAATGGCTTGTGCCAAATATCTCACTAAGTAAAACAATAAGACGTGCTACCGATGATGGTAACACGTCTCGTCGTACGTCACTTGTGCTGTTGTTATTCACAAATGTACACCAGCCTCTCTTACGACTTGGCCAATTGTTTTTCGCGCTCGCTGTCTTTGAGCATTTTGTTGATGGGTTTTGCCAGTATCAATAATAATACGGCGGTCACCACCAAGAATATGGTCATGGTGGTAAACAGACCTGGTAACCCTTCGATTTTGTCGGCAGATACATGACCACCGAAGAAGGCGGCAACCAAGTTACCCATAGCGATAGAGGCAAAGAAAAGCCCCATCATTTGGCCTTGCATACCCTCTGGTGCAAGCTTGGTCATAGCAGATAAACCGACTGGACTTAAGGCTAACTCACCTAGTGTCAATAATAACAAACTACCCACCAACCATAGTGGCGATGCCAAGCCAGCACCAGGCGCTAAGATGCTTTTTGAGGCAAAAATCATCAATGCAAAACCTGCAGCAGCCAGTAGCATACCCAGTGCAAACTTTGCCATACTGCTCGGCTCAAGTCCTCGGTTACCAAGCTTGACCCAAACGATACTAATGATAGGCGCTAACATCAAAATGAATAAAGGGTTCAATGACTGAAACCAAATACTTGGTACATCAAAGCCTAAAACATTGAGATCAGTATAACGATCGGCAAACAAGTTAAAAGACGTTGGTTGCTGCTCAAAACTTGACCAGAACAGCGTCGAGCCAATGATTAAGATAAAGCAAATCAACAGGCGCAATTTATCGGTCTTATCGAGGCGCGGTGAAATAAACATCACGGCAAAATATAGTATAACCACAGCGGCAATCAGATATGTCATATACTCTGCAACCATCTCAGGTGCAAATGGCACAATGCCTGTCGCTACTAAAATGACTATAGCGACTAAAGTAGCAACAAATGCCATGACCCATCGACCGATGTTTTTGTAGCGATCGTTGGCATTTTCCCAATCCGCGACGATGCCCTTAGCACGCGCATATTTTGTCAAATTCTTTTGTGCCACAAAGCGATAGATGAGTAACGACACTAGCATGCCCAAGCCGCCAACACCAAAGCCCACGTGCCACATGCCTTTTTCTTTAAAAATACCCACGATCAGTGCTGCCAATAGCGCGCCGATATTGATACCCATATAGAACAAGGTGAAGCCACCATCGCGGCGAGAGTCGCCTTTGGGATACAACGCACCGACCATCACTGAGATACAGGTTTTGAATAATCCTGAACCCAAGACAATACAGATCAAACCAACAAAGAATAGGGTCATACCGAACATAGCAGAGAGCGCGATACATAAGTGACCAAGCGCAATGATTATACTGCCCCACCACAGTGCACGCTCTTGACCTAGCCAATTATCAGCCAGCCAGCCCCCTGGTACTGCTGCTAAATACAACGAACCAGCAAAGATACCATAGATAGCAGATGCCGTGACTTCATCAAACCCAAAACCGCCACTGCTTACTGTCGCCACCATAAATAGCACCAATAGCGGGCGGATACTATAATAAGAAAATCGCTCCCACATCTCGGTGAAAAATAAAGAGCGTAATGGCGCAGGATGTCCCATAAAGCCATTGTCTAGTGCTTGCAGATCAGCTGCACTAGCTTCTGATTTTGATTGTGTACTCACAGCTTTATTCCTTTAAAGATTATTTTGGTAATGACCAAACCCTCATTTATTCAGACGGGCGGTCATATAGGCGGAACATTGTTTCACTTGGATATAATCAAGTAAAGAAAAAATTGGTCAAAAATTACACAAATACCCACAAAAAAGCCCATTCTCAAAAGTTGAGAATGGGCTTTTCTTTTTCGTCTCAGCAGCACTACTGCTTTACTTATAGCACTGTTAATAAAGACTTTATAATGCTACTAACTAAGTAGTAGAACACCATTGTATGACTGTCTAAATAACCATCATCTAAATGATAGATTACTGTGCGGCAGCTGTGTCATCAGCAGCAGTGCCAGCATCTAAATCACCATCTGCTTGCTCAGCGGTCAAGTCAGCATCAGCAACGGCCGCTTGGCTCACTGTACCAGAAGCGGTCGCTGTGCCGGCTTCTGCAGTAACGACTGCACTGTCCGCATCTGCCGCTGGTGTGACAGTTGCATCAGCAGCTGTATCAGGTGCAGCAGCATCTGTCTCTGCCACTTCTGCATCAGCTGGAGCAGTTTCTGCTGCTGCGACTGCTGCTTCATCAGCAGCGGCTAATTCTTCGGGAGTCTGAACCACAATATGCTGTCCTGCTGGACGTAAAAATGCAGAAACACCAATAAGTAAGACAATACCTAAGAACAAGGCAATGCCACCTAAAGTGAACAACAGCTCTTTTTTTGGATTATTATTGACGATACCTTCTGACATACCTTATCCACCTTGCGCAAAATATTTGAAATATCGAACTATTATATCGTAATTTGTACTGATTTGTGAAAACCCTTAAGTATTTAAAGGGTTTATTATCGACAAACTTTGCCAACTACTTTTAGTATGGATGGCGGTAATTTTTAAAATCACCTCGCTATCATAGGCTATCTGCATTGACTGGCTCTGTGTATCTGCAGAATATTCGTATTATTTGCCACTGCGTACCAGAGGGGTTGGACGCTTACCCAGATAACTTAATACCAGCAGCAGCGCCATAATAAATAGGATAGGGTAATTACCAAAGCGCATGAATGGCGTGTTGCCGACGCGTGCCTGTATATTACCGCGCAATACCGTACGCTCGAACTGCGGCGCACGCGCTACGATACGACCTTTATGGTCAATGATAGCCGTCACACCCGTATTGGTCGCACGCATAAACCAGCGACCATTCTCTAACGCGCGCATCTGTACCATTTGCAAGTGTTGTAATGGGCCTGCTGAGGTGCCAAACCAAGCATCGTTTGAGATAGTCAATAAAAAGTCCGTCCCTATCGCATTTTTGCGCGTGGTGTCCGGATAGGCGACCTCATAACAAATAGCGGCGCCCAAATTGTGTCCGCGGACATGCAGTGGTGACTGCTGATCACTGCCGCGACTATAGCTCATGATGTCTTGGCTACCTGCTAGGTTAGGCAAAATATCGAGCATGCCCTCAAACGGGATGTACTCGCCAAAGGGTACCAGACGCTGCTTTTTATACAAGCCATCCGCCTGTGCACCTAGTGCCACCACACTATTATAAAATGGTGCGTACTTATCCGTACTGGCATCAAACGCCGCCTCGTCTTTATAGGGAATACCTGTCACCCATGTCGTGTCAGTTTCTTTAGCCATTTTTACCATTTCATTGATAAAGCCGACCGCTTCTGTCTGAAACATAGGGATCGATGACTCAGGCCACAGCACAATATCGCGCCCCCACTCAGTACGGGTTAGCGTGGCATAAATTTTCAAAGTTTCTATCTGATATTCAGTGAGCCACTTTAGATCTTGTGGAATATTACCTTGAATCAGAGACACCGACAGATCAGGCGTGCCTTTTGGCTTAGTCCATTGCGGATTGATCAGCCACAATGTGCTACTAATAACGAGAAAGGCCATTGCTGGAATCATATAACCGCCGCGACGACGCAGTAGCTCGACCACGCTTGCTGCTAATAATACTGCCACAAAAGAAACCGCAAAAACGCCCGCCACTGGTGCCAATGATGACAGCCAATACTGCTCAGTAAAGGCATAACCGACGAATAACCAAGGAAAACCCGTGAATAGCCACGTTTTCATCCACTCTTGGAGTATCCATAGCGCAGCAAAAGACAACGGCTGACGGCCAACCATGCGATTAAAAATCAAAGCCAAAAGCCCATGGAACAAACCCATGCCAAGGCCCATCAACGCAATCATAAGCAGCGCCAGCCATACAGACGTATCGCCATAGACATGGATGGAGGTATACAACCAAAACGCACCAACGCACCAAAGCCCTGTACCATAAGCCTGTCCGATGATAAAAGCGCGCCGACCTGTCATATCAGGCATCAACAACGCGTATAAAATAGCAGGAGATATCAGGGCAACGGGCCAAAACCCATAGGGCGCGAGTGCCCATATAAAGGCAGCTCCTGCCAGTAACGCAATCAGCACCGTCAATCCCATGGGCAAACCCTTAGGCTTTTCGGGGTTCAGACGTTTTTGTAAATCCACAGTAGACAGACGCATAGCAATAATCCAAAACGATATTTTTTAAAATTTCATAGGTTTATAGTTTTATATGTTCACGGATTCGCATTGAGGCAACACTCAAACAAACCTGACTGCATCACGCTGTATGCAGCACCGCAAACAAAACCCACCCATGATACCAGTCAAAGCTTATCAGTGGGTAAATTTGCGTTGCCCAAACCTCATACAAAATAGCAGACAGCAAAACGCAAAAAACACGATTTATTATCGTGTTTTTTATAAAGCTTACGGATAGGTTTTCTTAATATAGTCAAAGAAATTTAAAATTGCTACAAGGCAGTCGACTGCAGATTGTAAAAGTAGTACATCTAAGAAGACTAACACCGTAGCAGTTTGATAGTTCTCTGACTATACAGCCGTTTATTGATCAAAAGACATGTGAATTGCTATAAACAAATCAATGACTGCCTATCAATACCTGTTTATCAGCATTGGTCTTGGTCAGCTCTAGGTTTTGGATGAATCGACCTTCGACATCAGTGATAGTGATCTGCCAGTCGTCTATCAAGACGCTCTCGCCTTCTAGATCGCCTACGTAGCCGAGCGCTTGCATGACTAAGCCGCCCATCGTATCGACATCGGTGTCATCGAAACGACTGCCAAGCTCGTCATTACAGTCTTCAATCACGGTAGAGGCTTGAACACGCCATGTATTGGGCTTATCAGGATCTGCAACGATATTATTGATGTCACTGTCTTCATCAAAATCATCATGCTCATCGACAATATCACCGACGATTTCCTCTAACAAATCTTCCATGGTGACCACGCCGCCGAAATTACCAAATTCATCAACGACGATTGCCATATGCACTTGCGTCCGCTGTAATGAACGCAGCAAGGTATCAGAGCGTGCAGTCTCACTGATATAGAGTGGCTGACGCACCAAGTCTTTTAGACGTTGACTGTCGATTCTGTCTTCTTGGTTACGCACCATATGAACCAAGATAGGGATCAGGTCTTTGGCCAATAATATGCCAATAACGGCATCATCATCTTGACTGTCAAAAACAGGGTAGCGTGAGTGCGTGGTCTCAAGAATGATGTCCATCACTTCAGCAAGGCTGGTACTTTCATGGATACCAATCACTTGCGGGCGTGGCGTCATGATTTCGCGCACTTGGGTTGCTGGTAGATCGAGTACGCCTTCTAGCATATCAACCGTATCAGGCTCTAGGAACTGGCGCGAGTCTTGTACCAGACGAATCAATTCGTCACGGGTTTCGGGAGCGGTCGATAGCCAGCGTTTTAAGCCGCGCATCGACCAACTACTCGGGCTGGGAGTGTCGTCAGACATGTGGTGTGATTTAACCTCTTTAGTGAATGGCAATTAAAATAACGTTTAAACAAACGACTGGCATATAGATGGGGATAAACATACCAAATAAAACAGGAAAAACCTCATTCAGGGACTGTCACATAGTCAATAAGCAATCAACAAGCCAGTATAAATTAGCTTCACTTTATCGCAAGGCTCCCCGACATTCAACGATAAATTCACTCAAATTGTATTGTCAGTGTGTTATAAACTTTGCTATGGTCAAAGCCTTTATTTATCAAAACAAATCTTATGTCGCTACGTTCTCTGTTTTCTCGCTTACTATCGTCGCGCTCACGCAGCCGTCTTGAACACAGCCGTGTCCCAAATAGCAGTCTACCAAGCCATGACGTAGAGAACACAACATCAGATAGCAAACAGCCAGAACCCACGTGGCGACATCATCTTTTGCAACTCTTTATCGCCGTCACGCTAGTGCTATCAGCAATATGGTTGCTGTTGGCCATTTGGTACCAGTATGGCATACGTTCGGCGGTAACTTGGCTGGCCACCATCGCAATTATTGGGATATTGGCGGCGCTGGTGAGTACGCGGTGTTGGAACGCGCTCAAAAAAATACTGCTTACTCAATCGACATCTAACAAACAGATTGCTCATAAAGAGGTAGCAACCAAACGGCTCATTGGCTTATATGCAGCTATTTGGCTGTTGGGTGTGGGGTCGTTCTTTTCTATCGAACCCAAACAACAGCGTGATTGGATGCCTGAGGTCGATCAGCGAGTCTCTTATGAACGCGATGCGACCAACCCTGATTTGATTACCTTGACCAATGTCCGTGATTTTGATTGGCAGACCGACGAGGAGGCAACTGAGCACTGGAATACGCGTACGATTGATTTGTCCAAACTTTCAGGCATCGATGTGACCAATTCTTATTGGATGGGGCCATTGATTGCTCATACGTTGGTCAGTTTTCGATTTGAAGATGACAGACCACTTGCCTTCTCATTTGAGATTCGTAAAGAAAATGGCGAATCGTTCTCAGCGCTTGCTGGATTCTTTAGACGTTATGAGCTGAGCCTGATTGCCGCAGAAGAGCGCGATATTATTTATACTCGTAGCAACGCGCGCGGCGAGCAAGTTTATCTCTTCCCAATCAGTAATTTACAGCAGAATGAAGTACGGACGTTGTTTGAATCTTACCTGACTGCAGCCGATGATCTAAATGAAAAACCTGCTTGGTACAATACATTGACGAGCAACTGTACCAATATCATCTTTTATATGGCACGTATCGTCAGTGGCGATCGGTTGCCCTGGGATTATCGGATCTGGGTCTCTGGTTGGTTACCAAACTATCTATACGATGTCGGCATGTTGGATGCCGCGCCCGAAAAAGACCATCAGCCTTGGTCGATGGATACATGGTACGAGCGCACTCATATCAATCCAAAATCCAAAGGTTTCGACAATCAAGCGCATCAATCTGCCACTCTCAATAGCCGTGAATTCTCGCAGCAGATTCGTCAAGGCATTCCGATACCGCTATTGGCTGACTCTCAAGATAGCGCGGAAGCTAATGCTAATGCTAAGTCTATGGCTCATGCCTCTGACTAAGCATCATTTGGCATCTATTGAGAATTATCTATCGGCTACACAGAATTGATGGAGGTTGGCTAAGGCTTAACCCAATTGACCACACGATCTTCCATTTCTTCATCAGACATGCCTGTTTCAGAGACACAGCGCCCCGCCACACCGACATTGACAGCGCGCATTTTTTGCTGCGTGACCACTGCATCCCCCGTCAATAACAAATGCCAACTTGGCAAGTTTTGTCCTTTATACAAACGCTTATAAGCGCAGTGCGATGGTAGCCACATCATGTTGGGTAAGTTGTCCATCGTCAGTTGAATACAATCTGGCACGTGCTCTTGGCGCGTTGCATATTGGCTACAATATCCTGTCGCACAGTCCATTAGCTGGCAAGTCACATCGGTATATTCGACCAGCTCTTCGTCCACGTCGCCATTCTCATCTTCATCGATGTATTTAATCAAGCAGCAACTACCGCAGCCATCGCACAACGCTTCCCATTCATTATGATTCAATTCTGCCAATGCAAATCGCGACCAAAACTGCGGGCGTAGTGTCTCGACATCAGCCGTGCTATTGCTATCGCTGGCAATAGCACTGGCATCAGTACTGTCAGGAAATAGAGATACTGACGGTGATAATGATGGCGACGACTCCCCATCAGAATCATGAGCCGAATACAAGCCTGATTGATCATCACTTTTGTTTAACAAATTTATAGTCATAGCGTCACAGTAGCATTTTGATAAAGAGCGTTACAGTATTATAGCTGTTTTTGCTTGATATGGGCGTTAAGGTAGTAACAGTCAGAAAAACGAACCCTCACAATGACGAATAAATAAAACTTACAACATAAAAAAGGACAATAATATGTCAATTAAGACTTTTGAATTAATCAGTACTACCGAAAATAACGTTCAGCTTATCAGCTACGTAGCGCTACCAGAAAATGCATCAGATGAGACGCCAGTGCCAGGCATTTTAGTGGCTCCAGAATGGTGGGGCGTGGTCGATCATCCAAAATCAGTCGTTGAGCGTTTGGCAGAAGCAGGTTATGCTGCCGTTGCGATGGATGTCTATGGTGAAGGTAAATTGACCACCGATGCCGCGCAAGCCAACATGTGGATGGAGCAAGTGCTCGAAGATCAAGATATGCTCATGGCACGCTGCCGCTTGATTCTCAATGACTTCAGTGATCAACTAGCTGTGGATGGTGACAATTTAGCAGCGATTGGTTATTGCTTCGGTGGTAAAATTGTATTGGACATGGCACGCGAAGGTATGCCGTTAAAAGCAGTTGCTACCTTCCATGGTAACCCATCACCAAAACAACCAGCAGACAAAAACTTCACAGCCAAAGTATTGGTCGCCCACGGCCGCGATGATTCAATGGTTTCAATGGATGCCATCGAAGGTCTAAAATCAGAGCTAGACGCAGCCGATGTTGACTATACTATCGATGTCTATGACAACGCTAAGCATGGGTTTACTAACCCGCATGCAGATGAGCGTGCCGCCAAAAACGAAGTAGATCTTGGCTATAATGAAGCCGCTGCCAAACAAAGCTGGGAAAACATGCTTGAGTTTATGAAAGCTAACTTGGCATAAGTTGCAATAACGGAGAAGCGTAAAAGCTCTCTGTATACTGTAAAGGTTAAATAGCAAATAAAAGAAGAAGAAAGGCCGCTTATTATTTAAGCGGCCCTTTTATTTTCTCTGATACAAGATAAGTATCAATGGCTTTTTATAAGAGTCGCAAGGATAGTCTTGTACTTCTGAGTAAATCGCGTCATTATCATTTTATTATATGCTGGATTGAGTAACGGTGATGTTATATCTATTGGTAACCCAATTGGGTTGGCTGGCTTTTACGATTTTGTTAATCGTTGTAGTCGGACTATACACTCGGATCAATCGGAAAATTTGGCAACTGCGCCGCGATGTGACCGACCTACAGACCAAGCTTGAGCAGCAAAAAGATAGTAACCATCATTTGGCTAACAAGCGTATTTATACTAGTGATGAGGCTACTGAAGAGCGCGTTACTGATAATTCAGCTTTCAATACAGAAGAATCAGCAACCGATACCTCGATATCTGCGTGGCCGCCATTACCACCAACCGTTCCTCCTACCTCAAACCTAACAGCAAACTTGACAGTAACCCCTGTATCCAGCACTTCTAATAATAAACCTTTAAATAATCCGAATTTAATCAAAAATAAAACGCCCGTCACAGCTGTTCAACCGGATGAGCGCTCACTCCCTATCGTCACCTCGCTATTTCACTCTGTTAAAAACTGGTTTTTTGGTGGCAATTTAGTAGTTCGAGTCGGCGTGTTGGTACTGCTAGTCGGCGTGGTATTACTGCTGCGCTTACTGAGTGACTATATCGAGATTTCGATTGCATCAAAACTCATAGCGGTCGGTATCGCAGGATTGGCATTGGCAGCGCTTGGATTAAAGCTGACTGCAAAACGTTTCTCCTATGGGATTACTTTACAAGGCGCTGGCTTAGCCATTGCGTATTTGAGCACCTTTTTTGCTTATAGTGTTTATGAAATCATTCCAAATTTACCGAGCTTTATCGGACTTGGCATATTGTCCGCTATTACCATTGCGCTCGCCGTCCGTCAGAACGCTTTTCCTTTAGCCTTACTGTCATTATCCGGCGGTTTCTTTGCGCCTATTTTGACCAGTGACGATACTGGCAGCTTGGTGGCACTGTTTAGTTATTATCTATTATTGAATGTCACGATTGCCATCATCGCTCATTATCGCCCGTGGAAAATATTGAACTTATTCGGTGTGAGTGTGACCTTTGGCTTGGCCTACTACTGGGGCATAAGTGAGAACTTAACCGCCATCATTGAGACACAGCGCTGGTCATTGGTGTTACTGGTTGCCCTACATTTAATGTTGTATCTCTTTGTCGTAATTCGCTATGCACAACAAATCATTGCCTATAACACGCTCAATGAAGAAGATCTCAGCTATACCGATAGCGCAGATAATATAGAGCATTTAAACGAAGTCCATGTGGGCAATAGCACGTATTTATTCCCTATCGATACCGGCTTACTGTTTTCAGTACCGCTACTGGCTTTTGGCTTATTTTCTGCTCTATTAGAGGGTATTCCTCATGCTTTGACTATTGTCAGTGCCGTTTTAGGCGCGGTTTATCTTGGCTTAGGCTGGCTATTTATCCAACGTAACCAGCGATATGCCTTAATCACCGAAGGGATGTTGGCATTAGGGTTTGGATTTTTGGCCTTAGTGATTCCTTTGGCACTCGATGCAGAATGGATCGCCTTTGGCTGGTCCGTACAAGGATTGGCCTTGGCGTGGTTTGGACGACGCTCACTGCGTGCGTGGTCGGTATTATTCGGTGTGTTATTGCAGCTCATCAGTATCGTCATGTTGATGGCTACCATCGTATTCTCTAGCAATGACTATCCGATTTTAGCCTTGAGTATTTCAGCGATTGCTTATCTAGCCACGGTATTTATCTTGCGCGCTAGCAACTCGCCAGCGATGTTGAACGACCATTTGGATGCCGACTTAAATGCAAACTCAGACAGTCATTTAGCACAGGCTAAAGAAAAAAACACCACATCAGACTCAATCACGACATACGCCAGTGCATTGGGTATCAGTGACCAAGCCGCGCAGCAGTGGCTGACTTCGGTCAATAGCCAAAGCAAAGTGTTTGGCCTCGTTTGGCGCAGTCCTAAAGTGATATGGTGTTTGACCTTGACGGCTGTGGTATGGATGCTGCAAGTCTTAATACTTGATTTGAGTCACTGGTTTGAGATTTGGCAGCTCGATACGATGACGATTGCATTGGCTACACTGGTGAGTCTTGCTATCTATTGGAGTATCAACCGCTATCAGCCATGGGCAGAAACCAAACAGCTGAGTCATGGGTTGCTACTTCTGTTTTATCTGATGCTAGTACTGCAACTACCGCAGAAGTTTGAGCTGAATTTATTATGGTCATCAGCAGAATGGCTGGTGTTTGCCAGTTTACTCATTGGTTGGCTCACGGTTGGACAACTGTGGTTAAAGGTCTGGCACAACGATGCCAATCTATCTCGCTATGATGGTGCGAGTTGGCTAGGCGCTGGCATTTTAGTCATCGCGGCGGCGGCGCATTATGGTCTGCCCGCCTCTGCTGGCGTGATGGCTATTTTAATTCCAACCATTTTAATACTAGCAGGATTGTGGTGTGGTTATCGTTATGGCAGCTACCGTCAGACAGACAAACAGTCAATTGAGCTGACAACTGAAACTACCACACAGGGATTTCTGTACTGGTTTAATTGGCAGCAGGCATTATTGGGCTGCGCCGCCATCTTTGCGCCCATTGTCCTAGGTTGGGTCATCATTACCAATTGGTCTTATGATGGTGTGATTTGGGACATGTCATATTTCCCACTGTTGAATCTATATGACATTACCTCAGGGTTAGCACTATTGGTTGGTTTTGGTATTTATTACCTGAATCAGCAGTATCATAATGAGCAGCTAAACCAAGAAAACACGGTCATCCAAAAGAATATTCAGAAAGTATTTACCACTCATAATTTATTGATTATTTTAGGGCTTATTGGCTTTTGGCTAATATCTAGCATACTTATCAGAACGCTTCATGCGTTTATTGGTACTCCACTATGGAATGACTATCAAGGCGGCGCATGGCAAAGCGAGCAAGTGCAAACTGGACTGACCATGTTGTGGACGCTTTTGGCATTAATCGCCACTATTATGGCCAGTCGCTACTGGCAGCGTGCGCTTTGGTTTATGGGTATCGGGCTATTGGGTGTCGTCGTGCTTAAACTGGTCTTAGTCGATTTATCACAGACTGAAGCGATTTGGCGAGTCATTTCCTTCCTTGGCGCAGGTAGTTTGATTCTGCTCATTGGTTATTTGGCACCACTACCACCCTCGCACGATGAAATAACGGATAAGACGTAATCATAACCTGATCACGACCTCACATGATGGTTAAGTGAAATTGTGGCGTGAGCAATGTGGTTCTGTAGTAAACTGGACACCATTAGAAAGTAAACGTTGATTGTTTTACTTTTAGCATTTTTTATAAAAGGTTATGAAAGCAGATGGATAAGAGAGCAAGTATTCAGTGGTTCCCTGGGCATATGAACAAAGCCCGTAATGAAATCAAAGAAATCATGCCACAGATGGATTTGGTCATCGAGGTCATCGATGCGCGTATCCCTTATAGTAGTGAAAACCCAATGGTCGCAGCACTACGCGGTGAAAAACCTGTTATCAAAATCCTGAACAAAGCTGATCTTGCCGATCCAGAGTTGACCCAAATATGGATGGATTATCTCGAGCAACAAAGCGGTGTCAGAGCCATTGCTTGCGATACCGAAAAAGCCAACGACGTAAAACGCATCATCGCCATCTGTAAACAACTCGTTCCTAATAAAGTCGGTACGGGTCGTCAAATCAAAGCCATGATTATGGGTATTCCAAACGTTGGTAAATCAACATTGATTAACACCTTAGCAGGGCGCGCTGTCGCAAGAACCGGTGATGAACCTGCCGTGACTAAATCTCAGCAGCTGATTAAGCTGGACGATGACATTATGCTCTATGACACGCCTGGTATGCTATGGCCAAAAGTTGAAAATGAAAACTCTGGCTATCGTCTCGCAGCGACTGGTGGTATTCGTGATACGGCTTTTGACTTCGCGGATGTGGCCAGTTATACCGCTGAATACTTAATGCATGCTTATCCTGAGCTGCTAAAAACCCGCTATAAAATTGAAGAACTACCAAAGACTGATTGGCAGTTTTTTGAAGTCGCTGGACGCAATCGTGGCTGTGTACGTTCGGGCAATCAAGTCGATACGTACCGCATGTCTGAGATTCTAGTTAACGAGCTACGTAGCGCTAAAATCGGACGTATTACGCTTGAGACCCCAGCCATGACGGAAGCTGAAGAAATAGTAGTCGCTAAACAACGTGTCACAGCTGAAGAAAAGAAAAAAGCCAAAGAAGAAGAGAAACGCTTACGTCGTTTGAAAACGCGGAAGAATCGTAAATAAATCTCATAAAAAATATCGGCTACCATGAATCCATTAATACCCTCTGCTAAAACCATCCAAATCTATCTACCAAAAGGCAACCCTCGTGGGTTGCGCTTGGCAGAGATGACTACGCGTACCGTGCGCCTTATTGAGATTCCACGCATCCATATCAATGATTTTTTTGCGATGCCCGATGCTAATCAAGTGGGCTTGTATTTCTTGATTGGTGAAACAGAAAGCACGGAAAAACCTTTGCTTTATGTTGGGCAAACTGGTGACCTTAAAAGGCGTCTTAATCAGCATGACGATAAGGACTTTTGGACACGGGCTTTTGTCATGCTTTCAACCAATAATTCAATGACTCAAACTCATGCGCTATATATGGAACACAAAGCTATAGCAACTGCTACTCAAGTTGGACGCTATGAAATTAAAAATGGTAATAACGGTAATCGACCGCATACGCCTGACCCGTTAAAAGCTGACTGTGAAGAGCTTTTTTATACTCTTGATGTTTTATTATCTACTTTAGGTCAACCTATTTTTGAATCGATTAGCATCAGCTCAGTCGATAACTCTCAAACTAAAACTGTTCCTCTTACTATTGTCGAACCTACTAAGAAAAATGAAGCATTCTCATTGCAAGCTATTGGTCTAAATAAAGAACCTATACTTTTTTACTGCAAGGTAAAGAATGCAAATGCTCAAGGTTTTTATGATGATGATGGCTTTGTAGTCTTAGCAGGTTCTTTGGTACGCAAGCAACACACCCCTTCATTAAGTCAATGGGCGCTTAATAAAAAAGAGGAAATGCTTAGCGATGATAAGTTAGTTGAACATAATAATGAGTCTTATAAGTTGGTAGAAGATCTATTGTTTAAAACACCAAGTGGTGCAGCACAAATAGTCACTGGTCGTCCTACTAATGGTTGGGTAGAATGGAAAGACTGTAACGGACGAACTCTAAGCGATACTTATCGTTAACTAATAAGCTTTATACCTGCCATATCAAACTTCATATAATATTTA
Organism: Psychrobacter sp. NG27; assembly: GCF_016106655.1. Classification (NCBI taxonomy): domain Bacteria; kingdom Pseudomonadati; phylum Pseudomonadota; class Gammaproteobacteria; order Moraxellales; family Moraxellaceae; genus Psychrobacter; species Psychrobacter sp. NG27. The sequence goes on from NZ_JADGIN010000006.1 coordinate 26,891, forward strand.
ATTTAATGATTTTCTATCACTGTTTTACCAACATCTTACTGATATAAGAGCCTATGACCCAGCTAACTGCCAACTCTATACCTTCTGAAACTAACTTTAGCCACTCTCTAACCTCCTTAAACTCCTTCGCCCCACGCCTACTCGATTGGTTTGCCGAAAACGGTCGCCACGATTTGCCTTGGCAACAGCACCAAACCGATACACCCAATCCTTATATTGTTTGGTTGTCCGAAGTGATGCTTCAGCAAACACAAGTAACCACTGTTCTGCCCTACTTTGCGCGATTTATGGCATCGTTTCCGACAGTGCAGGATTTAGCAGCAGCGGACTGGGATACCGTAGCAGAGCATTGGGCAGGACTTGGCTACTATGCACGCGCACGTAACTTGCATAAAGGCGCCAAGCAGTTGGTCGAGGTAATCGATGAAACAGGTGGATTTCCGCAGACACTCACAGGATGGGAAGCCATTTCTGGTGTTGGGCCGTCGACTGCTGGTGCAATCATGGCAATGGGCTTGCACCATTACGGTGTCATCTGCGATGGTAACGTTAAACGAGTCATCACGCGTTGGGCAGCGATTGACGGCGACATTACTAAGTCTGCCACGACCAAAGAACTGTGGGCATTAGCGGAACGTTTGACACCTACAGAGAACTCAGGACTATTTGCGCAAGCGATGATGGATATGGGTGCAACCTTATGCACCCGTAGCAAGCCTGCCTGTCTGTTATGTCCATTGAAAGAAGACTGTCTAGCCCATGCGCAAGGACGCGAAACGGATTATCCTGTCAAAGCAAGAAAACAGCCCAAGCCCAGTAAGTTCAGTAATGCCTTATTAGTTAAAGATACGAATGGCGACATTCTATGGCTACAGCGTCCTGACAATGGTATCTGGGGTGGACTGTGGAGCTTACCATTGGAATTTGTAGAAAAAATTGAGGGTAAAGCGAGTGGCAGCACTGCGAAAAAAGTAGACGCTAGCGATGATAAACCGTCAGATATGACAAATGACGTACGTAGTAATGAAAAAGTATATGAGGCAGAATTTACCACCGCTGAGCAGATTATAAATGAGTGGCTGATAAAGAATAAATTAGTAGCAGCACCTATCAGTAAGACCTTGCTTGATGAAGCCCCTATTAAGCATTCACTAACGCACTTTCACTGGTATTTGACCCCGCAATCAGTAACTCTAAATACTAAGCAAACTGCCGAAATAACCAACGCACTGCAGGCTGCCGACATTAATATTAACTGGTTGAACGCTGATGATGCTCAAGCAACCCTTGGATTGCCACGGGCGATGGTTAAGATTTTAGAGTAATCTTATAAGCTATATCTCCACACCAATCATGCTTGAACCAACTACTCAAAGCTCGTCTTGCATGCCATAAAAAAAGCGACTCACTATCAATAGTGAGTCGCTTTTTTTTAGTCTTTATAATATAGTTAGCGCTAAGACTTCGGCACACGTAAGCGCATCAGGCCTTCTTGTTGCACCGTGGCAACCAGCTTACCATCTTGCCAAAACTGTCCGTGGTTCAGCCCTTTCGCATTGGATGTCGTGTCACTCCACATGTCGTACAACATCCATTCGTTCAAATCAAAATCACGGTGAAAATGCATTGAATGATCGATGCTCGCTGCTTGTAGACCACTGGTCATAAAGCTAACACCATGTGACATCAGTCCTGTACCTACTAAGTAAAAATCAGAAGAGAACGCTAGCAGTGCCTGCTGAATAGCCACCGGTTGATTGCCCAACTCGCGGATACGTAGCCAGTTTGCCTGCTTTGGTTTCATAGGTTCTGGACTGATCGGGTTACGTGGTTTGACCGGTTTGATCTCCACATGACGGCGACGCATAAACCTTGATTTTAGTGCTTCTGGTACTTTGCCCACATTTTCTTCTTTTAAATCTTGCTCAGTCAGCAGATCTTCTGGTGGTGGATAGACCGGCATATCTTCTTGATACTCAAGCCCTTCCTCCATCGGTGAAAATGAGGCAATCATCGAAAATATTACTTGCTCAACAGGTGGCTTACCACGCACTTCTTTGTACTGAATCGCAGTCACTTCACGTGCAGACAGACTACGACCATCGCGCAATCGACGCACCTGATAAATCACTGGTTGGTTAATATCGCCGCCGCGCAAAAAATAACCATGCAGTGAGTGACAAGGCTTGTCTTTATCTAATGTATGCGCCGCTGCCATAATCGCTTGTGCCAGTACTTGCCCACCAAATATCCGACTGCCCACATAGTCATGGCTTTTACCCTCAAAGACATCGGGGGTAACTTCAATAAGTGCGATAGTAGCCAGCAGCTCATCGATCAGTTGCGAATTATTGGACATGACGATATGTTTCCTTATTTTTATCAAAAACGCTTGGCACCTAAAAGTATCAATGCCAGATAGCTGATGTGTTTGAATCTAAAATAATGTGAGATCACTTGCTAAAATATACAAGAGAGACGGTTTTTAAGCCGTATTACCTAAGCGATGACACGCCCTCTAGCCAGCAGCGCTATCGCTATAGTCAAAGAAGTATAAAAGGTAAACATCTTACCCAATATCGATGGCTTTGACTAGCTACTGTCCGCCTACTCATAAGTCTTGTGTTGCTATTTTTGTTCAACAAACGATGAGCAATTAATTTATAAGGCGGTACCAATCACAAAAAAACGAGATGTCTAATAACATCTCGTTTTTTTAAAAGCTTAAACGATGATGCCTCAGTGCTTAGGGCTTGACTGCCACCAGTACGCGAATAGAGTCCGGTACGAGCGATAAGTTACCAAGCGCTTGCTCACCTTGCGCTTTTAATTGCTCTAAGCGCTCAATCTCTTCGGGGCGTACATTTGGATTGATAGTTTGTAGATGTTTCAGGCGTTTGATTTCGCGTGACCACTGCTGACTAAAACGTGCGCTCGCTTGCTCACCAATTTCAGCGATTTGCTGACGCGCGATGTCTTCAGCTTCATAATAACGCTGCTCAATCACATCGCCGCGCACTTTAATCACTTGGCGAGCTCTGTTTTTGTCCAAGCGCTCAATGTGCGGCATGATCATCTCAGCGCTGATACGCGCGGATAAATCACTGCCCTGCTCGCTGATAAACACACGGATATTTTGCGTGGTCAATGTCGCTGGCAAGTTCAGCAGTCTTGGTGCGATCGCTTCTACACGAAAGTTCACTTCTAGCAGTACCATGCCTTGCGGGACGGCAGCACTCTTAAGCATAGCAACCGTAGTGTTACCAAAGGTGCTGGTACTTGCCAGCTCATAGATAGCGCGCATCAATGGATGCTCGTGCGTGATAAATTCAATATCTTCACGCTGCAGCGCCTGATCGCGCTCAAAGGTCAACGTCATGCCGTCTTCGTCACCCAGTGGCAAGCCATCGATATAATCACTGATCTCAGTGCTATCGATCGGTGCGATGACCCAAGAGCCATCGCGCTGGATATTGTGATCAATATTGGCAGAGGCAAAAAAGCGCTCAATGAAATGCGGCAACAAATTATTGCCATCAAAATCGCGCATAGCATCAGCGATACGGCCAGCAACACGCGGACGGCATGAGTTGTACTCTAGCAGACGATCACGGCCAGCTTGCAATTGTGCTTCTAGTCCCAATCGCGTTTGTAGCGCTTCATCGATGATACCTTTCAAGATACTGCGATTGTCCGCTGTATCCGCACCTTCTAGCATTGGCTTTAGGTCTTGAATATACTGCTCTTGCACGCTCTGCGCTGTTGGAGAAATCTGATTGAACATATTCAGCGCATTGTGATACCACTGATACAGACGCTCTTGCGCCGTGCCTTGTACATAAGGCACATGCAGCATGATTTGTTGCGTCTGACCGATACGATCTAGACGACCAATACGCTGCTCTAGCGTATCTGGGTTGGCAGGCAGATCCCATAATATTAGCTGGCTTGCAAACTGAAAGTTACGACCTTCTGAACCAATCTCTGAGCACAGCAATATCTGCGCGCCTTCGCTATCAGCAAAGAATGCCGCCGCTTGGTCACGCTCAAGCAAGGTCATTTGCTCAGTAAAGATAGCAGTTTTGATACCAGCATGCAGACGCAATACGGCCTCTAAGCTCTCAACTGTCGCGCCACTACGGGCAATCAGCAGTACTTTTTGATGCTTGAGCTCACCGCGTAAGATATCAATCAACCAAGAGACGCGAGGATCGTCTTCTAACCAGCCGCCATCAGGTTGATTCTCTTCGCCCCATAGCTGCTCACGCAGTTTACCAGTGGTCTGATAGCTGCCTACCCACGCCTCAGGTAATGGCAATGGATACGGCTGGCTGCTACGACCATGGAAGCCTTTGACACTCTCACGCGTGTTACGGAACAAAATACGGCCCGTACCATGACGGTCTAATAGTTCGTTGAGTGCATGTGTTCGCAGTTTTTCGTCATCGTTAATGGCTGCTAACTCATCAATACTGATATCAAGCAAACTACTCAAAGCAGCGATTTGCCCTTCACTGACTGGTTTATCTTCTATCAGCACACCAGCGACAGCAGCGGTTTCAGCAAATGCTGCTTGTCCGTCGATAAACTCATCTAAATCATCAAAACGATCTGGATCAAGCAAGCGCAAACGTGCAAAGTGACTTTGAGCGCCCAATTGTTCAGGTGTCGCCGTCAATAGCATCACGCCAGGAGTTTCTTCAGCGAAATCTGCGATTAGGTCATATTTGTCGTTGCCACCTTGTGCCTCATCCCAATGCAGATGATGCGCCTCATCAACGACCAACAGATCAAATCCAGCATCCATCGCTTGATCGTACAAATCAGGATGGTCAATTAATAAGTCCATACCAGCGATGATACATTGCTCAGTGGCAAAGACGTTTTGCTCGGGATCGTGTTCTTTGATCGCAGCCGTACGCACCAAATCAAACAGCGCAAAGTTCAGGTTAAAACGACGACGTAGCTCAATCATCCATTGGTATTGCAGGCTGTCCGGCACGAGTATCAGTACTCGCTCAGCTTTACCGGTCAATAGCTGCTGATGGATAATCATGCCCGCTTCGATGGTTTTACCCAGACCCACTTCGTCAGCGAGTAAGACGCGCGGCGCGATACGTTTACCGACTTCATGTGCGATATATAGCTGATGCTCGATGATATCGACACGCGCCCCCATCATGCCTTTTAGAGGATGACCTGCTAGCGCAGCCTGCATACGCAAGATATCTTGACGCAGCTCGTACCAATCACCGCGCTCAATACGACCAGCAAGCAAGCGTTCAAGCGGCTTGGCAAGCGTGATATTAGCGGCAAGGCGCGTCTCCATAATACCGCGCTCGTGCTCATCGACGCCATATTTGAGTACACCCATCACTTCATCGACGGCATTGACGACATAGCTTTTGCCATCTTGGTCATAAATGCTGTCACCCACCTTGAACACCACGCGCGATAGCGGCGCAGAGTTTTTGGCATAGACGCGCGTCTCTTCACTTTGCGGGAATAAAATATGCACACATCGATCATCGACATCGATGACCACGCCCAAGCCAAGCTCAGACTCCGTATCAGATAAATAACGTTGGCCAACGGCGAATTCAGTACTGTGCAATGAAGCAATAGAGATAGTCATAAGGCGATGTCTTTTGTACTCAGATAATAAAAAATTAGATACCAATAGTGGCTTATGATAGCGATTAGGGGACTAGAGATGCAGATTATCAACGAAATTAAAAGCACTCTTAGAAAACCCAGCCGCCACGCGCAGCCATTATATAACGTTAGCGGCTAGATGAGTGCGTTAAGTTAATTTTTCAAGTGGCCAATTTTGATACCTGATGCGTTTGGGTGATATGAATTTAGGCAGTATTTACTTGGCACTGTATTTTAGAGAGGTGCTGCGGGGTGAATATAATCCATTCAATTTCAAACTAATATCAATGTGTTGAGATAGGTCTGTGGCTGGCATCACCCTTTCACACATTCAGTGGATTACTTTTTGCTTAAAAAGACCAACGTGCTACATTAGGCCGATACTCATTCATAAGACAACCATTCGTTAGACAATCATCGATACGACAACAATAAATAAGGAGCAATCATGCAGGCTGTTTTTTTAGATAAAGGTACATTCTCTGAGGGCATCGACTTGCCTGCCCCAACAGGCGTCAGCGATTACATCACTTATGACGATACCCCTAAAGACACCGCTGTCATCATTGAGCGCTGCCGTGACGCGGATATTATCATTACTAATAAAGTTCAAATCAGTGCGGATGTAATTAGCCAACTACCCAAGCTAAAGCTTATCCAACTGACTGCCACAGGCATGAATAACGTCGATCATGATGCTTGTCATGAACATGATGTCGCTCTCTACAATGTCGCAGGCTATGCAGTAAAAAGCGTGCCCGAGCATACGTTTATGCTCATGCTAAACGCAATGCGCGCAGGCATCCATTACCATCAAAAAGTTGCTGATGGTTCATGGCTGGCAAACGGCAATTTTTGCCTGCTTGATATTCCGCTGATAGATTTGGAAGACAAAACACTGGGCATCATTGGTATCGGCACGATTGGCAAACGCGTGACCGAAATCGCCCGCGCCTTTGGAATGACGGTATTATGGGCGGAGCATCAGGGGCGTGCGCCGCGCAGCGATGACTATACTGCATTTGATGACGTGCTGGCACAGGCCGATGTGCTAAGTCTACATTGTCCTTTGACCGAACAAACCGAGCATTTAATTAATAAAGACACCTTAGCAAAAATGACGAAACAACCCCTCATCGTCAATGTCGCTCGCGGCGGTATCGTCGATAGCCAAGCATTGACTGATGCGATCAACAGTGAGCAAATCACAGGCTATGCCAGCGACGTGTTCGAACAAGAACCCATCGCAGCCGACGACCCTTTATTGACGATGTCTAATCACCCTCGCGTCATCTTTAGTCCGCACAACGCTTGGGGCAGCAAAAGCGCACAAGAAACTCTGTGGGTGATGCTAAGCAAGCAAGTTGCTGACTTTATTAACAGTCACCATTCATAGTGACTGTTAATAATCAATAAGCTGCTAACGACTAAACCGTAGCCAATCGTCTTTTATTTTGCGATATTTCAGCATGATACGGTCGCTTAGATAGTTATTGGTCACGTGCCAAGGGTAGCGATCGCCTTGCTTTGGCAGCGCGTCTTTGGCACGATTGACATATCCTGATGACAGCGAGCCCATGACGGTATCAGCCTGTGCATGGGCTTTATCTTTCGCCGTTTGTGCTTGTGGTAGTACCACTTGGTAGCGATGCTGATGCATATAGCCGAGTAACCTGAGCACATACTGACACGCCAAATCGATTTTTAGTGTCCATGAGGCATTGGTATAACCGAACAGCACTGCCATGTTGGGCACATTTTCAACCATGACGGCTTTATACGTCATACGAGTCCCGATATCGACCGCTTGACCATCGATATAGACAGCGGCGGCGCCTAACATCTGTAGTTTTAGCCCCGTCGCCGTCACGATGATATCTGCATCAATATGTTGGCCAGATTTTAGTAGGATACCCGTCTTGGTAAAGTGATTGATCTGGTCTGTCACCACCGCTGCACGTTTCCCCTGAAAGGCTTTGAACATATCACTGTCTGGTACTGCGCAGACGCGTTGATCCCACGGATTATAATCTGGCAAAAAGTGCTTAATATCAATCCCGCTACCTTTTAGCTCTTTTTTCACCCCACCTTTTAGTACGGCTTTCATCACTTTTGGGGCATAAATGGCAACTTTGTACAGCCCTTGTTGTATTAAGACGTTGCGTGTGCGCAGCACGCTATAAGCCTGCGCTTTTGATAAAGGGGAAAATTTACCTGATAACCAGTCAATCGCATAGTCATCGCCCGGCACGCTCGCTACATAAGTGGGCGTACGCTGGAGCATGGTGACATGTCGTGCGCATTGTTCTGCGTCTTCATCTACTAGCGCAGGTAGTAACGTCATCGCAGTGGCACCGCTGCCAATAATGACGACTTTTTTGTCTTGGTACTCTAGATTATCCCAATGCTGCGGATGGACGATACGACCTTTAAAATCCTCTTCTGCATCAAACGTCGGTCGATACCCTTGTTCATAGTCATAGTAGCCAGTCGCACCTACCACAAACTTAGCGGTCTTAATAAATATGTCACCGCTAGCATGGTCTTTGATAGTCGCTGACCACTGCTGATCGTCACTCGACCATGAGAGCTGCTGCACCTCATGCTGGTAGCGAATGTGCTCAGTCACTTTGAATTCACGCGCCGTATCTGCAATATAGCGTTTGATATCACTGCCTTTTGCCAACATTCTGTAATCTAACCACGGTCGAAAATTGTAGCCAAACGTCAAGGCATCAGAGTCAGAGCGAATACCAGGGTATGTGAATAAATCCCAGGTCCCGCCCAAATCCGCACGTTTTTCGAATATAGCAAAGCGCTGCGGATTCTTTTGCTGATGGGTCGATTTTTTCTTTTTTTGGTGTTTTGAGCTTTTATGACCGAATAAGTCTTTATGCTGTTGCTGCTGTAAACGGCACGCCATGCCAATACCAGCGATGCCCGCACCAATAATCATCACTTCATAATCAGCTGGCGCGGTCGACTTTTGGCTTTTACGTCTAAAACGATTTTTAATGGCCTGTTCGGTGGTCGTAATATCAAGCATACTCTCATCCTTGTGTTTGCATGACTGGTGCTATATAGCGAGCGTGTTTTTTGTAAAATGTTCGGTGGATAGTTGCTATTCATTGCCTGCTTCATACAGTGCTTATAGTCAGTAATTGGTCATAACTTTGCCACTACTATTTACAACCCTTGAGTCAACATTACATACATCAGCGAGCCACATTTTAAAACTGGCAAGGCATTAGAACGGACACGGGCTTTCCCAATCCATCCAAGCACCCAATACCGGATGCTTGAGACGCAATTGCTGTGCATGCAGGTTGAGCCTTTGTGCTATCTCTAATGCGGCACCTTCAGCATAGATCGGATCACCAATCATCACATGATCGACATGTACCATATGGACACGCAGCTGATGGCTACGGCCTGTGACGGGCTTTAGCATCACTCTTGTGACTGTATGACCATCACACGTTTCATGGGCCAATACTTCATACAGCGTCAGTGCATGCTTTGACCAATCGTGATCGACGATGTGACGCGGCTTGGTCGCAGGTTCGTAGCGTACTGGCACTGATATTTTGCCAGTTGCGCCAACCTGCTCCCACTGTCCAAAGACACGCGCTTGGTATTTTTTTTGCGGTAAACGCTCAATGAATTGCTTACTGATATGAGTCTGCGCGGCGGCGTTTTTTGCAAAAATTAGCAACCCTGAGGTATCCATATCTAGGCGATGAATCAATTTGACAGCTGGATTGGCGCGCTCAAGGCGCGAAAGCAAACTCACCTTTAACGTTTTTCCATCGACACTCAGCAGTCCTGCAGGCTTATCAACCACCCAAATATCGTCATCTTCGTAGACTGTAATCGCTTGGGCAAACTCCCTAAAAAATTCAATGGGGTAAGCATTTTCTTGGGTATTTAGAGCGTTGACTGCTTCATCAGTGAAAAACATAACATTAACTACTTATATAAATTGGGTATGATGTGAGGGTTTTGATCGCGATATTATAACTATTCCACTATAAAAGTATGACATCGTTAACCTCGCTTGAAGTATCACAGTGACATCTACACTCGGTTGCCTTGTACTACTTTTAAATTGAATCGACTATATAGTGCTTTGATTTATTGTACTCATGGCAATTGTTAAACAATTTAACCAGCCTGCATCTGTCAAGATTGAACAAACATGTTAATATAATGGCACATTTTCGCCACTTCCAAACAATTCTTTAATCACATATCAGCTTATTACTAGACCAATATTTAGGTTGCTATGCGGTAATAGAAATAATAAAACAAGAGAGATAATATTATGTCAGACCTTATTTTACATACCACCGATGCCGACTTTGACAAAGACGTACTAGAGTCAGATGTGCCCGTATTGGTAGATTTTTGGGCAGCATGGTGTGGCCCTTGTAAAGCCATTGCTCCTATTTTAGAAGATCTTGCCTCTGAGTACCAAGGCAAAGTTAAAATTGTCAAAGTTGATGTGGATAGCAACCCACAAGCGGCCAGCCGTTTTGGTATCCGTAATATCCCAACGCTATTTGTCTTTAAAGATGGCGAAAAAGTTGACTCAGTCATGGGTCTTCAGCCAAAATCTGAATTGGCTAAAGTATTGGACAAGCATGTATAAGTCTGCTTTTCGCGACAGACTATTTTGCGTGTAAAGTAGCACCCATCAAAAAGCCATTATCTGATGAAGATAGTGGCTTTTTTGCTTGTTTTTTGTGCAAAAAGCTTGATTCTATGACTTTTTTGGCAAAATTTATTGACAACGCTATTGTGAAGACCGTATAGTCTGCTGACAAGAGAAAACCAACTGTTTTTCTAAGTATCTTGTCGCTATTCTCCTCGTGTTTATCAACAAAAACACAACCGTCATTATAAACACCATTGCTGAACAAAATGACTGAACGCAATTACTGATATTGAGTTTTTGACGCAGACCCTTATGTAGCCTTTTTTTCTCTATTTCTTATGACATTGCCTCGCATGATGGCAACGCGTACATAAGCAAACGTGCAATACCAAAACTACATAAACTCCACTGCTGTCTACCTCATCTATCATTCTAATACCGTTATTTTAATCACTGTCCTGACTTGTGCTGCTAATGGCATCTATCATCTGATCAATTGCTAATGACCTATCTATGAATCTTACTGAATTAAAGAAAAAATCAATCGCTGAGCTATTGGCTATCGCCAAAGAAATGGGTCTTGATAATATGGCGCGTAGCCGTAAGCAAGACATCATCTTTGCTATTCTAAAAACCCATGCCCGTAACGGTGAAGCCATCTATGGTGACGGCGTCCTTGAGGTTCTACCGGATGGATTTGGCTTTTTGCGTTCATCAGAAGGCTCTTATTTGGCAGGCCCTGATGACATTTACGTCAGCCCTAGCCAAATTCGCCGCTTTAGCCTAAAGACAGGTGACAGTATCGCTGGTACGATTCGTCCGCCCAAAGATTCTGAGCGTTATTTTGCGCTATTAAAAGTCGGTGAGATTAACTTTGATACGCCAGATCGTTCACGTCATAAGCTTATCTTTGAGAACTTGACACCCCTATTCCCAACTGAGCATTTAAAACTCGAGCTGGGCAATGGCACCACCGAAGACTTGACTGGCCGTATCATCGACCTGATCGCTCCGATTGGTAAAGGTCAACGCTCTATCATCGTCGCACCGCCAAAAGCGGGTAAAACGATGCTGCTACAGACCATCGCACAGTCGATTACTCGTAACAACCCTGAGTGTTATCTCATTGTACTATTGATCGATGAGCGCCCAGAAGAAGTGACTGAGATGGTGCGTACCGTACGCGGTGAAGTGGTTGCCTCTACCTTTGATGAGCCGCCGCAGCGTCACGTGCAAGTGGCTGAGATGGTCATCGAAAAAGCCAAGCGCTTGGTTGAGCACAAGCAAGACGTGGTCATCTTACTTGACTCCATCACTCGTCTAGCACGTGCTTATAACACGGTCATACCCTCGTCAGGCAAAGTCTTAACAGGTGGCTTGGATGCCAATGCGCTTGAGCGTCCAAAACGCTTCTTCGGTGCCGCTCGTAACGTCGAAGAAGGTGGTAGCTTGACGATTATTGCCAGTGCGCTTATCGATACTGGTAGTAAAATGGACAGCGTTATCTTTGAAGAGTTCAAGGGAACGGGTAACCAAGAAATTACGCTTGAGCGCGATTTGGCTGAAAAACGCGTCTTCCCTGCAATTAACATCAAAAAATCTGGCACTCGCCGCGAAGAGCGTCTATTGGATGAAGATAAATTGCGCAAAGTTTGGATTCTACGCAAATTGCTACAACCGATGGATGGTGTACAAGCCACTGAATTCTTGTTGGATCGCTTAAAAGAAGCGAAAACCAATGACGAATTCTTTGAACAAATGAAGCGTAAATCACAAAACTAATTTTCGATTAGTTTGTCAGACGTATTTAGCTTTGATTCAATATAAAGACCACCAATAGGTGGTCTTTTTTATTTATAAGAGTGAAATATTCATTGTCTAATAATTAAGAAATTTATAATCCAATACAAGCCACAAGTACCACCGATGACACAGTGTGGCAACATCGCTTACATCTTGTTTGCAAAGATTAGCGTTTTTACTACGACCCTGTAGTCAGTAAACGATTATGATGATAGGTGGTAGGAATAAACTTGAAAATAATCTAGATGCCTTACTTTAAGGGTCTAATATTTTAAACTTGATGAATCTATAGGTAATCATATGAAATTTGCTAAAACAATCGCAATGACGGCAATCACTAGTTCTGCTCTTATCATGGGTGGCTGTGCAACTAATGGCTATAACAGTGGTTTGAGCAACACTGCTAAAGGTGCTGCTGTTGGCGCAGCTGCTGGTGCAGTTCTTAAAAGCAATGGCGATAGTAAAGATATCGCTCGTGGCGCACTTGGTGGTGCTGCTGTAGGTGGTGCTGGTGCTTATATTCTTGACCAAACTCGCTAATTGATCTTATCAAGGTTTACTCTTGCCTTGATAGAACCTTAGCCAATACAAAAAAGCCTGCAATCAATTGCAGGCTTTTTTGTGTTGGCTCGTCGGCTAAAGTAAATATTCTTATCATCAGTCAGTCAGTCAGTCACAATATACTTATAGCGCACCGCTAAAGGTATCACAAGACTGTACATTGCCACTTTCTAGACCACGCGTGAACCATTCAACACGCTGTTGGCTGGTACCATGGGTAAAGTTATCAGGTACGACTGCCCCGCCGCCTGCTTTTGCTAAGCGATCATCACCGATTTGACCCGCTGCATTGACAGCTTCATCAATATCACCTGCTTCCAAAAACTGTACACGTTCTTGATTGCGCTGTGCCCATACACCAGCAAAACAATCCGCCTGTAATTCTTGCAATACCGACAACTTATTGGCTTCTGAACGCGAGACTTGTCTACTGGCCTCACTAACCTGTTGAGAGATACCCAATAGCGTCTGTACATGGTGACCAACCTCATGCGCGATAACATAAGCTTGCGCAAAATCACCTGCTTTACCTTGGTTCTCTTGATCACCAGAGCCTTGCTGATCGCCTGAAATACCAAGTTTTTGACGCATTTCTACAAAAAAGGACGTATCTAGATAAACAGTCTGATCCCCTGGACAATAAAAAGGACCTGTGGCAGCACTCGCACTGCCACAAGCCGAGCTGACTTGTCCATTGAACAAAATCAATGACGGCTCTTGATAAGTGCTGCCTGCTTCATTAAATATTTGATGCCAGACCGCCTCCGTGTCAGCCAATACGACTTTTACGAACTGTGTGTCTCGATCGTTACTGGTCGCAGGTTCAGTAGATGTCCCACTATTACCGCCACCTGTAACCGCTTGTCCTGTCTGTAACGCCGTCATTGGGTTGACCCCAAATACCAACCATAAAATACCTGCGATGATAATACCGCCAATACCCCCACCCAATACTTTACCGCCGCCTTTACTCGAGCGGACGTTAGAGCTGCCCTGTCTGCCTTGCCATTTCATAACTGAATTCCTCAAACATACGATAGCCTGCTATTCGTATTGATCCTAATTAATTTTATGTGATATCCATATGGTGTCGAGCTTTTTTTGATTGAATGCTCTTTTTAATGTAACACGCTTCTTAATAAAGTATTTAATACAGCTTTTCGTTTTGATACATTGGTCTAATATCGAAAAAGCAAGCTGTTTTAGAATATTTAAAATAGCTCTTAATATTTTGACTCACTCACTTACCATTAATCGGACTATTTACCTCTGATTCTGCCTATAGGAGTATCACAAATAGCCAAATAACATGTCGTAAGGATACTTATATGATTGGTCTCATATATGCCGATGTCATTGATTATACGTCGATTAATTGCGTTTTTTGTATTAAAAATACTATCAAACAGACAAAGTAAAATATTATTTTCAATATTATTGTTACTTAATTGTACAGCCTATTTCTATTTACATAGAAAACCTATAGAATGCGTGGAAGCTGAGTAGCTGTGACTAATCCTAGTTGAATTTTGAGGAATCTCGAAGTTCAATTTGTCGTTGCTGCTACTGCTCATTTCATTTTTCCGGAGAAAACCTTATGAAACTTAAATTACTTGCTCTAGCTGGTATCATGACTGCAACTATGGGCCTAACTGCCTGTGACAGCAGCAAAGAAAACGCTGCTGAAGATTTATCTGACGCACAAGAAGAAGTGCAAGACGCATCTGCAGAGCTTGACGATGCTGCTGCTGAAGGCGAAATGACTGCTGACGCTGATGCTGCTGTTGCCGGCGCTGAAGCTGATATCGCTGATGCACAAGCTGCAACTGCTACTGACGAAATGGACGCTGAAGTTCCTGTAGACGGTACTACTACTAGCGTAGACGTAGCTAGCGAAACTGATACAGCTGCTGTTGAAGCATCTGACGAAGTTGTAGTTGAAGAAGCTAAGTAATTCTATTGTTTATACAATAGACCTACTATAGTAAAAAAGAGAGCTTATGCTCTCTTTTTTTATGCCTAAAATTTGTGTCATTTGAGATAATTGCTGAGATTGACTTTACGTTATCTTATGCAGACAGCCATAAGCTAGGAAATAGCGATATATAAACGTGTACTAGATATCTTATGAGTTGTATGTAAAAACCCATAAGACATCCATCTTATCAATATGCCAGCATCAATTAAGCCTCGAACAGACGCTCATCTACCTTTTGACGGAACTTCTGTCCCGTTTTAAAAGTCACTACTCTACGTGCAGATACTGCCACTGGTTCGCCCGTCTTTGGGTTACGGCCAGGACGGCTATTTTTGTCTTTAAGCTCAAAGTTGCCAAAGCCTGAAAGCTTGACCTCTTTGCCGTCAATCAAACTCTCTGACAATTCATCGAAAAAGTTCTCTACCAGACAGCGACCTTCTTGGCGCGTTAGGTTTAGGTGACTCATTAAATGCTCAATCATGTCAGATTTGGTTAAGGTGCTCACAGTACGACTCCTATGCTATGTCGTGATGGTCGAATATCATGGTTTAGCGGTATGAGGATTAAGACTGGCTATTATAAAGGTTTTTTGACTGTCTTTTAGCACAATCTATATGAAAATCCTTTATTAATAACCACTTAACATATTTCTATGAATAATAATTTTTACGAATAGTAATGCTCTGCAGTCCTCCAAACAAGAAAACTGCAGAGCATTGGGTATTACAGATACACAGTATTAGCTGTCGCGTAGCTGTGCTGAATGTTTATCTGTTAATGCTTGTACTACTTTATCCGTTGCAACCTTTACCGCATCATCAGACAGCGTTTGTGCTTTGTCTTGCCAAATAAGTGCAAATGCTAATGAACGCTGACCGGTAGGTACTTTGTCGCCTTGATAGACATCAAACAGCCATAAGTCAGTGAGCAACTGACCAGCGGCGACTCGTACCGTTGACTCTAATGTTTGAGCACTGATATCACTGTCTACCAAGATAGCAATATCACGGCGTACTTGTGGGAACTTACTTAGCGTAGTGATGGTGTGCTGCTCACGGGTAATATCCAATAATGGTGCAAGTGATAGCTGCGCTACCCATGTCGTTGGCAAATCTAATTGTTTTGCCGTCTTTGGATGCAACTGACCGAGCCAACCCACATACACCTCATCAATGTATAATTTGGCGCTTTGTCCCGGATGCAAAAAGCTCAATGCACTACGCTCGTAGCGAATACGGGTGCTATCGATCTGTGCTGGTAACAGCTGCTCGATGTCGTGTTTTAGATCATAAAAATCTAAAGCACGATTTTGATAAGCTTGCTCATCCCATACATCACCAACAGCAACCAAAGCAATGCTCGGGGTCTGTACTAATTCGCTGATACTCTGACCGACGAAGCTCAGACCTGTCTCAAAGAAACGCACACGTGGTTGTTGACGATTCAGATTGTATTGTACACAAGGTAATAAGCTCGATAACAAAGTGCGGCGCATCACTGCCAAATCGCTAGAGATTGGATTGGCCAGTGCCAAGACTTCACCCAGTGCTTCATCATCGAGTAAGGCTTCTAGTTTGGCATCACTAAAGCTAAAGCTGATCGCTTCCATATAACCAGTATCGACCAATGCTAGCTTCATCTCATGAGTCAAATCTGCGGTATCATCATAATCCATGCTAACTTGCAGATGTGGCAGGACGCTTGGAATATTGTCATAGCCATAGATGCGAGCAATCTCTTCGATGAGATCCTCGCGGATACTCATATCGAAGCGATAAGACGGCGGCTTGCAAACAAGTTCGGTGGCTTGCTGCTCTACGTCAAAACCCAATTGGGTTAAGATACGCACCATCTCTGTTGGGTCAATATCGATCCCAATAACATCGCGTACTTTCGCGATTGGCAAAGTAATTGGCGCACGTGCTGGTAAATGCTCAGCACTCTCAGCTTTCACGATAGGACCCGCTTGACCACCAGTGACGCTAATAATCAAATCACAAGCACGTGCCAATGCGATTTCTGGTAACTCAAAATCTACCCCACGCTCAAAACGTTGCGATGCATCAGTATGTAAACCAAAGCGGCGTGCACGAGCGGCGATAGCAAGTTGACCAAAGAAAGCACTTTCTACAACAATATTGGTCGTACTATCAGTCACACTACTACGCTGACCGCCCATGATACCAGCCAGTGCCAGTGCGCCTTTATCATCAGCAATCACAAGCTCATCACCCGTTAGAGTAATGGTTTGCTCATTGAGCAAAGTAATGGTCTCAGCAGGCTGTGCCAGACGAACAACGATATCACCAACGATAGTATCTGCATCAAAAGCATGTAGCGGCTGACCCAGCTCCATCAATACATAGTTAGTCACATCAACCAAGAAGTTGTGTGAACGTAGTCCTGATTGAACGAGGGCATCTTGCATCCACTTTGGTGCCTCAATACTACGATCAATATTGCTAATCGATTGTAATAAGTAGCGTGGACAGGCTTCGACGGCACTTACCGTGACGGCTGGCGTTGCGCCGTTAGCGTTGACTGCTACATTGTCAGGAATACTTGGCATTTGCATAGATAAATCATTAATGACAGATATCTCACGCGCGATGCCACGAACACTAAAGCAATCACCACGGTTTGGTGTGATCGAAATATCTAATATCTGATTGTCCAAGCCTAAGTATTCACGGATATCTTTACCAACTGGTGCATCTGCTGGCAATTCAAGCAAGCCATCGATATCGTCAACTAAGTCAATCTCAGAAGCACCGCACAGCATACCGTTAGAGGCCACGCCACGTAGGTTACCGTTTTTAATTTTAAAACCTTTTTTATCATCGCTTGGCAGCACTGCCCCAACGGTGGCAACAGGTACTCTCATACCAACGGTGACATTAGGTGCGCCGCATACGATTTGTAGCAGCTCAGCTTCACCGATATTTACCTGCGTGACTCGCAGTTTGTCCGCGTCTGGATGTTGCTCAACGCTGACAACTTCACCGATGACCACACCACTAAAGGCACGAGCAACTGCATAGCGATCATCAATCTCTAGTCCTGCCATGGTTAACTGTTCGGCCAACTGTTCGCTGGTATTCGTGGGGTTCACCCATTGACGTAGCCACTGTTCGCTAATTTTCATAAATATCTCGGATCAGAATTTTATAATAAAGTGTTGGAGTAACGCTTGGCGAATTCACTTGCTATAATAAATCCTATATAAACTAGATGCAGCGTCAAGCTCGCTCAGTCTACAATTTGTAGCACTTTCACTCGCCTTCCTTGTATCTAAATTATCTTGAACTGACTATATAAGCATAAGGAAAACTCTAGCCAAATTGCTTTAAGAAGCGTACGTCATTTTGGAAAAACAGACGTAAATCGTCAATACCATAATAAAGCATCGCAAAGCGCTCAATACCCATGCCAAATGCAAAGCCAGTGTATTTTTCAGCATCAATGCCGCAATTGGTCAGTACTTGTGGATGTACCATACCGCAGCCCATGACCTCAAGCCACTTGCCATTATCATCTAAGATATCTACTTCTGCAGAAGGCTCAGTAAACGGAAAAAATGATGGGCGGAAACGAACAGTCAGTTCTTTGGCAAAAAATGCTTCTAAAAACTCACTAATCAGGCCTTTTAGCTCAGCGAAGGTGCTCGACTCAGTAACCATAAGCCCCTCTAACTGATGAAACATCGGCGAATGGGTTTGATCTGAGTCATTGCGATAGACGCGACCTGGGCAAATAATGCGAATAGGCGGCTCATTCTTTTCCATCGTGCGAATCTGCACAGGACTGGTATGCGTACGCAGTAGGTAATGCGCATCAAAATAGAATGTATCATGCATCGCACGTGCTGGATGATGCGACGGAATATTGAGTGCTTCAAAATTATAGTAATCGCTCTCGACTTCAGGGCCGGTTGCGACATTGAAGCCTGCTTGAATAAAATACTGCTGCATGCGCTGAGTAATCATCGTGACTGGATGCAAATGACCTTTTTGACCACCACGAGCAGGCAGCGTAATATCAATGCTTTCAGCTTCTAACTTAGCGTTCAGCTCAGCAACTTCTAGCTGCTGCTGCTGATCAGTCAATGCCTGCTGAATACGGCTACGTACTTGATGCAACCAGCCACCGTAAGTTTTTTTGTCATCAGCACTGAGCTTACCCATCTGCTTTGACCAGCCAGTTAACGGGCTCTTTTTACCCGTCAATTGCACACGCAAATCTTGTAACTCACGCGCATCATTAATCTGTGAAATTAATGCTTCAGCAGCACTAGCAAACTCAATGAGCTGATTTTCGTTAAGCTCGTTGAGCTCTGAGGATAAGGTCGGTAGCGCCGACAAGTCGTTGATAGCAGCAGGGGTAGTCATAAGACGCATTATTCCTGATTTAAACAGACCATTAATTTTAGGGACTTGACCAAATATTGCAAACCATTTATTCAGTTATGTTCATATAAAAATTCATACAAAGACTGCTTATAAGAATGGCTTGAATATTTAGACGATGATAAGCATGCTTTGATGTTAATAAAACCTCAACGTCGAATATGCATAAAATAATTTAATATAAAAAAAGCCACCGACCAGCGGTAGCTTTTATTAATATCGTACTATTAATCAATATTAGTGCTATTCATTTAGATAGGCTAATATTTATGCTAGTTCCGCTTTTGCTTTTTCAACCAATGCTGTGAAAGTCGCTGCATCATGCATAGCGATGTCAGCTAGAACGCGACGATCGATTGCGATGTTAGCTTTTTTCATGCCATTGATAAAGCGGCTATAGCTTAAACCGTTTAAGCGTGCACCAGCATTAATACGTGCAATCCAAAGACGACGGAAGGTACGTTTTTTGTTGCGACGGTCACGATAAGCATATTGACCAGCTTTGGTCACTGCTTGTACCGCTACGCGGTAAACACGTGAACGGGCACCGTAGTAGCCTTTTGCGCGTTTTAGGATTTTTTTGTGACGACGATTCGCCTGTACACCACGTTTTACACGGGCCATAAATTACTCCAAGATATTTTTAATCATTATTAAACGAATTACGATGTCATCGAATAGTAGACATCGTTATCAGATTGCAAGGTCAAATATTTTTAATTAAGTGGCTATTAATTAAATAGCGCTTAATTAAATGCATATGACGACAGGCTATTAGATGTATGGGCACATACGACGAACTGCTGCTTCGTCAGACTTGTCCACCATCTTAAGACCGCGCAACTGGCGAATACGCTTAGCTGATTTCTTGGTCAAGATATGGCTTTTGTTTGCTTGCTTACGCTTGAAGCCGTTTGCTGTTTTTTTGAAGCGTTTAGCTGCACCGCTTCTGGTTTTCATCTTAACTTTCATGATGATTTGCCTCTTTGTCTTTGATAGAACCTGGTCGTCAAATAGTACATAACGAATAGTGGCTTTAAAAACAAGCACTAAACCTCTATTTGCCTCGAGGTGGGAGGCCGTATTTTAGCAGATAGTACGCTGTTTTGCCAAGGAAAGTTTCGGTGCAACGCCATTAGGTAACAAAGGCAAATAAGCACGCGCAATACCGCCCTATCCTATCTGATCAGATTTTGCATAAATGAAGATATTTTTGCCAAAAATCCACCAAATAGATTGAATGTATGCTTAAGCTGTGATTAAGTAGATACTAAGCGATAAGACGGTTTGGGTGCCGATAAAACCAAGCGCTTAGTTACCGTGATTGGGCTTAGCTTTTATTAAGTTTGATAGCTATTGCGATTGATGGCTATTAAGTTTGGCAACAACCTCGTAATCAGTTTAATACGACCAGCACACATTATGTGAAGCAGAGTATGTCTGCCGACCATTAACCTAGGAGGCAATGTGTCAAAACAGGCGCTGGTGTTTAATGATGATCTATTTGTTTTCGAAGCAGTAATGCGTGTGCGTCATACCGAAACGGACATGAATCAATATGTCACTATCGAATCACTCACAGCGTTGCTGTCTGAGGCGCGGCTGCGATTCTTATATGCCAAAGGTATTAAAGAAGTCAATGCAGATCACCAAGGCCTGATCGTTGATACATTGCAGTTGGAGATTACTGCCCGTATACGGGTGCGTGAAGCGCTTTTGTTTGAGGTCGGCGTTGAGCCGTTGTATGATAATGGCGGCAATATAGTGATGAAAGTCACTCGCATGCACACGGGCGAGACTGTCGCAAAAGCCAAACAACACTTCGTCAACTATGATTTTCATCTCAACAAAGTGACTATCATTGATAATGCGACCAAAGAAGCACTGTATCCGCATTTATTTAGGATTTAAAATACTTGCTAATATCTGATATGTTTGAAGGTTTGCTCTACTAATCATTCAGCTCTAGTAGCACTATGGCCTTTATCATTGCCTTATCAAGGCAACCGTCTCGCTCACACCCTATATTTATCAAAATCATATATCTATTTACTTCACCACTCATTACCCTTTTCTACTTCCTACTTATAAGATGACTGATACATTATGACTTTACCTGCTTGGCTGACTGCCGTAAATTTCAACACTGATGGTTTGATTCCTGCAATTGCACAAGATTACCAATCAGGTCGCATTTTGATGATGGCGTGGATGAATGTAGAAGCGCTAGCGCTCACTGCACAAACCCAAACCGCGGTTTATTTTTCGCGCTCGCGTGCCAAACTATGGCATAAAGGCGAATCATCAGGTCATACGCAGACGGTACATGATATTCGCTTAGACTGTGATGCCGATGTGATCGTACTGAGTGTGACCCAAGCAGGTGGCATTGCCTGCCATACTGGCCGTGAATCTTGTTTTTATCAGAGTTTGGATCTGTCTGGCGCGACACCTGAGTGGCACACAGTCGATAAGGTACTAAAAGACCCTGCTGATATTTATGACACCCCCAAACCTGCCAGCACCCAGTCTAATACCGAACATACTGCGATGAACTCTGGTGATGATGACCGTCAAGCACACGCGCATAAAGGTTCTGTGCTTCAGCAACTCGATAGCGTACTAGCAGAACGAAAACATGCTGATGCTGACAGCTCTTATGTGGCAAGCCTATATGCGAAGGGCTTGAATAAAATACTCGAGAAAGTGGGTGAAGAGAGTACAGAGAGCATCATCGCTGCCAAAGATTTGGCAAATTGTGATGAAGCGCAAAACAAAGCGCATTATGACGCCGCCCGTCATGAGCTGATCTATGAAGTGGCCGATGTCTGGTTCCATACCTTGGTTGGGTTGGCATGGTTTGATATCGAATCAGATGCTGTCCTAAATGAGTTAGGAAGACGGTTTGGGTTATCAGGCATCGATGAAAAAGCGTCCAGATAGCATTTGAGAGATAAAATAACTGCCTATCGTATTTGATGGCTGTTGGTTTCACCAATTTGTAATAAGTGCAGGTTATAATATAGCTCTGATTTATCTCGCATTATATGCTGATGCTGTTTGTTTCATTCATAATCCTTATATGGAACAAACTCCACTCGTATAAAGACTGAAAACCAAGTCACAAGGATACCGTTATGGGTAGTTTTTCTATTACACATTGGCTGATACTATTGGTCGTTGTGGTTGTCGTATTTGGCACCTCAAAACTGAGAAATGCTGGCAAAGATTTGGGCGGCGCTGTCAAAGGCTTTAAAGAAGCGGTCAAAGACGAAAATACTGAGCATGCCAAAAAACAGGTGGTTCTCGACCATGATGGCACGGCACATACCGAAGAGCGCCCAGCAACCACTAAGGTTGATGATAAGCACAATGTATAGCATCTAGACAGTGATACCGGAACATTATGTTTGATATTGGGTTTTCTGAACTACTCCTTTTTGGGGTGATTGCCTTGATTGTCTTGGGCCCCGAAAAGCTACCGCAAGCCGCGCGTACTGCTGGGCAGTGGTATGCCAAAATTCGACGTACGGTGTCTACTTTGCAGTCTGAGATAGAGGCGGAGCTGGACTTGGCAGAGACGCGCCAACAGATGCAAAAAGAGCTGGCCAAAATTCGCCAAACTGAGGCCGACATGAAGCGTGAGATGGCTGAAATGCGTGGCAATATGAAAGCCTTTGAA
This sequence comes from Psychrobacter sp. NG27, assembly GCF_016106655.1. Lineage (NCBI taxonomy): Bacteria > Pseudomonadati > Pseudomonadota > Gammaproteobacteria > Moraxellales > Moraxellaceae > Psychrobacter > Psychrobacter sp. NG27. Next base: position 49,633 of record NZ_JADGIN010000006.1, read on the forward strand.
AACTCACAAAGCCATTCTCTAAAAACATCAAATGACTCGCAGTCTCATGACAGTGATGGTACGCGGCAATCACATCAAGCAGCCAAACCAAAAGCATTTGACTATGCCTACGCGACTGATGAGCAAAATACTCCGATGTCAGACAGTCATCAAACCCTAGAGGCTGATACGGTAGCATCCGATATCAACGATGATGCAAACATGAGCGATGAGCATAGTAAAGTATCGGCCGCTCCAGCCGCTGCCACTCCAAAGACTGACACTCCAACGATTGTCACACGTCCTTGGGAAAATATGTGGTTTAGACTTGGTACTTATGACAAAGCACGCAGGCTACCTATGCCACCTTATCTGCCGAATTATAAAGCCGATACTTTATTAAACAGCCCAGTAAGCATGCCGTCTTCTGTCAAGAATCAGGAGGCTAACTGATGGGATTATTTAAACGCAAAAAAAGCCGCCAAGAAAAACTGACTAGTACAGATACGGTCGGGAATGGGCAAGCTTTAGGAAACAGCGAGCCTATCAGCAACACTGAGTCTACTGAAAAAACAGCCTCTACTGATGTCTTAAGCTCACTGGGTGACATGCCTATTACTGAGCACTTGATTGAGTTACGTCGGCATTTGATCAAAATATGCGTGGCGATATTGGTGATATTTTTAGCTTTAGTCGGTTATTCGCGCGAGCTTTACAACCTACTATCAGACCCTTTGGTCGCACAACTACCTGCTAATTCGACGATGATTGCGACAGACATTACCTCTAACTTTATGGCACCGATACGTCTGACGGTCTTTGTCGCTGCATTCTTTGCTATGCCTTATATTTTGTATCAAATCTGGTCGTTTGTAGCACCTGGTCTATATAAAAAAGAAAAGAAAATCGCGATTCCAGTATTACTATCCTCTATCTTTCTGTTTTATGCAGGGGTAGCCTTTTCATATTTTGTTGTGCTCAAAGGCGTCCTGAAATTCTTTATTATGTTTGCCCCGCAAAACGTCCTACCGATGACAGATATTGACAGTTATCTAAGCTTTGCGCTAAAACTGTTTATGGTATTTGGCTTAACCTTTGAGATTCCGGTCGTCACTTTGCTATTGATATTGACTGGCATTGTCTCCATTCAGAGTCTAGAAGACAAACGCCGCTATATTATTGTGGGCTGCTTTGCCGTGGCAGCAGTCGTTACACCTCCCGATGGCGTATCGATGCTGATGCTGGCTATTCCGATGTGGTTGTTGTTTGAGCTTGGTTTGTTTTTATCGAAAATTCTGATCAAAGAAGAGCGTAGCCCTGCTCTAGCATCAGTATTGATCGATAAAAAATAAAGCCCTTAACACGATGATTTGTATTAAAATAGCACCACTGACTGGCGCGTATCTTACTAAGATTAGGCCTGCATAAGTCCATGGTTTAATCTAGTTCTTATATTGTTTGACTCTTATCCCACGAATAAGCCTTATGCTTATTATCATATTTTAGTTAGTACGTTTTAGTACTATCCTTTATAAGCTATTATTTAAAAGCCATTGTTTATCCAGTGGCTTTTTTTGCCCCCTTTGTTTTTAATCATTTTTTGTATTAGGTAGTTTTATTATGTCCGCATCGATGCCAGCTTATATGAGCGATCCCACTGATGAGCAATTGAATGCGCTCAATATGGCGATGGATCACAAGTCATTCAAAGTGGTGGCTTATGCGGGTGCTGGTAAAACCACGACATTAAAGCTAATCGGTGAGCGCCTGCGTGGACGTGGCTTATATTTAGCCTTTAACAAAACGATTGCTAATGATGCTCGCTCAAAGTTTCCACCACATGTGGAATGTCGTACTTTTCACTCACTTGCGTATCGTCATGTGGCTCGTGACATCACCGCAAAACTCTCATTGCCGCGCTTTTCACCCAAGCGTCTGGGTGATGATTTAGGCTTGCAACCTGTACAAGTCCGTCGGCAAATGGATGGGGTTAATAAATACATCACACTCACGCCAGCCCGATTGTCGCGGTTTGTCAGTGATGCAGTGAGTCACTTTTGTAGTACGCATGCCAGCTACCCTGCCCCCAGACACATAATTTTCCCAAGTTGGCTCGATGATTCTGATGCAGAGCAATTACGTGAGATGCTCTACCCTGCCGTCGAGCAGCGCTGGCTACAGTCGATAGATGCGCGTCATCCTGCTGGCATTGGGCATGATATTTACCTGAAGCTATGGGCATTGTCTAAGCCAAGTATTCCAGCAGATTTTATTTTGTTCGATGAAGCCCAAGATGCCGACCCATTGATGATGGGGATTTTGACCCAGCAGCCGAGACAGGTCATCTATGTGGGTGATGCGCATCAGCAGATTTACGAGTGGCGCGGTGCGGTCAATGCCATGAAAAAACTGCCGCTGCCGCAAACCTTGTTAACGCAGTCATTTCGTTTTGGCGAGCCAATTGCAGAAGTGGCCAATACCTTATTAAAAGCCTTACAAGAAGATGTACCGCTCAAAGGCAACCCGAATAAGCAGTCCTCTACTGACAAAGGCATGGTGCACAGTAAAAAAGACGCCATTCTCTGTCGCACTAATGCTGCTGCAATGTCGCAGCTATTAACTGGCCTTAAGCTCGGTCATAGAGTGGCGCTGCAAGCGGACACTGACCGTATGCTGAAATTCTGTCAGGCCGCCGAAAATTTAAAAAATGGCAAGTCGGCTTATGGTGTGCCTGAACTGGCCTACTTCTATAACTGGGGTGACGTGCAAGAGTATGCCGAAACCAACGAAGGCAGCGACCTCAAAACACTTGTAAAGTTGGTCGATGACCATGGTACCAATGTATTAAGCCAAGCAGTGAACAGCTTAACCAGTATCGAAAATGCGGACTATGTCATCTCTACCGCTCACAAAGCCAAAGGGCTCGAATGGGGAAAGGTGCAGTTGGACGATGATTTTTATTATGATGTCACCACCAATGCAGTCAAGATAAGTCCAGAAGAGTTGCGTTTGCTCTACGTGGCTTGCACGCGTGCTCAGAGCAATTTGGACATACATCATATTAAAGACTTGATATCAGGATTGCAGACAGGCAAAAAAGTGATTTTTGGTAATACTTAATTTTCCTAACTTAGGCACTTTTCGTATTTGCCATTCTAAATTCCTAGTCTATCTTTTTTATAACGACCCTCTAGCAGTGAACCACAAGCATGAATAATAGTCAGCAACGTCAAGCACGTCAAAATACCATCCGTCAGTTATTTGCCAATCCCGTCCGCTTACTTGCGCCAATGGAAGGCTTAACGGATCCTTTAATGCGGCAAATCTTAACGCAGATTGCGGCAGATTTAGGCCGTCCCTATGATTGGTCAGTTAGTGAGTTTATTCGCATCACTCAACACGTCTTGCCAGCGCATGTGTTTTATAAATACGTGCCAGAACTGCGCCATGATGCCAAAACTGCCTGTGGCACACCGATTCATTTGCAACTTTTAGGAAGCGAAGCGCAACTGATGGCAGACAACGCCGCTTATGCTGCCGAGCTGGGTGCACCTGCTATTGATATCAATTTTGGTTGCCCTGCTAAGACGGTAAACAGCCATCGTGGTGGTTCAGTATTGTTGGATGAACCCGAAACCATGTATCAGATTATCAGCGCGGTGCGTCAAGCAGTGCCTGCTCATATACCTGTATCTGCCAAGATTCGTTTGGGTTACACCGATACCAGCCGCATGGATGATATTCGTGAGGCAATTGCCTCTAGTGGCGCTGATTGGCTCACTATTCATGCACGAACCAAAACTCAAGGCTATAAGCCACCTGCCTACTGGGACAAAATCCAGAGCTTTAACGCGCTTGATATTCCAGTGATTGCCAATGGTGAAATATGGAATGCGGAACATGCAAATAATTGCATGGCGCAGGCAGAAACAACCCATCTAATGTTAGGTCGCGGCGCGGTTACCCGTCCAGATTTGGTTGCTCGTGTGGATTGCGGTTCAGATGATGCCATGCTGAATGCGGCAACGTTATCGTGGGAAGCAATGGTCAGCCATCAGATAAAATTTTTGGAAGGTCGGGCTAAAACTGAGGTGATATTGGTGGGTCGTTACAAGCAATGGCTCGCGATGCTCATCAAAGGCTATAGCGAAGCAAAAGTTTTATGGGACAGTATCAAACGAGAAAAAAATAAAGCGGTGATTATCAGTGCGCTACAATCTAGCATACAACAATAATCACCTGCTGATATTTGGTTGATCTAGGGCGTATAAAGTTAACGCTCTAGTGTTATACACTCACTCGAATCGCTAAATAGAACAGCATCAAACAGCAAGCCATCGATAACGCCCAAAGGATAGAACGAAACATCGATAAGTTGGTGATATAAGCCACGCAAAAACCAATCCGAATCAGCACATATAACCATGCCAATATATTGATGATTGACTGCGGTACGAAGAACAGCATCGCCGTTAATACGGCGGCCAAAAATATTGGTAAGGTTTCATAGCTGTTTTGCTGTGCGGCATTAGCACGTGCCGCCACGCCTGTCGCATTTTGAAAAAAATCGCGAGGATGTGCATTATTTCTGACTTTAAAACCGCCAGATGCTTTTGCCACGATGGATACTAGCCATGGCAGTAAACTTGCTGCCACCATTGCCCATATGGCGGACGCTGACGTATTAGATACCAACTCAAAAAATGCATTCATTATTATATGAGCCCTTAGCCTGCTATGATTTCAAAATCATGAGTAATGTTAACGCCACCTGCTACTAACATACGACTGGCTGAGCAGTATTTTTCTGCTGATAAATGGATGGCTTTTTCAACCTGCTTATCTTTGATATCCTGACCTGTCACGACAAAATGCATATGAATATCGGTATAGACCGCTGGGATCGTCTCAGCACGCTGAGCCGTCAATTCACAACGCACATCGGTCACTTCTTGACGAGATTTCTCTAAAATCGATATCACATCATAGCTGGCACAGCCGCCAAGCCCTAATAAAATCAGCTCCATTGGACTGGCGCCTTTTTCTTTGTCTGCATCGATCTGTACATTATGTCCTGATGGTGACACGCCCATAAAGGCTTTGTTTTCTTGCCATACGACACTTGCTTTTGATTCTGACATGGTTGTTTGTCCTTATTCTGATAGGTATATTATTTGTTTGTTGTATCGTTGATTCAATGTGTGAGAGATACACTCAAGCCTATAAAATGACATTTTAAGCGAGATTACACTACTGTTATTTTTAGAGTAATCATCGTTTAAATCCATATAGATGGGCTAGTGTAGCACAGGCCAAAGCAAGATTTTATGGCGCTACTGTGTTGCAGTCGACCCACTTTGGAATCAACTACCGTGCGATGGCTATCATTTATACTGTCTTTATCATTTATGAGTAGTATATAAGCCGTATTCATAGCGGCATACAGATATGTGGGGGTCGATTTTAAATAGAATCTGTTATAGAGCATTTCTCTACTATTTAGTCTACGGCTGTACCTTATCCATATAACCCGCTTAAAACCTACAAAAGTCTATTTATAAACTATTGATTTTAAAAGGTAAAACTTACGAAACATTTTATAGCAAAATACTGTTACACATTTTGCTTGTTTCTTGGTTTAATGACGGTAATGAGTCTCGTTTTGAGCTTATATTGATAACAATCACCTTATAATAACTACGATTACTGTCAAAATATAAGCACAAGACAAGCTATTTTTAAACACATTAAAAAGGTTTAGTCATGATAGATGCAGACGGCTTTCGCGCCAACGTCGGCATCATCTTGGCAAATACACAAGGGCAGGTTCTGTGGGCAAAACGTATTGGTCACAACGCTTGGCAGTTTCCGCAGGGTGGTATCGACCGTGGGGAGACGCCGATGGATGCAATGTATCGCGAGCTCTGGGAAGAGGTCGGCTTACATCCGCGTCATGTGGAATTATTGGCAGTAACGCAAGATTGGTTGCGTTATCGACTGCCTAAACGCTACGTGCGACACGGTCAGCAACCCTTATGTATTGGGCAAAAACAAAAATGGTTTTTGCTGCGCTTAGATGAGCCAAACACACAACATATCCGCTTCGATGAAGGGAAGCCTGAATTTGACCATTGGCAATGGGTCAGCTACTGGTATCCACTTGGACAAGTGATTCATTTTAAACGAGGCGTTTATCGCCGTGCCTTGCAAGAACTGGTACGCGAGCTTCCCTTAAGGCAAGAACTGATTATCCCTGAACAAGACAATCACTTGCTGATGTAAACCAGCTACCATCATTAATACAGATACCCACGATAATCGCTAGCAGCATTAGTGATTACCCTGGGTATTTTTTTGGCTGTCGTTTGACAACATCAATTTTCTACCCTAGTGATACCATCACTTTCACTCAGAGTTACATTCACGACTGACCAGTTGAGCCACCAATGTTGAAGGCGTATCTCTGTCTTGATTCTCAGCTTTGCGCAACGTCAGAATGCTTTGCGTCCGTGTTCCATAAGTGGGCTGGTTGGCTTGCCTATTGGCAAAAGCGAAAGGGGCAATATAAACAGAAGATAGCATTTGCTCGATATCAATCGCTACGCCAGTATTTGGCAAATCCTCTGATGGTGCGGGTGTACTATCAGACAATACATCAAAGGCGGCCGACTGCCAGTAGTCGTCGCGGCTGTCCTCGGCAATGAGTGGTAACACCTCTTGGCGCAGCCTTCCTCGCAGTCTTTCCGTCTTAAACCAACTGTCCTCTGGCTGACCGTTAGAAAGCACATGCAAACCTGCATACAATGGCGTTGGCGCATGACCGCGATTATTGACGATGACGGCTTGTGATGTATCGCCAACGATCAGATTAAAGCCTGCATACGCTTGTAAATTAAGTTGGCGGGCAAAATCCATTGGGCTGATAGAACTTGTCAAAAAGTCAGTCACGAGTGCACCACGCGAACGCTCATCTGTCCCTGCCTGCACACCATCACGAAAATTTAAAACTGCTGCCCAGCGTCCGTTTTGCTCAAAAAAACCTGTCTTCTTTTCTTGATGAATCCCTAACCACGTGCCGCCACTTTGTTGATCACGTCCGGCATAAATAGGCTGGTCAGACCACTGATACAGCCGATCCGTTGGACGCTCAAAAAACTCATCACGATTAGATAATAATACCAATGGCAACTCATCAAATAACTGCCAAGCAATGGCGACAATACACATAGCACTCCTTTTATAATAATCTTCTGTTATACCAATGCTTTTAGCAAATCAGGTTTCGGTCGTGACCTTATTTGCCAAGACGTGTGCTCATTTTTATCATCGTTTTTAAAACGAGAACACGCTCTCATTAGGCATTGCTTATCAGTTACCACTCAATAGTTTATTGGCAGGATAGCTGATTTGAGACGTCGAGCGTATCACTTTTGACTGTTTACTGCCTAAGTCAAACTCCCATGCCACTATGCCTTGATTGTCATTCCAATCTCGCTCGGTCACAGGCGGCGTATGAGTGACCGTAACCTTCAGACTGTCGTCGCGACTGATAGGCTCACTGCCCAATACTTGCAAACGCACACCGCGATTATGCTGATTGGTAAATTGATAGGCGTTGGTGGTTGTTAAGGTTTGCGTACGGTTTAGCACACCTTTTTCACCTTGCTTGTCTTCATTGGTCAGCTCTTTGACCATCATATTTGAATCGCTACCAAACCCAATCCCCTGCTCTTTTAGCATTTGGTAGCTATAACGTGATTGACCTACATAGTTGTCATCACGGTACAGCTGTAGCGAACCATCTACCCAGTCTGGTGTTAGAAATGGCGCTGATGCATACCAGTAGGCGGCCGTCTCGACGCTTGGTGTGCTGCGAATCCATAGTTTACTGCTACCAGATTGCTCTCCAATCACTGTACGTACTCGTCTGCCATCACTTGGAATACTGACCAGCTGCGGTAAGCGATACTCGATGATGCCATTTTTATTCTGGCTACTGACGGTGAAATTCGGTAGCGGTGCCATAGGCGCTGCTGCTCCTTTGGTGTAAGCCGTTTCTGCCATCATAACAGGAGCGGCATCCATCATAGGTGACTCACGCCTAACCTTAGCATCTTGATTCTCTTCATATAATGACAAACGCTGCACATACGGCAGTTGTCCCGTCGTACTCTGATTGGGGTTCACGGTACTGAGTGTCACAGGTACGTTTGTCCAATTCTCGCCCGTTTGCTGGGCGATGATCGCAGAGGCCGTGATACTTAACTGCTCGCTATTTGTATTTAAACGCGCTTGATACGCAGGCTCCCAACCTGCACCGCTCACTTGGTAGTGCAATTTAAGGGTACTTGGCGTGCGACTGGCGGTGCGTACACTCACCTGTGTCACATTATTAAAGGTTGATGTCGCGCTACCTGCCATCAGCTGATTCAGTGCATCTTGCGCACGCGCTTGCCGCTGCTGAATCTCTAAAATTCTTTGATTAATACTGGTCGCTTGAGACTCTATATCACGCGCGTTATTGGCAATCGTACTATCTGTATTGACCTGCGTGGCTTTGGTCAAATTCTGCAAGTAAGCTTTTGCTAAGCGGGCCGCTTCTAATTCAGCATTGATATTAGCTAAAGTATTTTGCTGCGTCTGCACCTTAGCATCCCCTTGATATTGGCACTGGGCTGCTTGCTCTCCTGTTAGCTCCTCAATACTGATTTCACCAACACGGGCACTGTCCATCGCTTGTACGCTCAGACTTTCTTTGTCTATTTGAGGTGACAAGCACGAAAATACAACGGTTTGCTCACCGCTACCTGTAATCGGCAGCGCCCGTGTCACGCTGGCAAGCCCTTGATAAATAGTCACGTTCTCCACAACGCTCACCGCAGCTTGGGCGCTAGACAATCCAAAGGCAGCAGTGCTCAAAAAAACAAGTGGCATTGCCGCAGTTTTAGTCATCTGTTTGCTCAGCTTTCGTAAGCCTGCATTATCCATAGAGATAGAACACTGTGCTAATCGTGCGTTCATACATCATTCCTTAGAAATAAAAATCCATCATGGCATCAGCGCAAAGGTCTGCTGGTGAATAAAAAAGCGGCAATATATAGCATCAGGCCAATGTTGCTTAAAAAACATTATTTAGCGGCTAATAGTACTTCTCTTCCCAACAATACCGTAGCCGTTTTATAGCATTTTAGCAATAACGGACTGTCTATCAATCATTCGTCTATTTTACGCTGCACCAAACTTTTATCCATTTCCCTGTTATGGTGCAATGTATTAGTAATCATGCACTAAATTAATGAATATATTAAACAATACTTAATTATTGCTCAATTATTACACGATTATTGGCTTTTTTTACTTGGCACGGAACTTGAACTCTTAATAAGTGTTCAGGAGCAATATTTTATCTTTTGTATTTATTAGGAGATGTCCATGTTTTCGTTACCAACTTTAGCCAATCCTCAATTTGTTGACACTCATCTGCACGGCAAAATCAAATCACGCTTTTCATTATTAGCGATTGCCGTCGTTGGTAGCTTGAGTCTCGCTGCCTGTCAAAAACCTGCCGAAACCGCGACAGCCACAGAGACAACGGCCGAAACCACTACAGAGACAACGACTACCCCTGCCGCTGATGGCGACACGATCAAAGTGGGCATCTTACATTCGCTATCTGGCACCATGGCCATCTCTGAAACTTCTCTAAAAGACACGGCACTCATGACCATTGATGAGATCAATGCCAATGGTGGTGTACTGGGCAAGCAGCTAGAACCTGTAGTCGTCGACCCTGCTTCTGATTGGCCATTGTTTGCCGAAAAAGCCCGTCAGCTACTCACTCAAGATAAAGTAGATGTCATCTTTGGTGGTTGGACCTCGGTATCACGCAAATCAGTACTGCCAGTGGTTGAAGAATTAAACGGATTGATGTTCTATCCAGTCCAGTATGAAGGACAAGAGCAATCAGAAAATATTTTTTACACGGGTGCGGCACCAAATCAGCAAGCCATTCCAGCGGTAGAGTACTTAATGAGTGAAGAAGGTGGCGGTGCAGAGCGTTTTGTATTGTTAGGTACTGACTATGTTTATCCACGTACCACCAACCAGATTTTAAAGGCCTTTTTAAAATCGAAAGGCGTGGCTGATGCAGACATCATGGAAGAGTACACACCATTTGGCTTCAGCAATTATCAAACCATCGTATCTAACGTTAAAAAATTCTCAACGGGCAAAAAGACAGCGGTAATTTCTACCATCAACGGTGATTCAAACGTCCCGTTCTATCGTGAACTGGCGAACCAAGGCATCAAAGCGTCAGACATTCCAGTCATGGCATTCTCAGTCGGCGAAGAAGAGCTACGCGGTATCGATACCAGCCTGCTACAAGGTCATTTGGCGGCATGGAACTACTTTATGTCGATCAAAAACCCAACCAATAGCGAATTTACCAAACGCTATAAGCAATATGCATTAGACCAAAAACTACCGAATGCTGAAAAAGTCGTGACCAATGATCCAATGGAAGCTACCTATGTGGGTATCAACATGTGGAAACAAGCCGTTGAAAAAGCGGGTACCACCGATGTCGATAAGGTGCGTATCAGCATGGCTGGTCAGACATTTGATGCGCCTTCTGGCTACACATTGAAAATGGATGATAAAAACCATCACCTATGGAAGCCAGTCATGATTGGTCAAATCCGTGCCGATGGCCAGTTTGATACGATTTTTAAAACGCCAGAGGTTATTCAAGCGCAGCCTTGGAGCGAATACATTCCTAAATAGAACATCTCCTAAGTAAAGTGGTACTGAAAAGCGCATGGAGAGTAGCCAGCTGGATAAACGATATAAATAAACGACCCATCGCCTACTCTCTACATTTATTTTTAACACTTATTCTCAACTTTTAAATACCTCCAAACCTTATCAACACTTCTACTGCTTAGTCCGCTAAGCAATAGAAGCTAAGGGTTTGTTGTCTGTAAAAACAGGGAGCCGCACATGCAGCGCCATATTTTACGCCCATTTGCAGGGCGAACATCATCCGAACCTGGTAATAGTCCAAAAGCATCAGTCAGTGAAGTCATGCAGCAGGCGGCTCATTTTTCAATTTATGCGCCTCTGCGGTTACTTGCATTGATGGCATTATGCATAACAACTTTCACCACCACAGCATATGCGGATCATGATGGTCAGGTACATGACCACGATACGAATACCATTCATAGTGAGCAATCTTTGGTCACACCTGTCAACGCAGCCACTTCTCCTCAAGCCAGCACCTCAGATACCTCAAATATTTCAACAGCAACTTCTACAAGTTCAGGCGATGCCATTCAACAATTTGTAGCGGGTGATTTTAGTAAGCGTCAAACCATGTTAAGTGACTGGCCTGGATCGGTTGAAAGTTTAGATAGCTTGGTTGAATTCATTGCAAATGATGAGCTTTATCAAGGCAACGGTGGGCAAACGTATTTACTGAATAAAGATGATCAGTTATTTACTTATCCTGATAAAAAAGAAACGGCAGATTGGCCAAGTGATTTATCACAAATCACCCTGACCAACGCCCTACGCTCGGCGCTCATTTTTGGACAAGCTAAGGTCAAGCTAGCATCTGACAAACCTGCACAGCGACTACAAGCAGTTGATATTTTAGCCAACAACATTGACCAAGTAGATCCAGCCATTATTACCGCAGCAGCGGCAAATGAAGACAGTGCTAAAGTCAAAAAAGCGCTAACCGCATTACAGGCTCGTATAGATTTCAAAAATGGTGACCTACCCACTCAAATCGCAGCTGTGAACCTACTTGCAGATAGTGATAACCCACAAGTTTTGGTCGATATTGAATCTGCTCTCGCGGCTGATGGCTTAGATGCCTCGCTTAAAGCTGCACTTATCGATGCTGAATCTAGCGTGTCACGCCGTATCGAAATCAGCACATGGACGGGTCATATTTTCACTGGCATGAGTACTGCCAGTATTTTACTGCTCGCCGCGCTTGGTCTCGCCATTACCTTTGGTTTGCTTGGCGTGATTAACATGGCGCACGGTGAGCTAATCATGATTGGTGCCTATACCACTTATATGGTGCAAAACTTCTTTCAAGCTTATATGCCAGATATGGCAGGTTGGTATTTGCTTGCCGCTATTCCAGCCGCTTTTTTAGTCAGCGCTGTCATCGGTATGATTATCGAGCGCATTGTCATTCGCCCATTATATGGTCGTGAGCTAGAGACATTATTGGCGACATTCGGTGTCAGTCTGATTTTGATGCAATTGGTACGTATGATTTTTGGTGCGCAGAACGTTGAAGTCAGTAACGTAGCATGGTTGAGCGGCGCGTATCAAGTGTCATCAAGCCTTGTACTACCTTATAACCGTATTGCCATTATCGTATTCACGGTCATCGTCGTAGCGCTACTGGTTTACTTACTTAACAAAACTCGCTTTGGTTTGTTTATACGAGCTGTCACTCAAAATCGCCAAATGGCACGTGCTGTCGGTATCCCCTCTGCACGTATTGATATGATGGCATTTGGTTTGGGCTCTGGGCTGGCTGGTATGGCTGGCTGTGCCCTTGCTCAAGTAGGCAACGTGGGTCCTGATCTGGGTCAAACCTATATTATTGATACCTTTTTAGTCGTCGTTGTCGGCGGTGTCGGACAAGTATGGGGCGCAGTATTGGCTGCCTTAGGACTTGGAGTCAGCGGTACGGTACTTGAGATTGGTATCGGTGCAGTACTGGCTAAGATTGTATTGTTGGTTCTTGTGATTCTGTTTATTCAGAAACGGCCACAAGGTTTATTTGCACTCAAAGGCCGCTTTGTCGAATAAGGAGATTCCTATGATACTGACCAAATTACTGTCTGATACCCCGCGTAGTGCTGTTTTAATTGGATTATGTTTTGCCGTACTACTGATACTGCCTTGGCTACATCTTATGCCGGAGACATCAGCCTTTCACCTTTCAGCCTACTGGATTACTCTGATTGGCAAAATAATGGCTTTAGCCATGGTCGCTTTGGCACTAGATCTCGTCTGGGGCTATGCCGGTATTTTGAGCTTGGGACATGGCCTGTACTTTGCCTTAGGGGGTTATGCGTTTGGCATGTACCTAACACGTGAGACAGCAGGCGATGCGCTTCCTGATTTTATGCGATTTTTGAGCTGGACCGAGATGCCATGGTACTGGGCGGGCACGCAAAACTTTTGGTGGGCAGTCGCACTGGTTGTATTAGTGCCTGGCTTGGTTGCTTTTATCTTTGGTTTCTTTGCCTTTCGCTCCAAGATCAAAGGCGTTTATTTTTCTATCATCACTCAAGCCATGGTCTACGCGGCAGCCTTGCTGTTCTTCCGTAATGAGACAGGCTTCGGTGGCAATAACGGCTTTACTGGTTTTACTACCCTTTTAGGCTACGACATTACCGCTGCCTCTACTCGCTCAATGCTGTGCTTTGTCACGGCCTTAGCATTGTTAGTCTCTTATATGGGTTTGCGTCATTTAATGAATCAGCCTTATGGGCGAGTGCTTGGCGCCATTCGTGATAGCGAAAATCGCTTGCAGTATCTAGGCTACCGTACGTTATGGTACAAGCTATCCGCTTGGGTATTGTCAGCTGTCATCGCTGGTATTGCAGGTGCGCTATACGTGCCGCAGGTAGGCATTATCAATCCGAGCGAGATGAACCCAGTGAACTCGATTGAGATAGCCGTCTGGGTAGCGACTGGTGGTAGAGGAAGCTTAATTGGCGCGATTTTAGGTACTGGTGTGGTCAATGCTGTGAAAACTTACTTTACGGTCGCCTACCCTGAGTTTTGGCTATTGATATTAGGTGGACTGTTCGTCGTCGTGACGTTGTTTTTACCCAATGGCATTATGGGCTTGTTCGATCGATTCAAAAAGGAGAAGCAATAATGCTAAATGATAAACCGTCAACGACTGAGCAAATTATTAATGAGTATGGAAGTACTCACGGCGGTACTGGCCGCAGTCATCCAAAGCCATCAGGCGTCGATTTTAGCCATGGCATTGCATTATATTTAGAAGATTTAAGTGTTTGGTTTGATTCGTTTCGAGCACTCAATAACTTATCGCTATATATCGAAGAAGGTGAGCTACGCTGTATTATTGGCCCCAATGGCGCTGGTAAAACCACGCTAATGGATGTCATCACGGGTAAAACTCGTCCTACCGAAGGCAGCGTGTTTTTTGGTCAAACGCACAACCTTGCTAACTTATCCACCGAAGAAATCGCCGAAGCTGGTATCGGACGTAAATTCCAAAAACCTACTGTCTTTGAGAACTTTACGGTGATGGATAATTTGTTACTTGCTGCGCCGAAAGACAAACGTGTGGTCAAGAGCTTGTTCAACAAACTCAATGCCGATACTCGCGATACCCTCGACGCGACCCTACAACAAATTCGCCTGACCGATAAGATCAACAAGCCCGCTGGTTTGCTCTCACATGGGCAAAAGCAATGGTTAGAGATTGGCATGCTGTTAATGCAAAGCCCCAAGCTAATTTTGCTTGATGAGCCCGTGGCCGGTATGACTGATGCCGAAACTGAACATACCGCCGAGCTGTGTCTACGCCTCAAAAAGAACCATACCTTGGTTGTGGTCGAACATGACATGACCTTTATCGATGCCATCAGTGAAAAAGTCACCGTATTGGCACAAGGAGCAATTTTGGCCGAAGGCACGTTAGCAGAAGTGCAAGCCAATGAAGCAGTGATTGAGTCCTATTTAGGTCGATAGCTGAATTGATAGCTGAAATAATAATATTGACAAACTGCTATGCCATTTAGAGATTAGGAAACGATTCAAATGTTAGGAGACAGCCATGTTACACATTAACGATATCAATCAATATTACGGCGGCAGCCATATTTTAAGAGACGTCTCGCTTACAGCGCCCATCGGCGAATGCAGCGTAGTACTTGGCCGCAACGGCGTGGGTAAAACCACCCTACTCAAATGCTTGATGGGAATATTACCCATTAAATCAGGACAAATCTTGCTCAATGATAAAGACATCAGTAAGATGTCATCCGAGCAGCGAGTACGAGCAGGATTGGCGTATGTACCCCAAGGGCGCGATATTTTTTCGACACTAACAGTAGAAGAAAATATCTTGATTGGTATGGCTAAGTTTTCACGCAGCAAGGCAAAGCACGTACCCAAACACTTATATGATATCTTTCCGGTACTCGATGAGATGAAGCATCGACGCGGTGGTGATTTGTCTGGTGGTCAGCAGCAGCAATTGGCAATTGCACGTGCATTAGCCTCTGAACCAACCGTATTGATTTTGGATGAACCAACTGAAGGTATTCAGCCTTCTATCATCAAAGATATTGGCCGAGTTCTACGTGACTTGGCTGACAAAGGTGACATGGCAATTGTGCTGGTTGAGCAATTTTACGAGTTCGCCGAAGAATTGGCTGATAATTACACGGTGCTATCACGTGGCAAAGTAGTATCGCAAGGCGCAGGTGACACGATGGTCGAAAACAACGTACAAGATCTGGTCGCTATTTAGCTGCTTTTACTTAACTGCATTTATTTATAAGCACTTGGTAGTGAACGCTGGATAATGCTAAAAATGGCGTTTTTATCCTAAGCTGCTAGCTGCCAAGACTGCATACCGTTACGAAACCTTTTCACGATTACAGCTATTTGTCCTGTTTCATTCAGCATCTTACCTGCTTCCTACCCTATGTGCTCTGCACTGTATCGACCGTTCAACTTCTCAATGCTAACTGCTTGGCATCATAGCAATTGTGTATGCTCGACGAATGAAATTTGCTATTATAGTCAGCACTTTATTACCAATATTATGATGCCCTTATGATGATTCATCCTCAGTACGATCCTGTAGCGTTAGCCATTGGGCCTGTTGAAGTCCATTGGTATGGGCTGATGTATTTACTGGCATTTGCTGCCGCCTACGGCCTAGCTTGGTATCGCAGCACCAAACGCGATAACTGGACCACCGACATGGTGTCCGACTTGGTATTCTTTGGTGCGCTTGGCGTCATTTTAGGCGGCCGTGTTGGCTACGTCTTGTTTTATCAGTTCGGTGAATTGCTACAAAACCCTGCCTATCTTTTCAAAGTCTGGGAAGGCGGCATGTCGTTCCATGGCGGCTTGATCGGCGTAATGCTTGGCATGCTATATTTCGCTCGCAAGTATAAAAAGACACCATTCCAAGTACTAGATTTTGTCGTGCCATGTGTACCAACGGGTTTATTGTTTGGCCGCATTGGTAACTACATCAATGGTGAGCTATGGGGCCGTGTCTCTGACGGTGGTTATAATTGGTTGACGTACTTCCCGCAAGCAGCTGCTGCTGATATGCAGCAATTACAGACCAACCCTGAACTCCAAGAGCTGATGACTGAAGTCAATGGTCAGTATCTGCTGCCTCGCCATCCTTCGCAGTTGTATGAAGCGCTTGCTGAAGGTTTACTGCTGTTCTTATTCTTATGGTGGTATTCATCAAAACCACGCCCTCGTATGGCAGCGACCGGTATTTTTATGTTAGGTTATGGTGTCAGCCGTTTCATCATCGAGTTCTTCCGTCAGCCAGACGTTGACCAGGGATTTATCCTGTTAGGCTGGATAACCAAAGGGCAAATGCTAAGCGCCCCGATGATAATTATTGGCTTTATCTTATTAATCTATGCCTACAAACGCGGCATCTATGACTGGGGTAAGCAAGCTGCTTATTAAGCCGTATATTAAACAATACCGACGAGCATTTTTATGATTAACAGCAATAACGAGCAGGGCTACTTAGACTTGCTCAAACACGTTTTAACCACAGGTACTGAAAAGGGCGATCGTACTGGTACTGGTACGCTTAGCCACTTTGGTGCGCAGCTGCGTTTTGATTTAGCGTCAGGGTTTCCGCTATTAACCACCAAAAAAGTCCATTTTAAATCCATCGCCTATGAGCTGTTCTGGTTTTTAAGTGGTAGTACTCACGTTGATTACCTGCAAGCCAATGGCGTACGAATTTGGAACGAATGGGCTACTGCAGAGCAGACGGCGCGCTTTAATCGACCTGCTGGCGATTTGGGTCCTGTCTATGGTCATCAATGGCGCAATTATGGCGCAACCAAAGATGAAGACGGTAATTACCATGCTGATGGTGTCGATCAAATCACTCAGGTTATCGAGCAAATAAAAACCAATCCTAATTCACGCCGTTTGATTGTGTCTGGCTGGAACCCTGCCGAAGCAGATCAAGTTGCTTTACCGCCTTGTCATACCATGTTTCAATTCTTTGTCGCGGACAATAAACTGTCGTGCCAGCTCTATCAGCGCTCAGCAGATTTATTTCTAGGTGTGCCGTTTAACATTGCCAGTTATGCCCTGCTTACCCATATGGTCGCGCAAATTTGTGGTCTAGAAGTCGGTGAATTCATCTGGACAGGTGGTGATTGCCACATTTATCAAAACCACCGTGAGCAAGTTGAATTACAGTTGACGCGTTCGCTACATACACTGCCAACGTTGACGCTTAACCCTGATGTTAATGATATTTTTGCCTTCAATTACGAAGATATTAATGTTGAGGGTTATGAGTCGCATCCTGCTATCAAAGCGAAAGTTGCGGTATAGCATTGGTCTGATTGACTGATTTAAATAAGCTTAAAATTGTAAAAGATAATAAAAAGGATAGATTATGAGTTATGCCCACACCGAAGTTGCCCAAATCGCTGCTATCAGTAGCAACCGTTGTATCGGTAAGGATAATGAGCTGCCGTGGCATATCTCAGCAGACTTGCAGCACTTTAAGAAGATGACGACCAAACAAATGGATGGTGGTATACAAGGCATCGTCATTATGGGTCGTAAGACGTTTGAATCGATGGGCAGTAAGCCTTTGCCAAAGCGCGTTAGCTTCATTATCAGCAGCCAATTGGATTATGCTGAGCAAAAAGGCCTCGTCGGAAAGGACAATGCTTACGTGGTACACAACCTAGACGATGCTTTGACACAAGCAGCCAGTCTGGCACATGGCGCGCATCTGGATACGATTTGGGTCATTGGTGGCGAGCGTGTCTTTAGCGATGCCTTAATATATACCGACCGTATTGAACTGACCCATGTAGACACCGACATTACTGATGGTGATGCGTTTTATCCTGAGTTGCCAATTGAATTTGAAGTGGCAGAAACGTCTGAGCAGATGCATGATGAAAAGAGTGCGTTAGATTTTAAATTTGTGACTTATAAAGTAAACACTGCTGAATAGCGGACGCTTATTTATTAAAAAAGTGGGCTGTTCCAGATAAATAAAACTATCTGGAACAGCCCACTTTTTATTGAGCCAATGTACAGCATTATCTATAGATAACTAGCTGTATAAAGACTGATGGAAGCTAATATTTCAAAAACTACTCATGCAAAACCTTATAAACAGTTTTTGCGAGTACTGGTCCGATTCCTTGCACGCCTGCCAGCTCCTGCTGCGAAGCGCCTAGTAGCTGCTGCATACCACCAAAGTGATTGAGCAGGTCGCGACGACGCTTTTCACCCAGTCCGGGTATCACTTCTAATACTGAAGATGAACGTCGCTTATCACGCTTTTTACGATGCGCCGTGATCGCAAAACGATGTGCCTCATCACGAATATGCATCAATAAATGCAGCGCTTTACTATCCATTGGCAGATCTAGCGGCTCGTGGTCAATAAAGTGCAATACTTCAAGCCCAGCCTTGCGCCCTTCCCCTTTTGCCACACTGATGAGCAAAGTATCACCAAGAATACCCAACTCAGTTAATACTTCTTTGGCAATACCAAGCTGACCTTTACCACCATCAATAAGCAACAAATCTGGCAACGGCTGCTTTTTATAACGCCGTGTTAGCACTTGCTTCATCGCCGCATAGTCATCACCGCCTACAATGTCATGGATGGCATACTGACGATAATCACGGCGACGCGAGCCACCTTGGTCGAATACCACACAGCTACCAATGGTCGCTTCACCCATGGTATGTGAGATATCAAAACACTCAATCCGATCAATGGTTCGATCAGTAACATCCGCCAATACATCTTTTAATGCACCAAAGCGCGCATGCAATTCTAAATAATCGCCGAGCTTGGTTTTT
Source organism: Psychrobacter sp. NG27 (assembly GCF_016106655.1). Classification (NCBI taxonomy): domain Bacteria; kingdom Pseudomonadati; phylum Pseudomonadota; class Gammaproteobacteria; order Moraxellales; family Moraxellaceae; genus Psychrobacter; species Psychrobacter sp. NG27. The sequence continues at coordinate 68,749 of NZ_JADGIN010000006.1, forward strand.
AGCGCGTTATTGGTGTTTAGTTTTGCCAAATCCAGCCACTCTGCACGATGTTCACGTACATTAGTTTTGATAACGACTTTGCTACCAAAATGCGTCGCCAATGCTTCGCTCACCGCCACCTGATCCGGTAGCTCATGAGTTAGCATGATTTCTGCGGGCAAATCATCCGTCACCTGAAAATAGAAAGAAGTAATAAAAGCAGATAAATTATCCGCGAGCGATTCGCTGCTATCGACATCAGGGAAATAGTTCTTACCACCCAATACGCGCCCGCCACGGACAGTCAGTACGTTGACACACGTCATGCCTGCCTGACTGGCAATGGCAATCACATCAGCCTCACCTTGTACGGTATAGACAGCTTGCTTGGCCTGCACTTCACGCAGCATAGAAAGCTGATCGCGATAAAATACTGCTTTCTCAAAATCTAACTCTTCAGCTGATGCTTCCATTTTTTCAATCAGCGTGGTATGAATATCACTAGAGTCACCCTTTAAAAAACGAATGGTATTGTTGACGTCCTCTGCATATTCTTCTGCTGACACCAAGCCCACACAGGGTGCACGGCAGCGTTTGATTTGATACTCAAGACATGGGCGCTTACGTTGATTGAAGAAAGTATTGGTACATTGGCGCATTTGAAACATTTTTTGCATCAGCACCAGTGTCTCTTTTGCCGCATGCGCAGAGGGAAACGGTCCAAAGAATCGACCTTTTTGATGATTGCCTTTGCCGCGACCGTACGCCAGTCTCGGATAAGGCTTGTCGGCTGAGATAAACACATAGAGATAAGATTTATCATCCCGTAGCAGCACGTTATAAGGAGGACGATATTCTTTAATCAGGTTTTGCTCAAGCAGCAGGGCTTCAGTCTCACTACGCGTGATAATGGTTTCGATATCATGGATACGCGCCACTAACGCTCGTGTCTTTGGATGATCGATCGTCTTTGCGAAGTAGCTGTTTACGCGGCTTTTAAGTGATTTAGCTTTGCCAACGTATAATATATCACCGTTTTTTCCTAGCATTTTATACACGCCTGGCAAATTTGGTAGGCGCTGAATTAAATGCTTAAGACGGGCTTTTTTATCATCGATAGGGCTCGATTCTGAGACATTAACCATAGAATTCATTGCTCTTAAAAGTCTTATAATACTGCTAGTTATGGGGCGGGAGTCATTGTTTTACAAGCCAATTATTATCATAGTATCACCCATAAAAAAGCCAGCTTTCGCTGACTTAGTTCGTTCTATGATCGTTTATTCAGCAACATACTACTAATGGCGGAAGTTAACCATTAATGCTGGGATGCCTGGTAGCATACCAACGATAGCCATCACGCCTGTCAATACCACAAACATAATACCCGGTATGATCCAGCGGCTCATTTTAGTCAAATTGGCGCTGCGTTCTTTCGAGCCAATCAAGCCCAAGTTATCGAGCAACAACGTGAGTGACCAACCAAAGGCAGGATTCACTAATGCAGAGGCAAACACCACAATCGCAGCAGACTGCGTGGTTTTACCTTCGCGCGTCATCTCCATGCCAGCTTCAAGCAGTGGAATAAACACACCAACGATCAAGGCCACACACATCACTGGCTGCCAGATGGCCAAATCCATTGGATAGCCCCAAACCCCTGCGATGATACAGAATAGAGCCGTCAATAAGGCACCGGCAGGAATCGGACGTTTGGCAATCGCCGCAGGCACAATATAGGTGCCCCATGATGACGCAAAGTTAGCACCGCCCAATACAGAGCCGACGACCTGACGAAACGATGCGCTAGTCATGGTGTCATCGATATCCATAAGCACTTTTTCAGTACGCTTAGGATAGCTGATTTTTTGGAATACCTGATGACCCAAGAAATCTGGTGACCACATAGCAACGGCCAAAATAGCAAACGGCAGTACCACTATGAAGCTCTCAACCGTTGGTAATCCTAGCATCCAACCGGTATTTTCGCCCCACCAATACATTGGATTCATGTTTGGTAAACCTGGTGCCGTTTTAAACTCAAAAGGAGCGCCCAATGCAAATGCAAGTCCGCCACCTAACAAACAGCTTAGCGGCACAGCAAGCCAGCGTTTTTGCCAGTGCTCAAGTAATGCATATAGCAGGATAGTGGCGAGAATGATAAAGAAAGCAATGTGCGACATGCCAATCCCTTCTGCCCAAGCAAAAAGGTTTTTGACTTGTGAGGTGGTACCGATAAACCCTAAGTAAATCAAGAGGCCACCGCACACGCCTTTACTGGTCAGATTTGCTAGCAGACTCCCCCCTTTACTAATGGCGAGGATTAGACCAAAAGCACCTATAAGCAAACCAAAGGCCATCGGATGCCCGCCAGCAGCGACCACGATAGGAATCAAAGGGATTAGTGGGCCGTGAGTACCGGCAAGGTTGGCAGTGGGCAGTAGAAAGCCTGAGAATAAAATAATAAAGAAGGAGACGATCAGTAGCTCATAACGCACGTTTTCTAAAACAAACGCATCGCCCAAACCAAGCGGCCCTGCAAATGTTGCAGCAATGGCGCCCACCATGACAACTTTACCAATGGTTGCGGCCATCGCTGGAATGGTGTCTTCGTATTCAAAACGATAATCACGAAACGGTAAATTGGGGCGCCAGCGTTTGGGCTGCATGATTTGTAATTCATGATTGAGATAATCATCACGGCTAGAAAAGCTCGCGCTGGGCTTATGCAAATCTGCATAGCTACCTTGTAATTCTTGTTCATGATCAGATAGGTTGGATGGCGGCGGCGTAGACCCAGAAGAAGGGGTCTGAATATTACTCATCACATTTCCTTGTGTTTGTTAAGTCTTTGATGGATCAAATTTTGATTTGATCTTTTCTATTCTGTAAAAACCAAGACGGCCGTCACAAACTGCGAACTATTGTATGTCATGAGGTAGTGAAATGCGAATCTAAAACCATTTAAAGATACTGTGAGTATCGTTATAATGTATAAATTAAAGTTTCTATTTGGCACGACTTTGAACTTAATAGAAAACCATGAGGAAGAAACAGCTCTAATATCAACTTTGAATTAGCGTAAATGACCATTTTTTTAATAGTCATTGATATCTGGGCATTTTCTATCACATGGCTGAATAATGAAGATAGTTGTAATAAATAGCGAATCCTACTTTCCAATCATCATTAAAGTGTTATTTCAGTTACGCTTTAAAGCTAGCGAGCTGAGTGGTTTTTAACTATGATAAATGTTTTTTATTCATTAACTTCAACAGTTTCTAGTCAAAGACTGTACTATCGATACCATTAGAAAATAAAGAAAAAGCAACAGGATAAGTTTATGAGCGTACTCCCTATCAACCTTGAGACCTTGAAGCGTCGGGCCAAACAGAGCCTGATACCATTATTGACACCGTACTTATTAAAACTGCGGCTAAATACTTACGCACCATATATTGGTGCTGGCATCAAGATCGACTACATCAGTCTCGATCAAGGTTTGTGCGTGGTGAGCATGGGACTTAACGCACTCAACAAAAATATCGTTGGTACTCAATTTGGAGGGAGTCTGTATTCGATGGTCGACCCTTTTTACATGCTCATGTTGATGCATCAATTGGGAAGCAATTATGTGGTATGGGACAAAAGCTCACACATTGATTTTGTGGCGCCTGGCAACAGTAAAGTCATAGCGCGAATGAAGATACCTAGCGCTGAAGTGATTACCATTCAGGAGTTAGCAAAAGACGGTGAAGCCGTATTTCGCGAATATAAAGTCGATATCGTTGATGATCAACAAAAACTCATCGCTACCGTCACTAAGACACTATATATTAGGCTGCGAAAATACAGTAAGTCTAAAGAACAAGTAAGCCGAGTCGAAACGCAGGATAATTAATAGCCTCTAGTATCTGCTGATATCAAATCAGTAGTGACACATACCCAACAACCATATAGGGTCCTACATACAAAAACCCCAATCCAGCATTCGCATAGATTGGGGTTTTGTCTTTTTTGGTATGGCCCGCTTATTTATATGATAAACCTATGAATAAGGGCTTGTATCTACTATTACCTTATCTTGAATCAACCCTAAAATGATACGATTGATTCAAGACGGCAAACTTGTACTTAGATACCAGGTGCAGTGTCAACTGCATTAGGTACGCCAGCGTCAGTTTTCTTTGGAGCAGCTGCACGCGGAGCAAGTTTTTCGCGGATACGTGCTGATTTACCAGAACGCTCACGTAAGTAGTATAGTTTCGCACGGCGAACAGCACCACGACGTTTCACTTCAATACTATCGATGATTGGAGAATGCAACTGGAATGCACGCTCAACACCAACGCCACTTGAAATTTTACGTACGGTAAACGCTGAGTTTAGACCGCGGTTACGCTTAGCAATTACAACGCCTTCAAAAGCCTGTAAACGCTCACGCTCACCTTCACGTACTTTTACTTGAACTACAACGGTATCGCCGGGTGCAAAGCTTGGACGCTCAAGCAATTGAGCGTTTTCGATGACCTGAACCAATGGGTGCTTGTTGCTCATGAGAGTTATCTCCTCACATTAGATAATAGAGGCTTAACGCATATCACCTGTTTGTAATAATTAATCGTATCTCTTTATAGTGAGACACAACGTAAATGGGTTATAACCAACGGCCACTATGTGATGACTCGTTTTATTATTGCTCAAAATTCTGTTTTTAACTGTCTATCAAACTTGTTGATCAAAAATCAAATTTAATAATTTATTTTTTCTCTGCTTTTGCCAGTGCCTTTAACCACTTCGCCTGCTCTACCGTCGGTGTGAACGCTTGCCACAAGTCTGGACGACGCGTTTGCGTACGACTGACTTGCTGACTAAAACGCCACTTGGCGATATTGGCATGGTGACCTGAGAGTAAGACTTCAGGAACCACCATACCCGCAAACTCATGTGGCTTAGTATAGTGTGGGCAGTCAAGCAAGCCATCGACAAACGAGTCTTGCTCCGCTGACTTGTCATCACCCATGATATCAGGCAGACGACGTATCACACTATCCATCAGCACCATTGCTGGTAGTTCGCCACCAGTCAACACATAATCACCCAGCGACACTTCCCTATCGACATACTGTGACAGTAAGCGCTCATCGATACCTTCATAACGACCGCACAATAAAATTATGCCATCGTAATGGGTCATATCGACCACGCCACTCTCATTAAGCGTCTGTCCTTGTGGTGACATATAAATCACCGGACAGTGCTCGCTGTCGACACGGCAGCCGTGCTGACTGGCCCGCAGGCGCGCATCCTCGATGGCTTTCGATAATGGCTCAGCCATCATCACCATGCCAGGACCGCCACCATAGGGGCGCTCATCAATACGGCGATAGTTATCAGTGGTGTAATCACGTGGATTAATGCACTCAATCGTAACTTGCTCCTGAGTGACTGCCCGCCCCGTGATTCCAAACTCACAGATGGTGGCAAACATTTCAGGGAAAATACTAATTACGGCAAAATACATCTGATGTCTACTTGCATTGTGGCTAAAACAATCGGTATGACTACCAATAACACTTGGCTAAAAAGCCAGATATTATATTAGTAATCACTTTGCCATGTAACCAGCACTGTTTTTTCGGCCATATTGACCTCTACAACAGTTTGCTTGTGCCATGGAATCAGGCGCTCTTCATTATCTAAACTGTCTGAATTTGCCGCTACACGCATGATAGCGTGGGCACCAGTCTCAAACATTTCAGTGATATTACCTAGATATTCACCCTGCTCGTTCATCACGCGCAGACTGACCAAATCCGACCAATAATATTCGTCTTCAGCTGTTTCAGGCAGAATGTTTTGTTCGACCCAAACGGTAACACCGTTCATAGTCTCAGCAACATTACGATCAGGAACCTGCTCAAACTGAGCCACAATTCCTGTTCCTTGCTCACGCCATGCCTTTACAGTCAAAGGTTTCATACCAGTGGCAGTTTTCATCCACCACGGCTTCATATCGAATATCGCTGTGCGGTCATCCGTCTCACTGAATACCCAAAGCCAACCTTTGATGCCGTAAGGCTTTTTGAGCTGACCAATTTTCATAAGGGCACTAGCGTTTGGAACAGATGACATAGCAGCTAACCTAACAATGATTAAAACAGCAATTGCAAAAACAATTGTGTCAAAAGCGATAAACAGTTAATGGCGCACCCTGGTCAGACCAGTTACGCTATGTATTCTAAAGTCTACTGAGCAAGGTCATAGTCAGACTATAAACGTCTCAGTAATAACCTAAACTTAAGCAGTTGCTTCAGTTTGAGCTACAGACTTGTTGTAAGCTTTTGCTAATGAAGCAACGCGATCTGAAGGTTGTGCACCTTTAGCGATCCACGCATTGTACGCTTCCATGTTCAAACGTACTGCTTCTTCAGACTCTTTAGCGAGTGGGTTAAAAAAGCCGATGTTTTCAATATAGCGACCGTCACGCGCGCGGCGTTGATCAGCAACAACTACTTGATAAAATGGGCGTTTCTTGGCACCGCCCCGTGCTAAACGAATAACAACCATGTGAATTCTCTCTTTCGCAGGTATACCAAAAAGGGCATAATTATATCACAGTCTTTATTTGTTGAAAACATAAACTGTGCATATTTAATTATTTATTAACAATAGCTTAAATGTCGGGCTATGTAAAACAACATTATTAATAATCGTTCATTATTCCACTTATAGAGCGACTCATCATCACATAGAATTGCCAAGATATGGTTGGATTTTTGCCAAGCTGTGTCGATGCAGTTGCTAATATCTCAATATTCTCCGTCTTGCTTTGCTTGCCCTACTACGATTTATCTTACTTTTGTCACCATTTTCAAAAAGAGGACTCACTTTAGATTATGCTATTCTATAATGTGCCACTCTCGCATTCTATCCTCGCCATCTACTTAACTTTGGTACGACTGCTGGCGCATTAACCTGCATGAAACAACAGCACTCCTAACTTGATGGATTCATATGACCACTTTAAACCCGAAACCACGTCGTAAAAACTGGCTACCGCGCTCCTACTCCAATACGTGGCTCACCACATTGATGGTCGTTTTTATCGTCTTTATCAGTGTGAGTTTGTCGATTCTATTTTTTTGGCGCAGTCTCTATTTGCCGGAGCTTAAGAACCATGCACGTTATTTGACCAGTGAGCTACAACTGATCAATAGCGTCAATAAAGACTGGGAAGGACGTCCTGATGTGCGTCAATGGATTTATCAACATTCTCATGTGGTGGTGGTTAATAACCCAAGTGAGTTTCCTGAAGTCGCGGACAAAGCCTTTGTGAGTGTCTTCACCGATGTATTACAGACCCAGATTACCGCACAGCTCGGTCGACCTGTAGAAGTGTATTTCAAATTCAAACCGACACCGCAGTTGTGGGTTCAAGACAGCCGCGATAAAAGTTTTTGGATTCGAGAGCCTGTGGTTTACTACTCACAATACAGCCCCACATTGTTGATATTGTTCCTGATTGGTCTGCCCATCTTATCGCTACTGACTATTGTCTTACTGGCACGACAGTTAAACCGTCCATTGCGATATTTGCAGCGCGCAGCGACCAACTATATTCGTTTGGGTCATGCCACAACATTACCTACCCAAAAAGGCCCGACTGAAATACGTCAAGTTAACATGGCTTTTAATCGGTTATTTACGACGCTCAATCAAGCACAAAAAGAGCGCACTATCATGCTCGCCGGTATTTCGCATGATTTGCGGACACCGCTAACTCGTATGCGCTTGACTGCTGAGATGCTGCCAGATGATTTTTTCCGTGAAGGGCTGATTTATGATGTTGAAGACATGGATGCAATTTTAGAGCAGTTCATCTCATTTATGAAAGATGGCTCAGATGAACCAGTCAGCCTAACCAATTTGGATACCATCTTTAATGAAATCATAGTGCAGTTTGCACCGATGCAGTTTGTGTACGAGTCAGAATGTCGCAAAGTTGTACCAGTACGCCCATTGTCTATCAAGCGTCTGGTCATTAACCTAATAAATAACGCCAATCGCTATGGCAAACCACCCATCTATCTATCTGCAACCGTCATACCAACGTTTCCAGAAGCAGTTGAAGAGGAAGATAGTGACGTAGTCAGTGAGTGTGCTGCAAATAGCGAGGCTCAAGAACAGCTGGTAATCTGTGTCCGCGATTGCGGTGACGGTGTGGCAGAAGATCAATTGGAGCGTATCATGCAACCGTTTGAGCGAGGAGAGACCGCACGTACCACTCAAGGTAGCGGACTGGGTCTAGCGATTGTCGACCGTATTGCACGGTTACATCATGGTACGGTTGAAGCCGTTAACCACCCTGAGGGCGGACTACAAGTATGCGTCCGTATCCCTCTATTGTCTAAAGTAGCTGGTGATGAAACGGCGGCGGCGGACACAGATGAGACAACCGGGACAAGCTCTATAGCCATAGGCCATGTAGCACCTGACAAACATGAATGATCAGGTAGTTAATAAAGCGATTAATAAGTCGATAATTCATAGATATTGTGGCAGACAACTCAGTGTCTATATCATTTAACAATACACTAGTCTCTAGTCTCTAGTACCGATAATAGGCGGGAGATACTCAGCACTATTGGTAAACACCAATGGCTGAGTGATTTCTTGCTGGGCTGTTTTCACTGTTTGGGTCGCTGAAGGCTGCTGCAGAAATAGATAATATCCTAGCGTAACCGCATTTAACAGTACCAAACTGCCAAATAAGTATGGCATCCTTTATTCTCCTATCCTTCAAATCCATCTAAAATTAGTGAGCGCGACCGATACAACCTGTTATTTGGTATCGAAATCACGCTCGCTTTTTTCTTGCGTCAATTCATCCGCAGCAAGAATCTGAGTCAACGGCTTAATTGGCCATGTCATCACGAATCTGGCACCGCCAAGTGTTCGGCTTTCATCTACTTTCATACTACCATTAAACCAAAAAGCAATACGCGATACAATGGACAGTCCCAAACCGTAGCCACCTGAGGCACGTGTACGGCTGTCATCTAAGCGCGAAAATGGTATAAAGACTTTTTCGCGATCAGCTTCAGGGATACCATGACCATCATCTTCAACGCTGACAAAGGCATTGCCTTTTTTGATACCAGCACTAATAATAATCGTCGTTTCAGCATAGCGTAATGCATTACCCGCAAGATTTTGGATCACTCGATGTAAATAGCGACGGTCAGCAACTGCCGTTACTTTTGCATTGGGTAAATTGGCCACAATTTTAATGGGCTTGCCAAGCGCATTGGTCTCACGCTCGATTTGCTCCAATAACTCTTTAAGATTGACTGGCTCCAGATCTAATTTTGGTGAGCCTTCTTCGAGCTTGGCATAAGTCAACATCTCGTCGATCAACCCATTAAGCGACTCAATATCTTCATCGATGTAGTCACGTTGCATAAAACGTGAGTCTTCGTCATCTGTATCAGCAAGCATATCGACGGCAAACCGAATACGGGCGACGGGTGTACGAAGCTCATGTGACACAGCACGCGTCAGCTCTCGCTGTGACTCAATCAAACGCTTAATATGTGACGTCATTGCATTAAAAGTCGCAGACAACCGCGCGATCTCGTCTTGTCCGATGACCTGTACTTGAATATCAAGATTGCCTTTACTCACCTCACTGACACCGACCTGAATCAGCTGAAGCTTACGCTCTAGCGGGAAAATCAGTGCATATACGCCTAGGCTGATCAAAAACATACTGATCAAAATCATACTAACAATTAAGTTCAGTGGAAACCAATTGAACAAGGGCACAGGACCAATCAAAATCGCCATATCATTGATCTCTGATGGCACGACAATTCTGATGGCCGAGTTACTCGTACTACTGTTGGTATCTTGCAATGAGATAACCACTTCGTCGCGGCGCAGGCGTGATAACTGATCTGAATCCAAATCCAATGTATTGACCGCTTTGAACTCTAAAGGAAAAGAGAATTTCTTTTCAAGCTCAGACAAACGTGCTCGCTTATCGGACAATGTCATATGATAAGACAAATCATCTAGCAAAAATACGGCAATCGCTCGCACTTGCTGCTCCGTAACTTGCGATATCCTAGCTGTTAATACATTTTTTTTGTCTGGCAAGCGGTAATAAACATCAGCATATACCGGCTGGCTGGTATAACGCACAACCGTATTGTCGTTTTTAAATCGTCGCAACTCACTGGCATTAAACTCTACGTCATCGATAGGCACGACTTTAAAAGTCGCCCCAAACAAACTACTGGCATCAGATAACCAATACGCTTTTTGCTCTTCACTTTCTTGATGAGAGATACCTTCGCTCACCAAATGAAACGCTCCCATTGCCATGTTTTCTCGGTAAGACTGTACCCGCTCTTTATTGATCGTATCCATCAACAGTTGAGCAAATAGTGCCACACACAAACAGACGATAAGCAGTCCGGCGTAAATACGGACAAAGATACTGTGTTTTAAAGAAGAGACTAATGACATACGTGCCGTGACCAACTTAATAAATAATAACGACTGATATCATGGGCATATGGGTGATGCGCTATCACTGATATCGAGCATTGTTGAATAAAGACAAACCCTGATTCATACGTTTTATTTGTCATGCCATCATCATTTGATGATTCAGACAGATCACAATATGTATAATCAGGCCATAATAATGAGTTAATTAAACCACATAACGCCTTAATTAAGTTTAAAAATTAAAATATACCCACAAAAAAACCAGCAATAATGCTGGTTTTTCTTAAATAGCGATTAGTAATCACTCATTATACAGACAAGGCCGTTTTAGTTGCCTTCCTTCACAAATAGATAGCCTTTACTACGTACGGTTTTGATACGTTTTGGATTTTCTGGATCATCACCGATTTTTGGACGAATACGCGAAATACGTACGTCAATCGAGCGATCTTGACCATCATATTCAATACCGCGTAGACGCTCAAAAATATCTTCACGAGAGAGGATACGACCTGCATTCGAAGCAAGCAGCCATAGCAAATCGTATTCAGCACTGGTGAAATCAACCAGTTCATCACCCAAATTCACTGAACGACCACCGTTATCAATCACCAACTCACCAAACTCTAAACGCTGTGGCACATCTTCTGATGGTGCATTCTCTGAGCGACGCAATAGAGCGCGGATACGAGCAAGTAGTACGCGAGGCTGAGCAGGTTTGGCGACATAGTCATCAGCACCCATCTCAAGACCCAACACCTGATCCATATCTTCAGTACGAGCAGTCAACATCAGGATAGGATTCTGATAGTGCGGACGAACCTCACGGCAAACTGTCAAACCATCACTACCAGGAAGCATCACATCAAGCACAACCAAATCTGGTTGTTCATTGACGATGCGGCGAATAGCGCGATTACCATCAGTTTCAATTGCCACTTCTAGACCATTTTTGACCAAGTAATCTTGGGTCAACATAGCCAGGCGCTCATCATCTTCAACAATCAAGATTCGGGGGGTGTTGTCTTCTTCATTCGTTGTCATTGTTATATCCTCTAATACATCTAATTTAAAAGCAGTAAAAGTAAGAGCGGTAAAATTAATAGCACCATAAAGTGGCACAATTGATGTTCGTATAGCTGTTACAAACTTGGTAGCATAGTATACTATTAAACCGTTAGCTTCCTATACTATAGCTGATAACCAGTAACAAAACCTATAAACTACCTCGATTAAAACTTTAGTTTACGTCCAAAAATCATATCATTTAACGTCATGATAACCAGCTGAATTTTTTCTTTTCACGACTTAATATACAAATACCTATAAATCGCTCAAAGAAATAATTAATGTGCCGTTATCATACTTGCATAACTGTCTAATATAGGTAGTACGTCATGTCTAATATAACCATATATTATTATGGTTACCAGTGACTTTTGATAAATACTATCGCACTGGTTGACTCATAGATAGTAGATGACAAACCCTTAAAAAATTGCTGGTGTTATATGTTATTCACCGATTACTTCTGACTATCGTCAATCCTTTATAAAAGAGCTATAGCGTTAACCTCGCTTGAAATATTACATATACATCTGCACTCGGTTGACTTGACTGTCTTTTAAACTGAATCAACTGTATCTTCTTATAGCATCTATTAAAATAAAGCAAAGCATAGGCAAAAAAAAACAGCCCATAGTGGGCTGTTTTTTTGATGACTTATAGCAAAGGCTACTGATAACAAACTATACGCGGTTTTTGTACTTACGGATAGTTTGCAGTTGTGCTACTGACTCAGCAAGTGAGGCCAAAGCTGCATTGGTTTGCAAAGTATCAGACTGGTTAACCAGCATCTGCTCCGCTTTTCTACGCGCTTCGACGATTTTGCTTTCGTCCAAGTTGTGTGCACGCATTGCTGTATCAGCCAATACGGTAACCATCTTAGGCTGTACTTCTAGCACGCCACCTGAGACATAAATCACTTCTTCTTCACCGTCTGGCGTTTGCACTCGCATCGCACCCGGTTTTAACAAAGTAATAAGCGGTGTGTGACCTGGCAATACACCAATCTCGCCTTCGGTACCCGTCGCTATTAACATGCTAATTTCGCCTGAATATAACTCTTCACGAGCACTTACGACGCGACATTGTAACGTTGCCATACTTAACTCCTCACGATCAAAACACAATCAAAACTGCGATGCGTTACTTAGTGGCAAACAGCCTTGTTATAGACTATTTGCCCTTTAGCAAATGCTAATACAACTTACGCTGCAGTAGATTTCATTTTTTCTGCTTTAGCAACAACTTCATCGATGCCACCAGCCATATAGAACGCTTGTTCTGGTAGGTCATCGTATTCGCCAGCGATGATTGCTTTAAAGCTAGCAATGGTATCGCGTAGTGGTACGTATTTACCAGGTGCACCAGTAAAGACTTCAGCTACGTGGAATGGCTGTGATAAGAAGCGCTGAATCTTACGCGAACGATAAACAACCAGTTTATCTTCTTCTGATAACTCATCCATACCCAAGATAGCGATGATGTCTTTCAACTCACGATAGCGCTGCAAAATTTCTTGCACGCCACGAGCAACGTTATAATGCTCTTCACCGATAACTAGTGGATCTAGCTGACGTGAGGTTGAATCTAGTGGATCAACCGCAGGATAGATACCTTGTGAGGCAATATCACGGCTTAATACAACAGTTGCATCCAAGTGAGCAAACGTTGTTGCTGGTGATGGATCCGTTAAATCATCCGCAGGTACATAAACAGCTTGAACTGAAGTGATAGAACCTGACTGAGTTGAAGTAATACGCTCTTGTAGCATACCCATCTCTTCAGCAAGTGTTGGCTGATAACCAACCGCTGATGGCATACGACCAAGCAATGCTGATACTTCAGTACCAGCTAGTGTATAGCGATAGATGTTATCAACAAACAGCAATACGTCACGACCTTTGCCAGTAGCAGGATCTTTAGTATCACGGAAGTATTCAGCCATGGTCAAACCAGATAGTGCAACACGCAAACGGTTACCCGGTGGCTCATTCATCTGACCGTATACCATCGCAACTTTAGATTTGCTAAAGTCTTCAGTGTTTACAACGCCAGCTTCTTGCATTTCGTGATAGAAATCGTTACCTTCACGAGTACGCTCACCAACACCAGCAAATACTGACAAACCTTCATGTTTTAGAGCGATGTTATTAATCAGTTCCATCATGTTAACGGTTTTACCAACACCAGCACCACCAAACAGACCAACTTTACCACCTTTTGCAAACGGGCAAAGTAGATCAATAACTTTGATACCAGTTTCTAACAGCTCAGTGCTGTTCGACTGATCCGCGTAGCTTGGCGCTTCACGGTGGATAGACCATTTTTCGTCAGCTTCTACAGGACCTTCTTCATCGATAGGACGACCAAGAACATCCATGATGCGACCTAGTGTGCCGATACCAACCGGCACAGCAATTGGTGCACCAGTGTTCGTAACAGGTAGGTTACGCTTTAGGCCTTCAGTTGAACCCATGGCAATAGTACGTACAATACCGTCACCTAGCTGTTGCTGTACTTCTAGGGTGGTTTCAGTACCATCTACTTGCAAAGCATCATAAATCTGAGGAACTTCGTTACGGTTGAACTCAACGTCAAGAACCGCGCCAATAATCTGTACAATACGACCGCTACTCATTGCGTTCTCCTTGAACTTCTATATATAGGTGTAGTCAATTATGAAACAGCAGCAGCACCGCCAACGATTTCCGAGATTTCTCGAGTAATCGCCGCTTGACGCAGCTTGTTATAAACCAACTGTAAATCGTTAATAAGGTCACCGGCATTATCTGTAGCGGCTTTCATCGCAACCATACGTGAAGACTGCTCAGAGGCAATGTTTTCCATTACCGCTTGATAAACAATCGACTCGATATAACGACCAAGCAACTCATCAATCAATGTTTTGATATCAGGCTCGTAGATATAATCCCAGCTAAGTTCTGTCTGTATGCCACTGTCTTCATCATCAAACGATCCCTCTGGCAGAGGAACCAACTGAGTGACTGTTGGCTTCTGAGTCATGGCATTGACAAATCGGTTGTATACCACATAGATACGGTCAATATTACCGTTACTATAATCTTCAAGCATGGCTTGAACAGGGGCATTCAACTGCTCGAATGTCGGTTTGTCGCCATAATCAGTCACAGCTGATGTGACTTTACCACCAAAGTTTTTGAAGAAACTGACGCCTTTGGCACCAATAACTGCAAACTCGGCTTGTACAGACTGATCTTGATATTCTTGAATACTTTTAGATAAGGCTTTGAATAGGTTAATATTCAAACCACCCGCTAGGCCACGGTCAGAGGTAATGACGATATAGCCAACCTTATTGACTGGACGCGATACCATATACGGATGTTTGTAGTCTGATGAAGCATGCACCAAATGTGAAATAACCCGGCGCATACTATCAGCATACGGGCGACCCACTTCCATGCGCTCTTGGGCACGGCGCATTTTACTTGCCGCTACCATTTGCATTGCACGAGTGATTT
This sequence comes from Psychrobacter sp. NG27, assembly GCF_016106655.1. Taxonomy (NCBI): domain Bacteria; kingdom Pseudomonadati; phylum Pseudomonadota; class Gammaproteobacteria; order Moraxellales; family Moraxellaceae; genus Psychrobacter; species Psychrobacter sp. NG27. The sequence continues at coordinate 83,814 of NZ_JADGIN010000006.1, forward strand.
TCTGGGTGCTTTTAATACTGGTGACTTTGGCACGTATCTCTTTTAAGCTTGCCATAATGATTCCAATATAAGAGGGTTAAAAAGCATTGGCGCATGCGACAATCAGTGAATATAAACATCAATCTAGTAGAATAACATTTTATATCTTGCGCATGACGCGATCTAATACCGGTAATGGTTAAAATAGTGACGCTTTGTCTTGGCAAAATCTGTTCAGACAATACGCCACTTTATTGGCTATCAATAGCAGCCATAACCACTACGGCTTAACCCGTTAAATTAATAACTGTGATTTTGTTTAAAGGTCTCAAGAGCTGACTTTAAACGACCTGCGATATCATCATTATAGTTCGCAGTGTCATCAATCTCACGCATCAATTCACTTTGCTCATCATGCATGTAGCGCAAGTATGCTTCTTCAAAAGAACCGATTTTTTCGACAGGAACGTCAGACAAAAATCCTTCGTTTGATGCATAGATAACAGCGGCTTGCTCAGAGATTGACATCGGCTGATACTGCTTCTGTTTCATCAATTCAGTTACGCGCTCACCATGATCAAGCTGTTCGCGAGTCGCGTCATCAAGATCTGAGGCAAACTGAGCAAATGCTGCCAGTTCACGGTACTGAGCTAGAGCAGTACGAATACCACCAGACAGTTTCTTAATGATCTTAGTCTGAGCTGCCCCGCCCACACGAGATACCGAGATACCAGCGTTTACTGCTGGACGGATACCTGAGTTGAATAGGCTAGATTCTAAGAAGATCTGACCATCAGTGATTGAAATCACGTTAGTTGGTACGAATGCAGAGACGTCACCAGCTTGGGTTTCAATAATTGGTAATGCAGTTAAAGAACCTGTTTTACCAACCACTTCACCGTTAGTGAACTTTTCTACATAAGCCGCGTTTACGCGTGATGCACGCTCAAGTAAACGTGAATGTAAATAGAATACGTCACCAGGATAGGCTTCACGACCTGGCGGACGACGTAGCAATAGTGAGATTTGACGATAAGCAACGGCTTGTTTTGACAGGTCATCAAATACAATCAATGCATCTTCGCCGCGGTCACGGAAGTATTCACCCATCGTACAACCTGAGTACGGTGCGATGTACTGAAGTGCTGCAGGCTCTGACGCTGATGCAACCACAACCGTGGTATATTCTAGGGCACCAGTTTGCTCAAGCTTACGTACAACGTTAGCGATGGTCGAGCGTTTCTGACCGATAGCTACGTATACACATTTAATGCCAGAGGCTTTCTGTGCGATGATCGCATCGATAGCCATCGCTGTTTTACCAGTCTGACGGTCACCAATGATAAGCTCACGCTGACCACGACCAATTGGAATCATAGTATCAACGGCTTTATAACCCGTCATTACTGGCTGATCAACTGACTGACGATCAATAACGCCTGGCGCAATTTTTTCGACTTTATCAGTCATTTTGGCATTGATAGGACCTTTGCCATCAATAGGGTTACCCAAGGCGTCAACAACACGGCCTAGCAGCTCAGGACCTACTGGTACTTCAAGGATACGACCAGTACAATAGGCTTTTTGACCTTCTTGCAGCTTTAGGTAATCACCAAGTACTACCGCGCCAACAGAATCACGCTCTAAGTTTAGAGCCATTCCGTAGACTTCGCCTTCAAACTCAATCATTTCGCCGTACATGGCATCTTCAAGACCATGAATCTGCACGATACCGTCAGATACTTTGACAATCGTGCCTTCATTCTTTGCAGTTGCACCCGCATCAAGGTCTTGAATACGCTGCTTAATCAGGTTACTGATTTCCGCTGGATTCAATTGTTGCATTGCCTTGTTTCCTTTAATTTATGATAACTCGCCTACTGACTTAAATGCTCTTATTATCACGCAGACTTTATATGACTGCGTTGATGAATGGCATTAGGCAGTTAGCTGTGTTTTTAACTGTTGTAACTTGCCACGCATCGAATCATCAATGACTTTGTCACCGACTTTGATTGTCGCGCCTGCCAATAGACTTGGATCAACTGATTCGTGAATCACCACACTGGCATTAAGCGAGGCGGCGAGACGTGTTTTAATCATTTGACGTTGGTCATCCGTTAATGGATAAGCAGAAGTCACATATGCGTCAAGCTGCTTTAAGCTTATTGCCTTGTGACGGCGATAATGCTCATAAACTTCAGGAAGCAGCGCCAGACGCTCTTGTTCTGATAACTGTTTAACGAAGTTACTAAGTGCTACTGATACTTTTGGATAGCTGGTGTTGCTGTCAAGGTTTACCTCTTGAGCCTCACCTAATAACTGCTTAAAAGCAGAATCATTAGCGCTAGCTACTTGCGTATCATAAAGATCGACCAAAGCAGCTGACTTATGCTCAGCAGAAACAGCTGGATTGTCTAACCAAGTACTGAACGACTTGTCATTGACAACAGTGCTAGCAACAAGCAGAAAGTTTTCCCACTCGGTCACTACGCCGTTTTCGTTGGCATAGTCAAACGCGGCTTTAGCGTACGGTCGTGCTAAGGTTGATAAGTCAGCCATGATATCCTCACAATTACAGCTTCGCCGCCAGTTGATCTAGCATACTGGCATGTTTTTGCACATCGACTTCGTCTTGCAAAATCTTCTCTGCACCAAGTACAGCCAGTTCAGCAACTTGGGCGCGCAATGATTCACGTGCTTGGTTGATCTCTTGGTCGATAGATGCTTGCGCTTGTTGACGAATGCGCTCACCTTCCGCTTGGGCTTGTGATTTTGCATCTTCGACGAGCTGATTGGCACTTTTATTCGCTTGCTCGATTAGAGCGGCAGCCTTGGTCTTTGCAAGATCAAGTTCCTGCTGTACATTTTGCTCCGCGGTCGCCAAATCTGCTTTTGCTTTTTCTGCTGCATTTAAGCCTTCAGCGATTTTACGCTGACGCTCATTGATGGCACCGATAAGTGGTGGCCACACGAATTTCATGCAAAAAATCACAAATATTGCAAAAGCAATGGCTTGACCGACGAGGGTAAAATTGATATTCACGTGATCACCTCTTTGTTAATGAAAAATCAGTTTCATTGATCATGTTTGGTAGTCAAATTTTGACTATATTTGATAGAAAATCTCCGAATACCAAACATTTAGAACTGAGCTTTCGGATTAACCTGCTAGAGGGTTAGCGAATAACAATAGCATAGCAATACCAACACCGATCATCGGAATAGCATCAAGAAGACCTGCTACGATGAACATACGAGTTTGTAGCTGTGAGCCTAGTTCTGGCTGACGTGCTACGCCTTCTAGGAATTTACCACCTAGAATAGCAAAACCAATACCTGTGCCAAGTGCGCCAAGACCGATAAGTAGCGCTACTGCGATAACTGTGTAACCACCTAATACTGGATCCATTGATGTATCCTCATTTACCTATTGAATGTCTAATTAATGTTCAGTTGATGATGCAAGCGACATATAAACTATCGTCAGCATCATGAATACGAACGCTTGAAGTGTAATAACTAAGATGTGGAAGATAGCCCACGGTACCGATAACGCCCATTGAATCCAAAACGGCATTAGAGCAATCAGTATGAAAATCAATTCCCCAGCATACATGTTACCAAATAGACGTAGGCCAAGTGATACAGGCTTCGCTATTAGAGTAACTGCTTCTAAAACAAAATTGATGGGGATTAAAATCGCTTGTACGATTGGGTTTTTGGCACCAAATGGATGAAGGGTTAGTTCACCAATAAAGCCACCCAAACCTTTTTCTTTAATGCTATAAAAGATAATCAGCGCAAAGACAGAGAAAGACATGCCAAGCGTGATATTGGGATCAGTCGTTGGAACAATCTTAAAGAAAACATGATGCGGATCGTGACCCATGGCAGCGCCAACTTGGCCAGCAATTCCTGGAATAAAGTCGACGGGTATCAAATCCATCAAATTCATCAGGAAAATCCAAACAAAAATGGTTAACGCCAATGGTGCAATCAGCTTTGATGTACCACTGTAAGAATCACGAACGTTGTTATCAACAAACTCAACGATCATCTCAACCGCTGCCTGCATTTTACCTGGCACACCTGAAGTGACTTTTTTGGCAACCATCCAAAAGATGGTACAAAATAAGATACCCAGACCAACTGACCATAGCATAGAGTCAAGATGAATGGCTTTAAAGCCCATCAATCCTGCTTCTTCAGCATTATAGGCGACTTTCCAGCCTTCGCCCGGCAAATAGCCGTACGTCCAATTCGTTAAGTGGTGAGAGATATATTCTGATGATGTTTGCTCGGATGCCATAATGTAAGCTTCTTATTAATCAACGATTTAATCAACTACCAAAAATATGGTTGTCATCTGATGAGGTTTGATCTATTCAATGGCCTCCCTTTTAGGTCAGCAATCAAACGGTGTCAAAACACTCATGTAACCAACAACATCCAACCCATAGTTCTATTACTAATATGCAATAATTGATAGCTTGAGATAAATTTTAGCTATCAAAAAAGGGCTTATGATAATTCAGTAATAGCCCTTGCATTTTTATACGCAAAATTATTATATATGTGTCTGCTTATTTGCCATTTCTTGATGGCAAGCACTCAATGTGGTAACCATAAGCAAAATATTTAGCTGCCTATACTAATGCAGCGTTGTATTCGTGTAAAGTCAATTGTGTTTTTTTTATCCATTGTATGAATAAGTTAACTGCTCAGTAACATTGCAATATCAGCATGTCTAACTCTGCACATACCATTAGATGACGACAAATTCATTGTCTATGATATAGGTGGCCAAATCTGCCCTACCCTATCACCACATTAGTATATGCTGAGCATCAAAGCTCATTAAGCAATCTTTACGGTCACTATCTTTATAGTCACTATTACTGTTTTTAGACAGTTATTGTACTTCGACTTTTCGAACCAGTCATAGAGAAGTTGGACGGCAGGGTGACTTGCCAGTGCTATTAACAAAATATCTAACCATTCATATAGTGATTTTTATTAACACTAGCGTATATGCCACAACATCCAACTGTGACTAATTTGCATTACCATAAAACCGATAAATAGCGCAGGCGCAGATAGGGGTTGTACGGTAATAAAAATTAGTGCGAAACCAAACACGGTCAATAGCCATTTTGCCATTTGACCTCGATAAAGCTGGCTAACGATATGTTGGCGCGCGCGATATCCAGTGTACCAAAAGATAAAAAAAGCAAACACTGCTTGAGTAACAAAACTCAGTAGCGCACCAATGGCGACGCTTTTCGCAGTAATAAGCTTACCGTTAAGCCACAGAGTATCAACGATCCAAGCAATAATAATAAGGATAAATAATATCCATGCTTGACGCTTTATATAAATGGCGATTTTATCTTTTTGCGTGCGTTTGGCAGGCTTGGTCATCGGTATTCCTATAGCCTTGCAGCATTGGGATAATATAACATACTTAAGATGCTTTTATCCGTAAATGACTTTTTACTCTACAGGTATTACCTTTTAACCAAAATAAAACGCCACTTATTATAAGTAGACTGCGGATATTAAGCAAGTAAAATATGCCTTTTATCAGTCACCTAACGCGTCTGACTAGGATTATTGTGTCATTTGGTCTTTCATACACACTTAAGACAAAGCAATAATCTGATGACGAATAATCCTAGAAGGATGGTGATTGGATAAGCGATTTATGAGATACATTGAGATATTTGTTGAGCCATCATGCGCCAGCCATCGACGAAGTCTTTACTGGCACTCATGTCTTCGACTTGAACCGTCGTCTCAAGTGGTTGCAACTTGGCAAGTAGTCCTTTAGAGGCAACGCTCTGGTTGATCATACACATTCGTGTAGAGGGACGATGCTCATTCAACCACCGTAGCTGACTGGCTTTTGGCGAGATATGATGGTCTGGACTCAGACTGCCTGCCAATGTGATATTCATTGCTTTTTCAATGTATTGGTAAGCATCATGATAGGCCCAATAAGGACGATTTTTTTGTGACGCTTGCTGTTGGATGTCAGCAACCTCCTTATCCATACGTGCTGCAAACTTTTTGACATTGGCTTGGTAAGTGCTTGTATACTCCGGATTGGCGTGACTGTGGATGACCTCCAGCGCACGGGTAATGGCTTTAGCGTTTTCAGGATCTAACCAAATATGTGGATCAAGTGTGCCTGCAATCGGCGCGCCTTTCACATCACGAAGTGGATAACGGTTAAAGGCCTTAAAATCAAACAGGGAGATAGCATTGGGTGCAGTCTCTAAACTACCCGCTAGGCTGTTTTCTAATAGAGGTCCAAACCAAACAACAAATTTACTGTCTTTAATGGCCTTCATATCGCTTGGGCTGATACTACCATGGTGCCCTACATCACCTGCTTGCAGAATTCTATTGGCTGAGGGCGTCCCCTCAGTGACAGCCTCACTGAGTAAAAACATTGGGTAATTGCTCACGCTTACGGTTGCGGCTTGAGCATTTAGCGTCAAAACTCCTAACGCAGCGCTAGCAATGAGTAGACGTTTTATTTTCATAACTGGACGTAGTAAACGATTAGAAGCTGAGTTCATAGTTGGTATCTTTGCTATATAAGTGAGGAAAAATAAGTGGTGGCCGTGGTGGTCATCATAGTGCTAAAGCATAATATTTGATAAAAACAGAATAGATACCAGATAGCTTAAGACGGCTTATCTGCTTTTCGTTTTAGTATGTTATACTATAACAATAAAAAATATAATAAAACAGCCATTTTATTTTTAGGAGTCTGCACCATGTCTAGCCACTCATCAGTTTGTGAACATCTACATGATGCGCAGGACTTTACGCCGCACGATGTGATAGAACGTTTGGCCGAGGCCAAAGAGCAATGCCGTCTAAATGGCTCACGCTTCACGTCTCTACGTCAGCAAATATATCAACTGGTTTTAGAAGCCAATAGGCCGATTGGCGCTTATGATTTGATTACTCTGTTGCAGCAAACGCGTTCAACCACCGCAGACAATCACACCAGTGACTCAGTGCAAAAAAACGTCGCGCCGCCAACGGTCTATCGCAGTTTAGAGTTTTTATTGGCAGAGGGTTTGATTCATCAGCTGACCTCAATCAATGCGTATGTTGCTTGCTGCCATCCAAGAGCGCACCATACGGCGGCCTTTTTAATCTGTGAGCAATGCAAGCGGGTGCAAGAGTGCAGCAGTTTACCTGTACAAGAGATGATGAATTTTGCTGAGCAAGACGTAGGCTTTACGGTGGCACGCAGTGTTATTGAATTGAGTGGGCGTTGCCAAGTTTGCAAGTAACACACATATACCGGCCATGAGTAAATTAAGCACTGATAAAGATATGCTCACTGTTACTGATGGTTCGTCCGTATTACCCTTTTATCTATTAGTTGTCATCTTATGAGCCTCTCTACCCTATCCCATAATCAGCCACTGCCTTCTATTGCTGACAATGCTACTGCGAGCGATATTCGCCCGCTGCTGAGCTTAAGTAATATCAGCTACTATGTTGGCCAGCAACGTATTATCTCAGACATCAATATTGAACTTGCTATCAATGAGACAGTGAGCCTTGTGGGGCCTAACGGTGCTGGCAAGTCGACGCTGGTCAAACTCATTTTGGGTTTGATTGATCCAACCAAGGGCAATATTACCGCCCATCAACCACTGCAACTTGGCTATGTGCCGCAGCGGTTTTCGGTACCACCAATATTGCCGTTACGAGTCAGCGACTTATTGGGGCAAGCCAACAAAAACCGTTTAACCAATGAGCAGCGCCAATTTATATTCGATAATTTATCATTGACGCACCTGCTATCACGTCAAATGCTGCATTTATCAGGTGGTGAGACGCAGCGAGTTTTATTGGCCCGAGCCTTGTTGGACAAACCTAATTTACTTATTCTAGATGAACCCATGCAAGGGCTTGACCCTGATACAGAGGTTTGGCTTTATCAGTTTATTGATAAGCTGCCAGACTTCTTGCGTTGTGCCATGCTGGTCATATCACATGATTTACATTGGGTAATGAAAGGCAGCCGCCGCGTTATTTGTCTCAACAAGCATATTTGCTGTGAAGGACAACCCAGTGAGCTTGCCATTAGCACCGAATTTAAAAAGTTATTTGGTCATTATTACGAGCAGCCGTATGTGCATCAGCCACATTCGTGCCAGCACCATACCCCAAACGAGCTTAAACAATAGCCCATAACACCACATACATGACAACGGTGTTGATCGCAGTGTTTTGACACTGAGCAATACCGTTTTGTGCTTTTATAAAACTTTCACGGATATCTATTATGACCACTTGGTTAGCCATCATTGCTCCTGCTTGGATTGCTGGCAGTATTTTAGCGCTATTGTCAGCGCCCTTGGGCTGCTTGGTCTTGTGGCGACGTATGGCCTTTTTTGCTGATGCTTTAGCACATGGTACGCTCCTTGGTGTCGCCCTAGCCGCTTGGTGGCAGTTGCCCATGGGTATTGGTGTTTTGTTAGTCAGCATCACAGTAGTATTAGGGCTGGTACTGATTGATGATGAGCGCTTGCCTGCTGATGCGGTGCTGGCAGTCGTTGCGGTGTCGTTATTGTGTTTAGGCTTATTAACGTTGACACAGCTGACAGACCAGCAAGCCAATGTACTGGGGTTTTTATTCGGAAATTTACTAGAGCTTGATTGGAGTGATTTGCCTCTACTGGGCGGTAGTGTACTGGTGGGCCTAGGTCTACTACGCTATATATGGCCGGCGCAAATCAAACTGGCAACTCATGAAGCATTGGCGCGTATACAGGGCATCAACCCAACACGCCAGCGGTTGTTTTTTATGGGGATATTGGCAGGATTTTGTGCCGTTGCGCTTCAGGCCGTCGGTAGTCTTTTAATCAGTGGATTATTGGTATTGCCAGCACTAACTGCGCGTTTGTGGGTCACTTCACCCAAACAAATGGTCATTGTGGCGTTAATCATCGCCCAACTTGGTGTCACACTTGGTGTGTGGGGCAGTATTTGGTTGGATATTCAAACAGGTCTCTCTATCGTCTTAATATTAGCGGTTTTATTTTTCGTTGCGTTGATATTATCAAAGCTCACAAACATATCGTTTCGGTCAGCCAACCGTTAGTTTTGCATTAACCATCTAGATAAAGGCGGTTCTTTGTTAACTTTTTATTAAACTTTATTTCACCAATATTACTAGAGCTTTGATTCACTTTATGTTATAAACGTGCTTTAGCCCTATTGGCATTCACTAACTGTATGTATTTGTGTTAGTTAATACCAATAGCTGTCATACTTTATAAATGTATCGTTGAAAGTAGTGGCCCATTTATCCGTAATCATACTAACAATATTCATTGTTGTGTTTCGATAAGGGACTGACCCAATGCAAAGCTATCCTACGAATCAAATAAGTACCCCAGATGCACAGCTCAATATTTTACAGATCACAGATTTGCATTTGTCCACTCCTGTCATCACTGACAGTCATGAAAGTAACGCTTCGACTTTTTGTCAGCACAGCTTTGAGAACGTGCTTCGGCAAGCGCTGAATGAAGACATACGCTGCGATTTGATTATTGTGACTGGCGACTTGGTCAATAGAGTAGATACTCATATCTACGATCACATTTTTGAGGTGTTGCAGTCTACCCAGATTCCTTTTGCCTGTATCGCAGGCAATCATGATGTGACTGATGAAAACGGTATGGACTTACCGTTTTTTCAGCGAGAGTTGGTTGCTCGGACTGCTGACCGACGTTTGCTGAACCGCCATGCCATTGAGTCTGAGCATTGGCAGCTGCTGTTTATAGACTCCTCTATCACAGGCAAGGTCGAAGGAGAGATACGATCCATCGATATTGAGTGGTTGCGTCAGAGACTAACTGCATGCTCCAAGCCTGCGCTGATTGCGCTACATCATCATATTATATCGATAGACTCTGCATGGATTGACACCCATATGGCACAGAATACCGAAAGTTTTTGGCAGAATATGGTACCGTTTGAACATCTGCAAGTTATCATCAGCGGCCATACTCACCAAGAACAGGTGCGTTATCGTCAAGGTGTTACCGTTTATAGTACGCCATCTACTTGTTATCAGTTCAAGCCCAATGTGAATGAATTCGCTTACGACGAAAGTGGACTACCTGGTTACCGTTGGTTGCAATTAGCCAACAATGGAGAGGTTGCAAGCTGGGTAGAAAGACTGGATACTTGATGCCCGTATTTATAGCAAATATTGCAATCTATCCTTTAGATATCATAGCTTTAGATAATATTTTTTATTGAGGCACAAAATAATTAGCGAAGAAAATATACCGCCAATATAAAAAATAACTTCATTATTAATAGAAACAATGATACAACTTGTGAAATGATGTGAGGACGGCCCAATATCTGATGTTCTGCAATCGCATAATGGCTAAAACGGTCTATCATTTTAAGCCAGTTTTTCACAGTTAGTGGTTTTAGGCATCGTTTGGACAGTACCATTTAGATGAAAATTTGCATTACAATATACTCAACCTTTGATGTATTGATATTGACATATCAAGGTAATCATATTATTTGATGCGCTGTGTTACTTATATTACCAAGTGGTAAAACGTTTGATAAAGGGACAGATCATAGCGTTTGTAATAGTGATAATGTCTTGTCTTTTGATACGTCGTTTTATTGAATTAATTTGAAAAGTAGGATACCCATATGAGCACCGCGACCACGAATCCGAGTGAAGTTAAGTTCACTCCTTATGTGCCGGCCAAAGACGAAGAATATATGTCTGATGCGCAGTTAGAGCACTTCAAAGCTATTTTGTTAGACTGGAAAGGCCAATTGATTGGCGAAGCGGATCGTACCAAAAACTACATCCAAGATGAATCAAGCGCCATGCCAGACATCAATGACCGTGCCACTCAAGAAGAAGAGTTTGCATTGGCACTGCGTACGCGTGACCGCGAGCGCAAACTTATTCGCAAAATTGACAAATCCATGTTAGAAATCGAAAACGATGACTATGGGTTTTGTGAAACTTGTGGCGTAGAGATTGGTTTACGTCGACTAGAGGCTCGCCCAACAGCGACTCAGTGCATCGACTGTAAGACCTTGTCTGAAATCAAAGAACGCCAAAACCAAGGCGCTTGATTCAGAACTCTCTTACGTACCTCTCAGGTCGGTAGAAAAAATTTATATTAAAAAGCAAGCGACCCTCTGATGGGTCGCTTGTTGCATTATAGGTGGTCAATTTCTTAATCTGTGTTGTGCCATTCAACTCAAACACATTATGACCCAGTGTTTATCGCTACTAACAAAACAATCTCATTTAAGCGATATCTTTTGACAAGTATCTTTATTATTCTGTCTTTATTATTCCTATCGATACTCACCTATTTTGAAAACTATGTCTACTGATACGCCAACTCAAACCTCAGTGCCACCTCCTGTCGGCCGCTTTGCGCCTTCGCCAACTGGTGAGCTACATCTTGGCTCTTTGACGACGGCACTTGCTAGCTTTTGCCATATCAAATCGCTTGGTGGTAAGTGGCTGCTACGTATCGAAGATACGGATACTGAGCGCTGTGATAGACAATTCACTGAACAGATTTTGATCGACTTAGAAATGCTTGGTTTGCACTGGGACGGTGATGCGATTTATCAGTCTGAACGTCTTGATATCTATAATGATTACTTGTCATCCTCATTATATCCGCTGACTTATGGCTGTCTGTGCTCACGCAAAGACTTAGAGCAGTATTGGGCACAAAAAGCTCAAGAAAATACTCATAACGATGTCAATTCAGTACAGAGCACTAATCAAATACTACCGAACAGACAGCGTTATCCGCGCCGATGTGTCGCAGCCAATCATGATAAACAGCAGCACAAACTACGCATACAGCTGCCAGATTATCAGATTGGCTTTAATGATGGTATTCAAGGGATGCAATGGGACAATCCTCAGCAGACGTTAGGAGACATGGTGGCGCGTCGTCAAGACGGCATGGTCAACTATATACTGGCAGCCAGTCTGGATGACGGTTTGCAAAACGTGACTCATATTATGCGTGGTTTGGATATTTTGCCCATGACAACGGCACAAATCAGCATTATGCAAGCCGCGGGCCTATCCGCTATCGATCACTGGTATCATCTGCCACTCATCAATAATGCGGACGGTCAAAAGCTTTCTAAGCAGAATCTTGCACAGCCAATTGACACATCAGACCCAAGCCAGCTCATCGCTGAGGCATTGACGCTACTACAGCAAGCAGTCGTCGATATGGACACGCCAGAGAATATGCTCAAACAAGCCATTGCTCAATGGAGTAATGAGCCGCTACAAGGTAAACAGCAGCTAAACTTGCCAGATTAGAACATGTACTCATAGATATTAAAACATAGTGAGCCATACCCAGATAGCAAAAAGCGCCAATGCTAGTGACGCTTTTGGTTAAACAATGCTAGAACATACCCTAGGCAATGCTCATTTATCTATACTGAGACTTATATCAAACCTGTTAATAATAACGGCACTGGCTTTTTTCTATCTCAGGGCTTTCTTTATATATTTTTAGCAATAGCGCAACCATCACGAGGCTAATCAACATCGATGAGCCACCATAGCTAAAGAACGGCATGGTCAAACCCTTGGTCGGAATCGCACCCATATTCATCGCCGCATTAATAATCGTTTGTGCAATAAATACCACACCAATACCAAAGGCCGTATAGCTCATCCGCATCTGACGACGCTTGAGGGCATTGTAGCTAATGCGCATCGCACTACCAATGATCAGAGCCTCTAATATCAGTACCATACTGACACCCACAAACCCCAACTCTTCTCCGGTAATGGCCAATAAAAAATCGGTGTGCGCTTCAGGCAGATGCGATAGTTTTTGGACACTCTCACCGTAACCCACCCCTGTGAACTGCCCGCGACCAAAAGCGATCAAACTGCGTGCCAGCTGATAGTCGGTATCCTGTACATCATCAAAAGGATCCATAAACGACATCACCCGTATCAGTCGATACTCTGCCGTCGTGACCATCAATACCGCCCCGCCGATGGCAGCAGCAGCCAAAGCCAAGAAATGCTTGTAAGGCGCCCCTGCGATATAAAAGATAGCAAAGAGGGTTCCTAGAATAACGACAAAAGAACCAAAGTCTGGCTGCGACAATAACAATATCGTTATGAGCGCCACCACTAGCATGATTCGTAAAAAGCCATCTAAGCCATTGCGCACCTCAAAAGAGCGGCGCACCACAAAGTCAGACACAAATACAATCATGACCAGCTTTGCCAATTCTGCGACCTGAAAGTTAAAACTCCCTAGCATGAGCCAGCGTTTAGATCCATTGATAGGCGTACTAAACAGTGTGGCCACAAGCAGCAGACCTGTCACCCCTAACAAGGCAAACTGAGTCTCTGTCTTGTATAGTCTCTTGAGAGAGACACCATAGTAAGGAATAATCGCCGCAATCAAGCCGATCGTCATATACAGCAATTGGTTATTAAAAAAATACAACTCTGTCATACCGCGACTGAGTGCAAAAGGAATAGAAGCAGATGCCACCATCAGCAAACTGAGCACCATCATACAGCCGACGCTCGATAATAAAACTGCGCGCGCTGACGGCATGGAAAGAACGCCATCTGAACCAGAGGCTTGCTTTGCTTTGGGCGAGGAACGAAAAAAAGAAGGGAGCGCCATAATTTTATATACACTAACAAACGAAAAAACACGGCGTCTATGAAACGCCACCGTTTAAAAAATTATCAATTAAATTGTGCCAAATAGTGGATGAGAGCCATTATGACTGACAGTAGCAGCAATATATAATCAAAACAATCATTTATACACAAAATACTGTCTACTGCCCAATAATGCTTATGTGCAAGTTTATTGGGTAGTCTGGCTTGTTAAAATCATAGGCTGATAATCCACTGTTTGATTACACTTTCTGATTACATTGTCTAACTAGAGCGTGTCATCAATTAGATTGTGAGGCTTAAAATAAGAAAAATTGTAGCTAAACAAGGAAGAAATTGCCGTTAATATGAACATATTGACAAAATTACTGACGATGTTTAGCAAAATTTAGCCATTTTAAGGCCACTAAATGCATTAATGTGCTAATTGATGACACGCCCTAAATCGTACCTAGCTGGTTCACTAACTGAGAGAAGTGCTCACCGCGCGCCGCATAGCCGCTATATTGGTCAAAGCTGGCACAGGCCGGTGACAAGAGCACCGCTTGTACTTGCGATAGGCTGCTCACTGTCACTTGCTGAATCGTATCAAACGCCGCTTCCAATGTCTGACATTGATGCAGCGCCACATCACCACTCAGCTTAGCAGCGCGCAAATGCTGTTCAATCTGCTGAGCATCTTCACCAATCAATAGCAATTGGCTCACGTATCGATTAATAAAAGGTGTTAGTTCACCAAACACTTGCGCTTTACCTTGTCCACCTAAGATCAACAATAACTTACCATCTTTTGGTGCATAGACCGCCCCTAGCCCTTCAATGGCAGCCATGGTCGAGCCAATATTGGTGCCTTTAGAGTCATTGAAATAGTCGATCCCATCAACGTTTGCCACATACTGGCAGCGATGATCAAGACCTGTGAACTGCTGCAACGTCTCTAGCATACTATCGAGAGGCAGTCCTGCCAGCTCACCAAGCGCTAATGCAGCTTGGGCATTGAGTAGATTATGACGACCTTTAATCAACAGTTTGTCTGCCGACAGTAATCTTTCTGTACCGCGAGCAATATAAGTCTGGCCTTCAGTATCGATGATCAGACCGTATTGACCTTTATCAGGCGCATGAATACCTGTGCTAACCCTTGGTAAGTTGTCTGCAACCAATGGACGGGTGAGCGCATCTTCACGGTTGATGACCACTGACTTGGCACCTTGAAAGATACGATGTTTGGCTTGATGATAGCCGAGCATATCGCCATGGCGATCTAAGTGATCAGGCGACATATTAAGGACGGTCGCGATTTTTGCGTTGAGGTTGGTGACCGTCTCTAGTTGAAAGCTAGACAACTCTAGCACTGCCAGCTCCATATCCGTATTTTCTAGTAACGTGAGTGCGGGCACACCAATATTGCCACCAACGCCAACGTTGACTCCTGCATCTACTGCCATTTGTCCAACCAATGTGGTGACTGTGCTTTTAGCATTAGAGCCGGTAATCGCAACTATCGGTACAGTGCAAGCTTCACAGAATAATTGAATATCACTGACCACTGGAATATTGGCTTGACGGGCGGCTGCCACTGCATCGGTATTCAAAGAAATACCTGGGCTGATAATGATACGTGCTGCTTGCTGCAACAGCTCTGCATCAATGCCACCAAATTGGCGAATCTCAATCTCAGCGGGCAGTTGGTCAGCGAATGTAGGCATCACTTGTGCATCTGTCACGGCGACTTGATAGCCTTGTTTGGCGAGGTAGCGCGCGACCGATAGACCAGACTGTCCTAATCCGACCACGACCTGTAGACCGTTGCCCCTATGAAGTAAAGTTTCTGTTGCGAGGTTGGCGGTCATGTCTATTCCTTTTATTAGATGAGCTGTTATGTGAGCGATAAGATAAGCAAAGAGGTATCAAGCAAACCGATTGTAAAAAGGCAGCAAACACTACTGTAAAAATGAGAAGCATCATAACGGTATCGTTCAGATTTCGATACTGATTTTTTATGACTGTGTGCTATTATGCGCCTGTTTTTATATTGAGTGGCTAGTGCTATAATGGCGACTTTAATTGGTATGTGGCAGGGCGAATCACCCAAGCATATCAGTTTAGCATGGTGTCACATTTATCACGCTTTTGTCACGTCTCTTTGGCGACAATTCGTGCAGTGATAATGGTTTGTCAGACGATAGTGATTGTTTGTCAGATTGGTTATTACGTTCTTACTACAGCAAGTGATTGCTGATTCTATGCCTTATATTAGGTATATTTATCCAATAGCCTATTTTAAGCATCCTATTGTTCAACCTTGTTTTTTAGGCAGCCTTATTGCCCTCATCATCGTATTGACTATGGATGAGCGTATTTTTGATACCAAAAAACGTCGTAGATACTTTTATTGATGATCTTCAATAATCCAACACAACAACATGACTGAGTGCATGTTGATGTAAAAGAAAAATGAATGGCTATTATTAGCAACGCGATCATTTTATAAATGAGTAATGATTACTTTTTTGCCTCTAACCCTATGTAGTTTACTTATGACATCTTTTATTGATAACTTGCGTGACGAGTGGTTTTCCAACGTTCGCGGTGACGTTTTGTCAGGCTTGGTCGTCGCCCTAGCGCTTATTCCAGAGGCCATTGCCTTTTCTATTATCGCGGGTGTGGATCCAAAAGTTGGCTTATATGCCTCGTTTTGTATTGCCGTTGTGATCAGTTTTGTCGGTGGTCGTCCAGGTATGATTTCGGCGGCGACCGGGGCGATGGCTCTGGTAATGGTCGATTTGGTCGCTGATCATGGCTTGCAGTATCTGCTTGCCGCGACTCTGTTATGCGGTGCTATTCAGGTTGTCATGGGCATCCTAAAGCTCGGCAACTTGATGCGCTTCGTCTCTCGCTCAGTGGTCATCGGTTTTGTGAATGCGCTGGCGATTTTGATATTTATGGCCCAGTTACCAGAGCTAAACCCCATGACTGAGCGTGTCGGTATGACGGTTTATATCATGACAGCAGTGGGTCTAGGGATTATCTATCTTTTTCCCCTGATTCCTAAAATTGGTCGCATCATTCCATCGCCATTGATTTGTATCGTTGGCCTAACGGCGGTGGCGATGTACATGAATCTTGATATTCGTAATGTCGGTAGCATGGGCGATTTGCCAGATTCGCTACCAATGTTTCTGTTACCTGATATCCCGTTGAACTTAACGACCTTACTCATAATTGCGCCTTATTCTATTGCTCTAGCCATCGTGGGTCTACTCGAATCGATGATGACAGCAACGATCGTGGATGAATTGACCGATACGCCAAGTGATAAAAACAAAGAATGCCGCGGTCAAGGTATTGCCAATGTAGTTTCAGGGTTTTTCGGTGGTATGGCGGGCTGTGCGATGATTGGTCAGTCGATGATCAACGTCAAATCTGGTGGACGCACACGTCTATCTACATTGATGGCAGGCGTTGTGCTGCTCATTATGGTGGTGTTTTTGAGCGAATGGGTCAGTCAGATTCCGATGGCCGCACTGGTCGCTGTGATGATTATGGTATCGATTGGTACGTTTAACTGGCAGTCTATTCGCGAGTTCAAAACACACCCACTGTCATTTAACATCGTGATGTTGGCGACTGTTTTAACCACCGTCTTTACACATAATTTGGCTTACGGCGTTGGTGTCGGTGTCCTGCTGTCTGCCTTAGCATTTGCCAATAAGATTGGTCAATTCCTAAGCATATTTAGCGAGTATGAGGATAGTACCAATACCCGTTATTATTATGTCCAAGGCCAAGTGTTCTTTGCTTCTACCACGCAATTCTTGAGTAGCTTTGACAGTAAAGAAGCGGTAGATAGTATTCAGATCGATGTAAGCCAAGCGCATTTTTGGGACATCAGTGCCGTTGACACGTTAGACAAACTGGTCATGCGCTTGCAACGTGAGGGTATTGATGTCAAAGTGGTGGGACTGAATAATGCGAGCCGAACGTTGATTGACCGCTTCTCTATCCATGATCGCCGAGATATCGGACTCTTGGATTAAGACTGTGTGTGTCTGCCGTATCAAACTGATGCCAAGGCATGCTCTAATTGACGGTTTATGAATCCAAAGATGAATAGATGGCTGCATAACTAGTAGAGAGTGAGTATGGTATTTATGCTCACTCTTTAACTGGCGTGGTTACTTTTTATTATCAATATGACGTGGTCGTTTTATGAGTAATTTAAAACCAGATAGTGTAATTGCTTGCTTGGACTGTCCTGATCATGTTCAGGCCGTGTTGGAAGCTAGCATGTGGGCCTCTACTCGTTTGCAGGCGCCTGTTGGACTATTGCATGCCTCCCCAAGCTTACAGCAAAAATCCGCTGTTAATTATTCTGGCTGTCTCAATGTTAACGATGAAAATACTTTGCTTGAGCAATTCACAACCAACGAGCATTTGAGTAACTATGAGTTAAAAGCGCAAGGTAGATTGCTGTTGCACCAAGCGACCACTTATTGTGAACAACAGCGCAGCAAGCTCAAAACCTATACATTGCATCGGCATGAGCACCTGAATCAAAGCATCGATTACGTTGATGATGAAGCACAATTGATTGTTATTGGCCATCATGTCACGTGCAAATCGACCTTGAGTCAACTCATCAGGGTCAGCCACTGCCCCATTTTGGTGACACATGCACCATTTTTGCCCCCTACAACGGCTTTATTCGCTTTTGACAACAGTCCAACGTGCCATAAATTACTAAACTGGCTGTGCAAAACGTCGCTTGTACGCGCACTAACCGTACATATTGTGATGGTTGGCAAGGAAACTTCTGATAATTGTGATGCGCTGCGCGAAGCTTACGCAAGGCTCAAACAAGCCGGTATCAAATCTAAAAAGACATTGTTGGACTGCCGTGATGTCGCTGCTGCTTTGAACTATTATCAAAACCAGCACGATATTGGTTTACTTATGACAGGAGCGTTTGGTCAGTCTCGTCTACGTGAGTTACTACAGGGCAGTGATACCAAAAAACTATTGGTCAGTACCAAGACGCCATATTTGCTTTTCCCCAAAGCGTAAGCAAACTCTATCAAAGGCTCAGTACCTTTATCTCCTCAAACGCAGAGTACCAGTCAGTTTCATGATTATATTGTGATTAGATTATAATTATAGTCTCGATCTGAGTCTCTGCTTCCTTTTAGTAATTTCACGATATCTTCCATCGATACACGTTTACCAAGCCCTTGCGTCTTTATGATGCCTTGCTGCTAGTTACCTAAACTGGGTTAGCAAATCATCACATGAAATAAAGATATCGCCTCCCCAAGCACTCAAAAAGTTGGTTATAATAAAGTTTTCAATAACCAAACGCTACAGATTGATGCACTCTCACTATGTTGGTAACGATGACTCCCATCGCGTCATCACAGCTTATATTTTCTGTCATTACTGCGGTTACTTTTGAACTCACAAGTCTAACTCTACCTTCCCCCCTTGAGTAGGTTGGCACAGTTCTTGAATGACTTAGGGTAAGCAAGGCAGAGAGACGATGATGCACCATAGTGCTTCTATCAAGCTGCAGCATCACACAAATAAGGAATTTTTTATGAAGCTAATCACTGCGATCTTAAAACCGTTTAAGCTCGACGATGTACGCGAAGCACTTTCTGACATTGGCGTCAAAGGTGTTACGGTCACTGAAGTTAAAGGTTTCGGTCGTCAAAAAGGCCATACAGAGCTCTATCGCGGCGCAGAGTACGTGGTGGACTTTTTACCAAAAGTAAAAGTCGAAGTGGCTGTTATTGATGAGATGGTTGAACCTGCTATCGAAGCCATTACGCGTATCGCTAGCACTGGTAAAATTGGCGACGGTAAAATATTTGTGACAGCACTTGAGCAAGTCATTCGTATTCGTACAGGTGAAACAGGACCTGACGCTATCTAAATTTGAAAACACACCTATGAGTATAGACTCACAGGTGTAGACGCTTACAGCATTTTATCTATCGGTCATACCGATATCTATATTATAAATTCAAGGGGGAATTTACATGGAAAGTCAAATCTTTGAGCTCCAATATGCGCTCGATACGTTTTACTTTTTAATATGTGGTGCATTGGTCATGTGGATGGCAGCTGGCTTCACTATGTTAGAAGCTGGACTGGTCAGATCAAAAAACACGGTCGAAATCTTAACCAAAAACATCGCGCTATTCGCCACTGCTAGTATTATGTATATGATATGCGGCTACGCCATTATGTATGGTGGTGACCTATTTTTGAGCGGCATCGCAGGCGGTGATACCTTGGTCGAAGATGCATTGGCAGCTTCTGCTGAAAATGGCTTTGGCGGTGACTCTGTTTATTCTGCTGCATCAGACTTTTTCTTCCAAGTGGTGTTTGTCGCGACCTGTATGTCTATCGTCTCAGGTGCGGTTGCTGAGCGTATGAAATTGTGGGCTTTCTTACTGTTTGCAGTGGTTATGACTGGTGTCATCTATCCATTAGAGGGCAGTTGGACATGGGGCGGCAACGATGTGTTTGGCTTATATAACCTAGGTGACATGGGCTTCTCTGACTTTGCAGGCTCTGGTATTGTACATATGGCAGGTGCTGCTGCAGCTCTAGCGGGTGTGCTACTCTTAGGCTCACGTAAAGGCAAATACGGACCAAATGGTGAGATACGTGCAATTCCTGGTGCCAATCTACCTCTCGCGGCGCTTGGCACACTAATTTTATGGATGGGCTGGTTTGGCTTTAACGGCGGCTCAGTGCTCAAGTTGGGTGATATCGCCAGTGCCAACTCTGTCGCGATGGTCTTTTTGAATACCAACGCAGCAGCGGCTGGTGGTGCAATTGGTGCATTGCTACTTGCACGTATTATCTTTGGCAAAGCCGATCTAACCATGCTTTTAAATGGTGCGCTAGCAGGCCTTGTGGCCATTACAGCGGAGCCATCAACCCCTTCTGCGCTACAAGCGACTCTCTTTGGTTTCATCGCTGGTATCATCGTAGTGCTATCAATCTTAGCTTTAGACAAAATCAAAATTGATGATCCGGTTGGTGCTATCTCCGTTCACGGTGTGGTTGGTTTATTTGGTCTGTTAATCGTACCAATCACTAACCCAGCCTCTACCTTTATCGGTCAGATTGTGGGTGCTGCGACTATCTTTGCTTGGGTATTCATTGCGAGCCTAGTGGTTTGGTCTATCATCAAATTAGTTATCGGTATCCGTATCTCTGAAGAAGATGAATACGAAGGTGGTGATATTGCAGAGTGTGGTATGGAAGCCTACCCTGAGTTTATTAGATAAGCTGTATGTAAATAAGCTAAATATTGATGTTCATGGCGCTGATACTACCAACTGTAGTTTCAGCGTTTTTCGTTTTGCTGGTTATAATCTAAGTGCGCACAACCTCCCCTTTTTTAAGACACAACCAAGAAATACTGCTACACCTGATGCCTCGTATCAATATCAAACAACTTCAACGATACATTCGATACTAGGATGTATCATCGATTAACGCATTAATACCTCTAGTAGTTTGAAATGGCTATGCTATTTGATAACACGGAACTGGTCTAAATTTTCTAGCTTACTATATCTGGGCAGGCAGAGACTGCGAAAAAGCCATTCCTGTTTTACTGTGTCCTTTTCATATTGGACTGACCCGACGATATCCAATCTAATAAAAAATCCCGCAAAACCTTTCGGTAATGCGGGATTTTTATGTATCAAGCAAATACTTAAAACAACCTATCGGTTTATTTCTTTTTCCATTCTTGGCTACGTGAGAACGGACCAATATATCCTTTTAGTTTCAATGTGCTGCCACTTAGATTTGCAGTCATACGATAGTCTTTGCCTTTAGCAGGATCAGTAATCGTACCACCACTATATTTACCACCGCCATCTGCCTTTAGGTTTCTGATAATAGTATTACCAACATACTGTTTACCAGCAGATGTATTAGCACTGATTAACTTACCCGTTAATACACCATTAGACTCAGTGATTTTTACAACACCTTTTGGTTGGCCTTCATCAAAGGTCTGCCAAGTGGTATTGTGTAATGGATCAGCGGCAAATGCCATCGTTGCCATGCTGATACCAGCAACTGCTAAAGCGGTTTTTGTAAATAACTTCATAGATTGACTCCCTTCATACAATGATTGCTCGAAACATTATGTTTCTGATGTCCTATGCTTATCCTTTGCTGACCTCTTTTATCACGACTGTTGCCGTTTCCTACTTTTGAAAAGTCGACGACTGCAACTGCTCGTAATTTTTAAGAGACCTGAGCGACATAAGCGATGTCTTACCTCATTATAAGCAATTTTTAGACTTTGCCTAGTAATTTTTTTAGACTTTATTATTTCTAAAAAAATAAAACCATATCAAAGACTTATATGAAAGGATTGTCGATATATTTGCCGGATTGGTCATCATTTTCTTTTGACTTATCCTCACTATTACTATAAAGACTCTTCTCTTCAAATGCTGCTATGATTTTGCCCGTTAACTCATGCAGTTGCTGGGCTTGCGCATATCCTGATGCATCTAAAGCCAAATCGATATCGCCGTAGATAGTAATCTTGTCTTTTTGGTTTTCAATCACAATGTCACCAATTTGCATGCTTTGATGGTCGTTAGCGAATGGCTCAATCATTTGATTATCCTTATTATCAGTGACATTTTATATTTTTCAAAATAATGCTCTTTTTGCATTTTACTGCCAGTTTATGCCTGTAATTGCGTCACTAGCCATTCTAAAATAGCCCATACAAACAGCATCCAAGCAGGCTCTTCAACTGGTGCATCAGGTGTGTCCAAGCGCTCGCCTGCCTTTAATGGCAAATCGAATGCTTGTCTTTTGGTCTGAGTATCTAGCATTGGTAACACATCAATACCCGTTTCAGCGGCTAACTGGTCAATACTAATGATATCGATGCGCTCAGACTCATCATTGGGTGCGTAATATACCCCTGCCTGATTGGTTGCAGGAATGTATACCGCCTTAAAAAAGTGGCTCGGCACCAGCACACGACCAGCAAGCTGTTTGGTTTTTTTGTCCTTAAATGCTACCCCTGTAATGGTATAGACCTCACCGTATTGCTGAGTCAGATATCGCGTTGCTGATTCGATGTTTCGCCAAATATAACGGTTATTACGGGGAGACTGGGGCGCGATATTGGCTAGGCTAAAACTGTCATACTGTTGGCTGCGATTGGCCATGTCTGCATTGGGTGCTAAATGTCCGCGATCATAACCAGAGCCTGAATAATCAGATAGTGAGGCACGATCGGATGTTGGCAGTTTACTCTCTTCATGAAAGCTGTCCTCACGATCAATTTCTTTCGCTTGTTGTAAGCGTTTACGATCTAAATACTCTGCCGACCATAGCGGTGTACGCGATACCCCTGAATACATGACAGCAAAGCCGTCCATGCACAGTGCTTGCGTGTTATCACTTAGCTTAGTATTGGTAAATTCAGGGTAAACACCCCCATAAAAAGATCCGCTACACTGGGTGAAATCGTCAGCGTGTGCTGAGGCTATACTGACTGCAACCGTCACCACGGTCATTACAATACTGCTTTTGAGACTACCCAAACTTATCATGCAACGTTCAACCATATATTCTCGTCATTATATATTTGCTATCCTAGCAGGCGCTTGCAAATAAAGAAAGATAAGGTGTAAGTGGTGACATTTTAAATAGTATCGGCTATACTGAGCCAGTCAAAAAAACGGTGAAGTGGGTGAGTGGCTGAAACCGCACGCCTGGAAAGTGTGTATGCGTTAATAGCGTATCGAGGGTTCGAATCCCTCCTTCACCGCCAATCTTATTAAGTCCAACAAAACCTCTCAGTTTTTCTATCTAGCTCACTACCCTCTCTAAAATACTCTAAGCACTTTTTAACAGTAAAGCATAAAAAACAGCTTTGTTGTTTACTGCCGTCTGCAAATTATATTTTTTAGTATATGTACTATCTAAACATATAACGCAAAAAAATGACGCCCATTCAAGGCGCCATTTCTACATAATCAAGTATAGTATGAGAACTACTAAACGGCTACGGCGTTACCCTCCTTAGAGGTACTATTTGTACAATCTGCAGTCGGCTGCCTTGTAACCATTTTAGACTTCTTTGACTATAAGACTTTTAAGAGCGATGCTCATGATCGTTTTTACTGTACTTTTTACCTTGATACTTACTCTGATATTTATCGTGTTGCTTTTCTTTGGCTTTGTGCTTAGCAGCCACTATTTTTGCTTTTTGATGTGATACTTTTGCCTTGTTTTTGGCGTTTTTATGCTTGCTATCTGCTTTAGCATCATGCTTTTGGTGCTGTACTTGAGCTTTATGATGTTGATCATAACTGGGTGCAGCACTCGCTTGACCAACCATCGAAAAACAAGCAGTAGCGGCTAAAATCGAACTTACTATTATCTTTTTCATTATTTTTTCCCGATTTAATTCATGTTGATGAATTATGCTTAAAGATACCTTATGAAGTATCAAATAAAATATCGCGATAAAGTATCGCTGTATCGACAAAGAAAATGATAACTGATTCTAGTATTAAGTAGATTTATGAAACTTGAAGAAAGGTTTCTATTGTTACAGTGGTATACCCCGAAGGTTTTCCGTCAAAATCGATATTTTATTTATCAGCCATTTTTTGCAAAACATACACCACAAATTTTGCCTCGGTAGTAAATGACACGTTATCTACCGCTGCTAGTAGTGCCTGTCTTTTTTCACTACGCGCTCGGTAAGCATAGGGCGTCATCGTCATTAAATCAGCCAAATCGTCCGCTGCCAATGTCATGTTTGCATTGACACGATGAGTATCTATTAGGGTAAAGTAGGGTGATAACTCTTGCAAAAACTTATCAGAATCATGCTCGCGCACGCTATCAAACAATGCGTCACGCAAGGTGGCTAAATGTCCCACATCAGGCTTTGCAATGATTAAATACCCGTCAGCGGTTAGTACATCAGCAAAGGCTTTGGGCAAAATAGGACTAAAGATACTGCTGATACCCGTGACACTATGGGCGCGTAGCGGTAAATTGGCGGCGCTAGTGACTAAAGGATAAATCATCGTGTTCTTGGTAGCAGCATTTTTCTGATACCAAAGATGTTCTGACGCTTTACTCACTTTGGCAAGCTCCACTAGTGCAGGTTTGCTGATGTCAGCGGCGACGATCGTATCTATCACCTCTGACCCCAGTTGCGCCATTGCTTGTGTGTAATAGCCCTCTCCGCAGCCGATATCGAGCCAATTGACAGGCTTACTATGTTGCATAGCAGTTGGCTCTGCGACGTGCTCACTTGGTGACAGTAACGCCACCATCTTTTGGCTAATGAGATGCTGTAGCGGCGCATAATGACCATTATTTAAAAACCGTTTGCGCGCGCTAATAGACGCTTGGCTGTCGCCCGGCGCTTTTGATTTTTTTTGTTGGACGGGTAATAGATTGACGTAACCTTGACGGGCAACATCAAAGGGGTGTGAGGTTTGCTTAGGATGCAAGCTGCCATCACAGCGCCATGTATCAGTGGCAGGCTGTAGTGGTGACTGGCAAAGTGGACATATAAATAACGACACAGGCATCTCAAATTCATAGCAATATGAGTCGCATTTTAACAAAGTTCGCAGACTTTAAGCGACAAAAAGCCACCTCAATGATGATTGAGGTGGCTTTTTTGATCACATTTCTGATTACTATAGGCAACTATTCAGTGTTGATTTATCTGAGAGTTCGATTAACGTAGCTTTAGAGTCATCAGTCCAAGAATAACGAGAATGATGGCAATAATCCAAAATCTTGCCACCACTTGTGTTTCTTTCCAGCCAATCTCTTCGAAATGATGATGTAATGGCGCCATACGAAAAACGCGTTTTTTACGCAGTTTGTATGAGCCCACTTGCAACATCACCGACAATGCTTCAGCGACAAACAAGCCGCCCATAATCGCAAAAGCAATCTCTTGGCGTGTCATGACAGCAATCGTTCCTAGCATCGCGCCAAGGGCAAGCGCGCCCACATCACCCATAAACACTTGGGCAGGGTGCGCATTGAACCACAAGAAACCAAGACCGGCGCCAACCATCGAGCCACAGACGATAATGACTTCAGAGTTATAGGCGATATAAGGCACATGCAAATAGTCTGCGAAACGTACGTCACCTGAGACGTAAGCCATCGCACCCAAACCTGCGGCCACTAAGACCACGGGCAGTATCGCTAAACCGTCTAAACCATCGGTCAAATTGACCGCGTTAGACGCACCATTAATCACAAAATATGTGAAAATAATAAACCCAATGCCAAACGGTACTGCCGAAAATGGAATCATCCAGTCTTTAAATATCGGTAGTAGCAGATCTTGCATCTCACGCGTGGTGTTGATGTCTGGCTGTAACGTGGCAATGTAATACAGAGACACTCCAACGAACAACGCACCCATCGATAGCCAAAAATACTTTTTGCGCGCAATCAGGCCTTTTGGGTCTTTATATTTAATCTTTAGCCAATCATCAGCCCAGCCTACTGCCCCAAAAATAACCATGACAACGAGCAAAATCCAGACATAAGGATTGTTCAGACGGGCCCACAATAGCGTCGATATCCCAATGGCACTGAGAATCAGGACACCGCCCATGGTTGGTGTGCCCGTTTTGGCCAAATGTGACTGTGGCCCATCATTACGAATCGCTTGACCATATTTGAGCGAACGCAGATGTCGAATGACAGGTCCACCTAAAGCCATACTAAATGCAAGGGCGGTAACAACCGCGAGCAGTGCTCGTAGCGTCAACGAAGAAACCGCAGAAAACGGCGAGTAATACTGGCCAAGCCAGCCGAACAACCAAACTAACACCGCCTACTCCTCTACTAGCGCATGAATAAGTGTTTCCATTTCCATGGAACGAGAGCCTTTGAACAACACCGTACAAGGCTTGGCTTGTTGCGCTTGCAAATATGACTGCAAGTACGCTAACAAGCTGTCTTTATCTGCGAAGGCATGAGCGCTGATACCAGAAATCTCTTTTGCGCCTGCCACGGTATAAGGGGCATATTCACCCACACAGAGCAGCACATTGACACCTGTGGTCGCGATAGCGCGGCCCAAGCTCTGATGCTCACTGACGGCCGCTTCTCCTAGCTCAAAGATATCACCCAGTACCATCACTTGCGTACCTGTTTGCGCAGCCAAGACTTTGGCGGCAGCGCGTACCGAGTGTGGGTTAGCATTATAAGTATCGTCAATGAGTCGATGCATACCCAGTATTTGGCTATTCAAACGACCTTTGGCAGGACGTGCGTTTTCAAGTCCGATGACAATGTCGCTCGCAGCAATATCGAGTGCAAATGCGCAGGCAGCAGCGGCCAGAGCATTATTGACATTATGCTCGCCTGCTAGTGGCAGGCTAATATCATGAACCTGATTGCCAATATGCAGCTTAAACTCGCTACGCTCAGGCTCAACATCTAAGTGGCTGGCACTCACATCAGTGCTACCAAATCCAATCACATGTGAAGTATGCTGTTCGGCAATGCGGCGTAGCTCATTGGTAAAATCATCCTTATCAGGCACGATCGCACATTGGGCGTCAGTCAAAGTATGATAAATCTCAGCCTTGGTCTGACAAATACCCTCACGGCTACCGAACTCACCTAGATGCGCTGTACCGATATTTAAGATACAGGCTACATCAGGACGTACAATCTCAGCCGTATAAGCAATCTCGCCAATATGGTTAGCACCTAACTCTAAGATGGCATAGCGATGATGATCGGACAACTCAAGCAACATCATTGGCACGCCCAAATCGTTGTTTAGGTTGCCACGGGTAATCAGTGTCGGTGCCAGTCTACCAAAGATACTGCCTAGCATTTCTTTGCAGGTCGTCTTGCCGCTAGAGCCAGTAATGGCAATCACAGTCAAGTCTTTATGCTGCTGACGACGATAAGACGCCAATTGACCTAACGCCAGACGAGTGTCACTAACCACTAGCTGCGCAATATCATTTGCCTCCGCTGCGGAAATAGGACGAGAGACGATTGCAGCGACAGCACCTTTATCTATAGCAGTCGCGATATAATCGTGACCGTCAAAATTATCACCCGTTAATGCCAAAAATATATCACCTGGCTTAATAGTGCGCGTATCAGTGGCAATACGTTTGCTGCTTAGCGCATCAGTTGCAAATGCAGTCTCTGTCTGCGGTAGCTGCCAATGACCATCGAGCGATGCGGTCGCTGCAAGCAGATTGTCCATTTGCCAGACATAGAGGCCTTGCGACTGGATAGAATTATCGTTGTCGGCTGTCATAATGATTACCTTATATGATGATGACTTAATTTTTATAGTTAACGATTTATTTTTTGATTATAGCCTCAGTAAAGCTAGTACTTTACACCCGACCCGCTTGCGCTAATGCCTGCTGTAAAACAACACTGTCATCAAAATCATAACGAACGTGATTGATCTCTTGATAGGTCTCGTGACCCTTACCTGCGATCACGACGATATCATTTGGACTGGCATGAGCCACCGCATACTCAATCGCTTTTTGGCGTGCAGGTTCGATATGGGTGCGTTGATATTGCTCTGTACTCATTCCAGCCTGCATGTCTTGCAATATCACATTGGGGTCTTCGGTACGTGGGTTGTCAGCGGTTAAGATGACTTGATCAGCACCTGCTAGCCCTGCTTGCGCCATTAATGGGCGTTTGCCTGTATCACGATCACCACCGCAACCGAACACTGCCCACAGCTGACCATCACAATGGGTCTTTAGGCTTGACAGTACTTGACTGAGAGCATCTGGGGTATGGGCATAATCAACGATGAAACAGCCATCATTGGATGGTACACGCTGCATACGCCCGACCGCACCTTGTAGCTGCGGGACAGCGCGCATAATCTGCGCCATATCGATACCATTGGTATTGGTATCAATTGCTACTGCCGCAGCGATAGCCGCAAGCAGATTGGCAACGTTAAAGCGTCCTAACAGTGGGCTGACAATATCAACTGTGTCAGTCTGTCCATCACCAAAGTCAGTACGTAGCGTGATTTTGACACCTTGCAAACTCGGCATGACACTCACTGCGCCAAAAGTGGCAGGTTTTGCAGGATCTAAGGTATAAGTCCAAACCGTTAAACCGCTAGCATTTGCCGTATCCAGCATAACCTGAGCATGCTCATCATCAATATTGATAATGGCATGAGTCAAATCTGGAAAATGTGCTTTATCAAATAGCTTGGCTTTGGCAGCCGCATATTCTGCCATATCAGCATGGTAGTCTAAATGGTCGCGGCTCAAGTTGGTATACACCGCTACGGTGACTGGCATGCCTTGTAGCCGCTGTTGATCTAACCCATGCGAGCTGGCTTCTAGTGCCAGTATTTCAGCCTTTTCTGTACCCATTTGATACAAGAACTGCTGTACAGCCAAGGCATCTCCAGTGGTATGGCTGGCCTGAACTAACGTGCCAAGCCGACCGTTACCAGCCGTACCCATTACCGCACTACTTAAGCCTGTCAGTTGGGTCAACTGTGCGACTAATTGACTGATGGTCGTTTTGCCATTAGTACCTGTCACCGCTATGACCGCTGGTAAGGTGACTGGCTGCTGATACTGAAGCCGCGCTTGAATCAAGCTACCCAAAAAATCACGCACATTGGGAACGTACAGGATAGGACACGGCAGATCGGCCGACTCATTATCGGTCGCCTGCGTAGATGATGATGGTTCGTTCGCTGTGCTAAATAATGAGGTAGGATCTATTTCTGAGAGGATAAAGGCCGCATGTTTAGCCGCTTGTAATAGATAATCACGACTTTTTTGATCATCAGATGTTTGGCTTTTTAAAAGGACAAACACATCATTGGCTGATAATTGGCGACTGTCTAATCGAAACTGCTGAAAAGGAATATCGGCAATGGCGGTTATTTGATTTGGATCTGCCTGAACCGTCTCTGCCATCATCGCTGTGAGTTGCTGTACTAGCCTACTGTGACGGTCAGCGCTGACGTCTATCAGCTGCTGTAAAGTGACAGAGGCATTATCTGGCAATGAGGTCGTCATGGTCATGGGCAAGTCCTAAACAGTTAAAACAATTTGGCTCTCAAAGAGCCAAAACTCGAAGTCAAAAGTAATCACACACCTATTGCGGTTTGGTCTCTAATGGCTTATCCAAAGGCACATTGTACAGTCGCAAGGCTTCTTTCATCACATTATGGAATACTGGTGCGACCGTGAGACCAGCATAAATCTGACCACGCGGATCTTCAATAAGCATCACACCCACCAGTTTCGGATTGGACGCCGGAGCCATACCAGCAAAGACATTGCGATACTGATCGGTATAGTAGCCACCTTTTGGGTTGATACGGCGCGACGTACCTGTTTTACCTGCCACGCGATAACCATCAATGGCAGCATCTTTTGCAGTACCACCAGGCTCCGTGACGCTCTCGAGCATCTGTACGATAGACATGGCTTTCTCATGCGCCATGATACGTTTGCTTGGCTGCGATTTGTCACCCTTAATTAAGGTCAACGGATGCATCACACCGCCTGCTGCCAGT
Source organism: Psychrobacter sp. NG27 (assembly GCF_016106655.1). Lineage (NCBI taxonomy): Bacteria > Pseudomonadati > Pseudomonadota > Gammaproteobacteria > Moraxellales > Moraxellaceae > Psychrobacter > Psychrobacter sp. NG27. Next base: position 114,131 of record NZ_JADGIN010000006.1, read on the forward strand.
GCTGAATACGCCTGAGCCACTTGCGCGAGCGTCACTTGTAGACCATAGCCATAACTGACTGTGGCACGGCGTGAGGTTTCTTTTTCTTTTGGTGTGACGATTAGGCCGCTGCCTTCACCTGGGAACTGCAAAGGGGTTTTTGAGCCAAAACCAAACTGCCTTTGCATATTACTAATAGCATCGGCTGGCAGTGATAGCGCAATCTTGGTAGAAGCAACGTTACTCGATTTCTGTAATAGCGTGGCCAGATTAATCATACCCAGATTATTATGATCTCGAATGGTGTAGCCGCGCACACGAATGGAGCCAGGATTGGTATCAATGAGAGTTGTCGGCGTATACTTACCAGAGTCTAAGGCGGCCGCAACGGTAAATGGCTTCATCACTGAACCCGGTTCAAAAACATCCAACAATGCACGGTTACGTTGGTTTTCACCGGTCATCTCATTGAGGTTGTTTGAATTAAATGCCGGCCACGTCGATAGCGCAAGGACTTCACCCGTTTGTACATCAACGATCATACCCGTTGACCAGCGTGCTTTTTGTAAGCGGCCTGCTTTTTCTAGCTCTTTATACAGCAGATACTGCAAGCGCGAATCAATCGTTAGGGCCACATCTTTGCCAGGTATTTCAGGCTTAATCTGCTTGATTTCTTTTAGACTGTTTTGCTTGGCATCTTTTAGAACGAGTACCTTACCATCCTCACCTGCTAACTCTTTTTCATACTGACGTTCAATGCCCGCACGTCCCTCATAGTTACCTTCAGGATCTTTGGAGTTTTGACCCATAAACCCTAGCAACTGTGCGTTGGACTGTGGCTGCGGATAGTAGCGCTGAAAGAAGTTTTTTTCATTGACACCAGGAAAATCAAGCGAGCTAACGCTTTGAGCAATCTCGGGAGTCACTTTATTTAGCAGGGGCAGATAATGCGAGCCTGCGCCAGATGGTAGCGCGGCTTTAACCGCCTTTTCATCCGTCACATCAATACTGTCATCGATGGCAGTGACTTTTTTTAATTCATCGACTGAGATATTAGCCGCAACTGCAAGAGTCGTCAGATCCATATTATCTAAGCGTTTTTGCATACGCGCTTGTAATTGTGGACTGCTCGGGTTGGTAAGGATAATGCGTTTTAGCTCGTAGTATTCACGCGAGTAGTCGTGCGGACTAAAGGACACCGTCGCAAGTGGGGCACTGACCGCGAGCGGCAAATTGTTGCGATCGGTAATCATACCGCGATAGGATTTTTGCGTGCGCTCGCTGGTAATCAGCTCATTACCTTTGTCTTGATAAAACTGCGCGTTGGCCACTTGAATATAATAAGCACGGCCAATCAACAGCGCCAATACAACCAGTGCCAGCCCCCAAACCATACGAAAACGGTTTTTGTCTTGCTCAAACCCACCAAGAGTAGAAGCACCTGAGGCCTTACTAGAAAAAACCATTTTACTTTTTCGGTTTTTTACACTGGTATAAGCGCCTTGGGCATCGGTTTTTTTAATACGACCAAACAGTTTTGCTTTGCGATCACTAGCGGCTTTATTAGGTTTATCGCTCGTTTGCCCAGATTTGGCCGCACTGGCACGGCGCAGAGGCTTAGTTACCTTGCCACTGGCTGGTTTTTTACTGGTATCTTTTGCGGTGGATTTGGGTTTTTTATCACTCATTGTCCTGCCTCCACTGCCGCTGTGTCAGTTGCAGGCTCTTCAGGAGATATATCGGTAGACGCGCGTGGTCCGACGACCTCAGAGGCATCCTCATCAGAGTCCTCAGAAACCACGGGCACCAACGCGGTCGCCACACCAGGCTGAATAATCAGCTTGTCTTTGAGTGTTGGTGAATACATACCCAATTCAGACACTGCACGACTGGCGATTTGCGGGGTGGCACTAAAGGTCTGCTGCTCAATCAATAGGCGCTGGTGCTCAACTTGTAGCTTACGCTCTTGTTTTTTCATGTCTTGCAAGGTTTTATAGTCCTGATGATATTGCTGAACTTCTTCGGCAGTTTTGATACCGCTCCACACAATCGCAGCTGCCAGTAACACCAGCACCGCCACATAGATACTCACCACATTAAAACGGCGCACGAATAGCTCGCCGATATCGGTGTTGTAGGCTGCGGCAGCGCGGCGGTTTGCAGGTTTGTCAGATATTGCCATGACGATCTCAAAAATGAACGTAAACGATAAAGTAGATACTGGTTTGTGAACAACGAACGTATCATTGCCCAGCAGTACCATCGATAAAAATAAAACCAAATCTACTGCTTGGCAGCATGAAACAAGCCATTACTTCGCTTAAGCTTAGATGGCAACAGGCGCTTAAAAAGTGATTGATTTATTAGTCCATCACCCGCCACACAACCAAAAATCAATTGCTGAGACTATCAGACAATATTTACAGCTTTTTAACAGTGGCGTAGCGATTAAGACATTTGCACACCCTTTAGACAGACAATAGCAACCCTATACCCTTTGCATAGTTTCTATAGCTCGCGCGATGTAGCTAAAACCTACTTTTTGTCAGCCTGTTCGTACACTATATCGGTACGGGTAGCCATACGTAGCCATGCACTGCGCGAGCGCGGGTTATGACTGGTTTCAGCTTTGCTTGGGCCAACGCGCTTAGGCTTGCTAAAGTAACGTGGACGATTGGGCGGCATCGGCAGGTTCTCGTCTTCTGGATACTGACCTTTGCTATGACGCTGCAAAAACTGCTTGATACGGCGATCTTCTAGCGAATGAAAACTAATGACGGCCAGTTGTCCGCCTGACTTTATAATAGGGAGACTTTGTTCTAAAAAGCTATCAACATCACCAAGCTCATTATTAATAAAAATACGCATTGCTTGAAAGCTCTGAGTCGCTGGATGCTTGCCGCGCTGCCAGTTAGGATGCGCAACCTTAATCACTTCTGCCAGCTCTAGTGTGGATTTGTAGCTGTCCATCTGCTTGATCGCACGCGCAATACGGCGGCTGTGACGCTCTTCACCAAACTCATAAAGCACATTGGCTAGCGTTTCGTCATCGACTTTCTCAAGCCACTGAGCAACCGACTGGCCACGACTGGTGTCCATACGCATGTCCACTGCCCCATCGCGCATAAAGCTAAAGCCCCGACTGCCATCATCAATCTGCGGTGATGAAATGCCCAAATCCGCCATCAAGCCGTCAACTTGCACGATATCCATGGCTGCCAAGCTATCCGTCAACGTCGCAAAGCTGTCATGAACCACTTTCACGCGGCTATCAGTACTTGCCAGCTCTTGAGCCACGCTAATGGCTGTCGGGTCTTTGTCAAAGACAATCAGCTGTGCATCATCGGCCAGCTGACTTAATAGTAGCCTGCTATGTCCACCGCGCCCAAAGGTTGCATCAACGTAGATGCCACTTACCTTCAAGCTATTCTGATCGTCATTGCTTTGATTGACACTGTTTTGAGCATCATTGCCTGTTTGCTTTGGTAAGGATTTGACGCCCAGCACCGCAGCGACGGTTTCTGGTAGAAGCACGGCATCATGAACGAAGCTTAATTCGTCAGAGTGGGTATCGTCAGCAGTTTCAGGATGATTTACGTTAGATAGTGGCTTATTTTCTGGCTTATTATTTAATAGTGACACAAACGACTCAGTAGATGGCGACCATATTGGCCAGTAATAGTAAAAAATCAGATGAAAATAAACAAGTTATGCCTTGCTTAGCATTATTATCGCAAGGATATATCTGTAGTCAAGCGCTAGAAGGGCTTTTCATTAAAAATATCCCATCTCTCTGTTATACTAGCGCTATATTTTACGCTATTTTTCTACTTTGACGACTATTGTTTCATCCGTATTTTTTATTCAAATATTTCATGCATATTTGTCATTGCGATTTTTTATTACCCTCTTTCACTGCTAAATTCATTAACCAACACATTCATTAACAAACGTATTCTGAGATTCCTATGACCCAAACATCGACTCAAGCATCAACACGCCCAGTCCGTACTCGTATCGCACCCTCACCGACTGGCTTTCCTCACGTAGGAACGGCTTATATCGCCCTATTTAACTTGGCCTTTGCTAAAGCGCATGGCGGCGAGTTTATTTTGCGTATCGAAGACACTGATCAAACCCGCTCAACCGAGCAATCAGAGCAAATGATTCTAGACGCGCTGCGTTGGGTCGGTCTAGATTGGAGCGAGGGTCCAGATATCGGTGGCCCACATGCTCCTTATCGTCAGAGCGAGCGTAGCGACATTTATACCAAACACGCCGAGATGCTCATAGAAAAAGATCATGCGTTTCGCTGTTTTTGTACCAGCGAAGAGCTAGATGCGATGCGTGCTGAGCAAATGGCCAATGGCGAGACCCCACGTTATGACGGTCGCTGTGCTCATCTTGCACCAGAAACTACTGAGCAATTGGTTGCGGAAGGCAAACCGCATGTGATTCGTATGCGCGTACCAACTGAAGGTATCTGCCAAGTACATGACATGCTGCGCGGCACGGTTGCGATTCCTTGGACCCAAGTCGACATGCAAGTACTGCTAAAAACAGACGGTATGCCAACATACCATTTAGCCAATGTCGTCGATGACCACTTAATGGATATCAGTCATGTGATGCGTGGTGAGGAGTGGTTGAACTCTGCGCCTAAGCATCAGTTGCTTTATGAATATTTTGGTTGGGAGATGCCGACCCTTTGCCACATGCCATTATTGCGTAACCCAGACAAATCAAAACTGTCTAAGCGTAAAAACCCAACCTCTATCACCTACTATCGTGATGCGGGCGTACTTCCTGAAACGTTGCTAAACTACCTCGGTCGTATGGGTTACTCGATGCCTAATGATGCTGAGCAGTTTACCTTAGAAGAAATGATTGCCAGCTTTGATATTCAACGTGTGTCACTTGGCGGCCCTATCTTCGATATCGAAAAACTAAACTGGTTAAACGCAGAGTGGCTACGCGCCCTAACCCCTGAAGAGCTAAAGAACAAAATCCTCGACTGGGCTAGCAACAGTGACAAGCTAACGGCTATCGCAGCGGCGATTCAACCACGTATCGAGCTATTGTCTGATGCGATGAATTGGAGTGGCTTCTACTTTCAGAATCTACCTGCTATCAATGCTGAGAGCTTTACGCATAAGTCTCTCACGCCTGAGCAAATCATGGATATGCTACAGCTGTCATTATGGCAGTTAGAAGTCCTGCCAACTTGGTCAGAAGAAAACATCTACGCCACGCTAAAAGGTCTGGCTGCTCACCTCGATATCAAGATGCGTGACTTTATGGCGCCGTTCTTTATCGCTATCGCTGGTAGCACGTCATCAACGCCAGTCATGAACTCTATGGCGATTATCGGTGCTGACATGACGTTGACACGCTTGCGTCATGCGGTTGACGTACTGGGTGGTCTCGGTAAAAAGAAACTGAAAAAACTTGAGAAGCAAGCGGCTGAGTTACCAGATTTTTTGGCGGCTGAATAGTTTAGCTACTGAATAACTTATCTACTAAACAGTCGATTAGCTGAAATTTTTGAATATAGAAGGGTCAGGCCAGTTCTGACCCTTTTTCGTTATTAGTAGGTATTACTACCCTTAGACTATTAAATATCCTTTATCAAACCTTTTAACTGGAATAAACATGGCCGCCAAAACAGTCACAATAGAAAGTAAAGATTATGTCTTTAACACGCTCAAAGAAGCACAGAAATACTATGATGCCATCGTAAAAGAGCTTTATGATGCAAAACTTACCCTGACAAAGGGTCAAGATTTTGAGGATTTGAAATGGATATACACCACTTACTGCGGTTATACCAACAATAATCTAGATAAATTAAGCGAGTTTGATATCACTGGTTTTAAAGGTATCAGAACAATCAGAGAAAAAGGCGGTCAATATTTGCCAACTGAATGCTGTTCGATTATTTTTTCTGATGGTAGCGAAGAGGAGTTTTATACTGATAAAGCCATTAAAGAGATCGCGCTCAAGCAAAATCCACGATAATTTGGGCCTATCAAGCAGCTAAAATCACTTTCAATACTTTTTTTTGCATATTTATGCATTATTTTTAAAATAGTGGTTGACAAGACTGTTGCTCTTACATAAAATACGCACACTCTTAGCGAGGGGCTATAGCTCAGTTGGTAGAGCACTTGCATGGCATGCAAGGGGTCAACGGTTCGACTCCGTTTAGCTCCACCATACTATTTATTGCAACGCTCAGTACCACTGAGAAACGTAACCTTAAATACTCGCTAGTAGGACGATATCAGCACCTAGGCAACGCTTTTTCTATTAATAGATAAGCAATCTGATATTGTGAAGTACCGTTGTAACCTTTTAGGTTGTAACACTCTATGCGTCCCCATCGTCTAGAGGCCTAGGACACTGCCCTTTCACGGCGGTAACGGGGGTTCGAATCCCCCTGGGGACGCCACTATTCGGCGTCACTTATTAGCACTGTTGCTCAGCATCAGATTAGACTAATAAGCGAACAATAAAAAATCCCAGTCATCATACGGTGACTGGGATTTTTTATGTCTGTTGTTTCTCAAAATACTCTATTCTATTGTCACCAGCTTATTGTTAATAGCGCTATTGCCAACCTATCTAATACTCTTTAATATCGATCTGACAAGCGTTTTTATAAAGTGCAGCCACCTACTATAAATGATGGGGCTTAGCGTGCTTAAAGGGAAGTGATTACTATGTTTGGTATCGAGAATTATCTAGGGTTTATCTTAGCCGCTATTTTATTAAACCTGACTCCTGGCACTGACAGTATATATATTATTACTCGTAGTGTCTCACAGGGACAGACCGCTGGATTTCATTCTGTATTGGGCATCACCTCAGGTATTTTGGTGCATACGTTATTGGCATCATTGGGATTGTCCGTGTTACTCGCCAGCTCGCCCATGGCATTTATGATCGTTAAATATATTGGTGCTGGTTATTTATGCTATCTGGGACTCAAGATGCTTCTGAGCAAAAACTCAAACTCGATAGCAAGCAGTTTGGCTGAAAATCAAAACCTTACTGGTAAGGCTAGCAAAGCAGGCTGGCAGACTTATAAGCAAGGCGTATTGACCAATGTATTCAATCCAAAGGTCGCGCTATTTTTTCTAGCCTTCCTTCCCCAGTTTATCGACTCTAGCTATGCTTATGGCATGCTGTCGTTTTTGATGCTCGGAATCACTTTTGCTGTCACTGGCTTTATCTGGTTTTCTTGTTTGTCACTGCTATCATCACGTTTTAGCAAGAGCCTACGAGAAAAGCCGTCTATAGAAACCTTATTAAACAAAATTAGCGGTGTGATATTTTTTGGCTTAGGTATTAAGCTGTTGACTGAGAAGGTTTGATAGCATTGGAATATATAGTAGAGGATGTAATAATGAATGATGATACTAAGAAAAAATTTACTTTGCTACTTGAAGAGTTACTCAACACTGAATGCTCAGAGCCAAGACAAATAGAAATAAACCTTGAACTAAATAAATCATCTCCCGATCCATTTTGGAGTGACTATATATTCTGGAGTGATGAGTATGCACACGAAGATGGCCGTATAAAGTACGAGGCGTTTTTTGATAAAATTTCTGAGTACCCAAATTCTTACGAGTATAAAACAAAGAGTCGCATTTTAGCGCTGGCTCAAAGCCTTGTTATCAGAGATTTCTCTGATATTAGTGAAATTGACATAGTAAATGAGATTAATGAACTGTCTCCCGATATCAGTTGGACGAACTATCTCTTTGTCGATAAGACCTGCTTAAACGATGACGGTAGCATCGATAAAGAAGCGTTCTTGAATAAAATATTTAAGGAGAGCTGGAATGAGAACTTCAGATAATGTAGTGAAATAGATTTTCAGATATTTGCTTTATTTTTGCTCCACAAATAAAAAAGCCCAACCCCCTACTTTGACGGGGATTGGGCTTTTTGTCATATAAAGCTTAACTAATTACTAGCCTGCTTCTTTGCTCTCAGCAGCCAATTGACGTAGTACATAGTGCAATACACCGCCATGACGCACATATTCGCGCTCTTTTGGCGTTTGCAGACCGACATTTACCTCAAAGGTCTCGCTTGACCCATCAGCACGCGTAGCAGTGACTTTGGCGGTTTTACTTTCACCATTATCCAGACCCGTGATGCTAAGAACTTCGGAACCATCAAGTTTATAGGTTTCTGCATTTTGACCATCTTTGAACGTCAATGGCAACACGCCCATACCGACGAGGTTTGAACGGTGAATACGCTCAAACGAGCTGGTCAATACCGCTTTTACGCCTAGCAAAATAGTACCTTTGGCTGCCCAGTCACGGCTAGAACCTGAGCCGTACTCTGCCCCACCAAGCACAACTAGCGGACGCTTGTCTTCTTTGTACTTCATCGCTGCATCATAAATGGCCATCTCTTCGCCATCTTGAAGCGTTGCTTTATCACCACTGAAGTAATAGGTGTAGCCGCCTTCTTTACCGCCCATCATGGTATTTTTGATACGGATATTGGCAAAGGTACCACGGGTCATGACTGCATCGTTACCACGGCGTGAGCCATAGCTGTTGAAGTCCGCTTGCATCACACCGCGCCCTTGTAAGTACTTACCTGCTGGTGAGTCTGGATCAATATTACCCGCTGGTGAGATATGATCGGTGGTGATTGAATCACCAAACAGACCTAAGATACGTGCGCCTTCGATATCAGGGATACCTTCTGGCTCCATGGTCATCCCGTCAAAAAACGGTGGGTTTTTGATATACGTCGACTCTTCATCCCATGGATACAATTGGCTATCCGCTGAGCTAATCGCGTTCCATGCAGCACTGCCGTCGAACACTTCGCCATAGTTTTTGCGGAACATATCCGCATCGATATTATTGGCAATCAGCTCGTTAATCTCTTCTGAAGTCGGCCAGATGTCTTTTAAGAACACATCATTACCGTCTTGATCTTGTCCGAGCGGATGAGTCGTCAAGTCGATATCGACCGTACCAGCCAGCGCATAAGCAACAACCAATGGTGGTGACGCTAAGTAACTGGCTTTGACATGTGAGTGAATACGACCTTCAAAATTACGATTACCTGATAACACGGCAGCAGCGACCAAGTCATTCTCTTCGATGCCCTTCTCGATGCTTTCAAGCAATGGCCCTGAGTTACCGATACAAGTCGTACAACCATAACCGACTAGATAGAAGCCTGTTTTTTCTAGCTCATCCATTAGTTTGGTTTTTTCTAAATAGTCGGTCACGACTTTAGAACCCGGTGCGAGTGATGTTTTGACCCAAGGCTTAGCTTTTAGACCTTTGGCCGCCGCTTTTTTGGCCACTAGACCTGCACCAATCATGACCGCTGGGTTTGAGGTATTGGTACAAGAGGTAATCGCGGCAATCACGACTGAACCATCACGCAGCTTATGATCTGTCTCATCAATCTTAACAGTAGAGAAAACCCCATTGGCAGGCTGATAGCCATCATCTTGATCGTCGTCTATTTTTGGCTGTGCGGCTAAGTGTTCAGCTTGCTCTTGCTCACCGCCTTCTTGATCAAAGCGTACTTTGCCTTCTACTTCTGACTTGCGATCCTTGGTCATTTTTTCTAGCGTTTCGCCAAACTTCTCATGCATATCAGACAGATTGATACGCTGCTGTGGCAAGTTTGGTCCAGCAAGTGCTGGCTGTACTGACGACAGATCCAGCTCTAATTTACTTGAATAAATTGCCGCTGGAGTATCAGCATCGTGCCATAAGCCTTGGGCTTTGGCATACTTTTCAACCAACTCGATCTGCCCTTCGTCACGACCAGATAGGCGCAGATAATCAATTGCCATTTGGTCAATAGGGAAGATACCGCAAGTCGCACCATACTCTGGTGACATGTTGGCAATGGTGGCACGATCAGCTAGCGGCATACTATGTAAACCTTCGCCGTAAAACTCGACGAACTTACCCACTACGCCATGAGCACGCAGCATCTCAACGACACGTAATACCAAATCGGTCGCAGTAACGCCTTCAGTTAGTTTGCCTTTCAGCTCAAACCCGACCACTTGCGGAATCAGCATTGATGACGGTTGACCTAGCATCGCAGCTTCAGCTTCGATACCGCCCACACCCCAACCAAGTACGCCAATACCATTAATCATGGTGGTATGACTGTCTGTACCAAAAACTGTATCTGGATAAGCCATCAGCTCACCGTCAACATCTGCTGCCATTACAACACGGGCTAGATACTCAAGATTGACCTGATGCACGATACCTGTCGCTGGTGGTACCACGACGAAATTTTCAAAGGCTTGCTTGCCCCAATGCAAAAACTCGTAACGCTCATTATTACGCTTAAATTCAATCTTTTCATTCAGATCTAGCGCATCTTCGCGACCATAAGCATCGACCTGTACAGAGTGATCGACGACCAGCTCGCTGGGGATAAACGGGTTGATCTGTTCCGCCTTACCGCCAAGCTCAACCACCGCATCACGCATCGCAGCCAAATCGACTACTGAAGGTACACCAGTGAAATCCTGCAATACCACACGCGCTGGCATAAATGCGATTTCTTTTGACGCCTCAGCCCCTGCATCCCAGTTGGCGACGGCTTCAATGTGGTTCTTACCAACCGATTGACCGCCGTCTTCATTACGTAATAGGTTTTCTAATACCACTTTCATACAAAATGGTAGTGTCTTGATATGCTCGTAAGTTTCGGTCAGCTTTGGCAGGCTGTAGTAGGCATGTTCTTTGCCAGCGACTGAGAGGGTGTCTTTTACATCAAAAATATCACTCATGATAGCTTCCTTATCGTTGTTATAGATCCTAGACATAAATTATTATAAGTTTATGTATAACTGGTGGCTCAATAAATGATTGATCTGTCTTGCATTAATAGACCAGTTTTATAAAACTGTCTGATACATATCCGTGTTCACAAAAAAGATAACCATACCGCTAGTGTTTAACGGAAACACCCTTTTACCATAACAAACATACAAGGCTTTGTTAACATCTAGACGTAGTCGAATCGTGGCACAATCGTAAACGTAACAAAGGTTTAGCAAGCTATTTTTTAGCAATTTATTCTTGCTTACTTCTTATGGTTTTTTATTATTACTTTGGCGACGACCGCTGCGGAACACGTAGCTGTCTTCATAAAAGCCAGTATCTGCATTTTCTGTCCAAAAATGTGGCACCCCTAAGATCGGTAACGGCGCAAGCTGGCGCGGTTTCACATCATCATTTGATAATAATGTGTCCATGTATTCGGCAACTTTATCATCCAAGCAGCTTATGCGCTCAGCTAACGATAATGTAAAGAATTCTTGTGCAACGTGAATGACAATACTGTGGGCACATAAGGGTTTGCGTGGATGCACCAATTGCTCAAGCAGAGCATGCCCAAAGATATAGACTGCGGCTTGAGCACTTGTATTTGGTTGTGCTGGGTTGTCCCATTTAGCGCGCGGCTTCACCAAACTTGCCTGCCAGTCAAAATCAACCAATGCCTTACCGATACTAGCATCAGAAGTCACTAGCACTGCACCATTTTCATCAAAGACAGTAATAGTGTCGCGCACACGCCCTCGACGCTCACTAATGCCCTGCTTTGCAATCTCTAGCATATGGTAGTAATTGAGCATAGCTTTAGTCTTCGGAAACGTCAGCCAAATACTGCCGTTAAATAAATCATGCAAGTTATCACGCGTCGGGATGTTGCCAGTTGTGCCGATGAAATGCTCATAGGCTTTGCCTTCAGGCAATGCATTTTGAGAGACGAATTGTAGCGTTTGAGATTCGTGGTCATGGGCAGGTTTGGTATGCGGTAACGGCTGTTGCAAATGTTCAGCCTGCTGCGTTATCGCCGTTTTTAAGACTTTGGCAATCGTGTCGGGCGTATTGATATCAGAAGCATTTATATCGTACGTATCTAGGCTTTTCGCATTATCCAAATCTTCTGAGTCACCCAAATTATCCAAGCTATTTCTCTGCAGTTTCGAGCGACTAAGACGCTCAATCGTGTTGCTGATATAACTCAATTGAGTGATATGCGTCAGCCAAGGCTTTTGCCAATCAATGGCAGCAAAGCTGTTATCGAGCTGACCTTCTACTACAGGTAGCTGCTTAATATGAGTATCGAAATTAAGTGTGGCGGGTGAATTACTAGCAGGCATAAGGAGCTCTCTCTTGCGGGCTATCTCTATTAGACGTATGGACGGTCTATGGTATCATGGTGCGCTTTTTTACTGCTAGATGCGCTGCTCGAAAACGCTTTTTGAGCGCTATGGATGAATGAGTTTTATGGCAAATTTTAATACCCACCTAAATGTCGCTTTTATGGTCAGCGGTACGATGAGTCTGACGGTTTATAAAGCCGGATTGATTGATGATTCGGGGTTTTTGGTATGCGTGGCGCTTGGTACTATCGGTGGATTGCTGCCAGATTTGGATTCTGATAACTCAACACCGATTAAGCTCGGTTTTAATATCACATCGTTTATCTTTGCCTTTGGCTTGGTCATGCATTGGCGTAGTGATCTGAGCTTACTGGCATTGATAGCATTATGGCTGGCGGGCTACAGTTTTATGCGTTACGTGGTTTTTCATGTCTTTACTACTATGACGGTGCATCGCGGCGTCATACACTCTGTACCTTATATGGCGATACTGGGATTGGGTCTGACGTGCCTAAGCTATTATGGTCTGCATCTACCGCTAACGACCAGCTGGTTTTATGGTCTGTTTTTATTTGGTGGTGCAATGGTGCATTTATCATTGGACGAGCTGTATAGCGTCAATTTGTCCAATATGAAAATGAAACGCTCATCGGGTACTGCGATGAAGTTTTATCAGCCAAAAGACAAATGGTGGTATTTGCTTCTATATACTATCCTTGCACTACTGGTATATGTCGCGCCGCCTTTTGAGATGTTTTGGTCACGACTAAGCGACCCTTCCGCATGGGCACAGCTCAAGGTTGGTATATTGCCAGAGTTAATAAAAAGCATGCTGCAATAAATTTATCATAAGACCATTAAGCCTAAACGAATAAGCCCAAATAAAAATTAGAGTAAAACATGCAACCTTCCCTACATACTTGCCCGTGCCAAATTACACCAACAGCAGAGGCGGCAAACGCTCCAATATCCTATCAAGACTGCTGCCAGCCGTATCATGATGCTTTTTATAATGGCGAAGTAGATAAAGCAGGTGGTATAAAAGCGGAGACAGCCGAGCGGCTCATGCGTACGCGTTATAGTGCCTTTGTATTGGTTAAGCCAGAGTATATCGTCAAGACCACAGTGCGTGCGCAGCAAAACTTGCTTGATATTAATGCGATTGAGAGTTGGGCAAAGGAAACGGACTGGGCAGGACTAGAGATTGTGGAACACATACCCAAGCTTGGTAAACGTCATGCGCAGGTTGAGTTTAAGGCTTATTTTAATACTAAGAAAAATGCAGGTGATTTAGCAGAAAAAGTACAGGCGCATCATGAACTTTCTGCTTTCGTAAAGGCAAAAAGCAAAGCAAATGATGATACGCGCTGGTACTTCTTAGATCCGACGGTTGCGATGACTGTGACGCAAAAGCAACCGTGCATTTGTGGGTCAGGTGAGAAATTTAAGCGGTGTTGTGGAATGTATCTACTATCGTAGTCTAACCCCTAAACACTCGCCCCAACTTCTCTAGCAATCGCAATGCCTTCATCAACCGTCAAAAACTTACGCTGGCTTGGGCTGTCTTTATAAATGACGTCGCCATCTTGAAAGATTAAGCATTCATTTACCGCTAACTGTTGCCATTTCTCATTTTCAGTTAATGGCACGGTAACTAAAATCGTGACTTTATCCGTGTCTGTGGTCACATCACCAAAGTTAATCGCCAAATCATCATCAGCCAATTTTGCCTCGCCAAATGGGGCTTTGCGTGTGAGATAAAACAACAAGCTACCCGCATAAGCCAATTGCCACCTGCCATTGGATATTAAGCAATTAAATAGACCATTGGCAGATAAATAACGACATTGCGTGGTCAAAAAATTAAACAAGGTTTTGTCATCAGGGCATGATTTAAAACTGCTCTTTAGACGATTAATCAAATAGCAAAACGCCATTTCAGAATCGGTCGTACCGACTGGCTGACAATGCGCGGCATTGCCATTGTCCTGCAAGCGCTGACAGCGTTTGATAAATTCGCTATTCATCTGACCATTGTGCGCGAATACCCATTGCTCGCCCCAGACTTCACGGACGAATGGATGCGTATTTGCCAAGCAGTTCTGCCCTTGCGTCGCTTTACGGATATGCGCGATGACATTCATGGCTTTGATGGGATAATTATTGACTAGGTCGGCGACTGGCGATAGATGGCTTGGTCGGTTGTCATGAAACAGACGCAACCCTGTTGAGGCATTGTTTACCGCACTCTTTGATTCACCATTTGCAAACCTATCGCTTGCGAACGGATCACTTGCCTTGTCGCTGCCAGGACACTCACTACGCTCAAAAAATGCAATGCCAAAGCCATCTTCATGGCTATCAGTCATCCCGCCGCGCTTGCGAAATCCTGCAAAGCTAAAGCCAATATCTGTTGGAGTATTACAGTTCATTCCTAAGAGTTGACACATTTACAGTTCACCGCCTTTATTGTCTGGTATGACATGTTTATCATCTTGCATGGTATGTAGATCCGTTTCTGGCATGATGCCAAGCTCTGCATCGCTCATATTGGCGAGCAAGTCAGCTCTAGCACTGCTGTCCGTATCGACACCTTTGAGGATACGCTGTGCTTGGGGCAAATCTGAATTTTCTACCCAGAGTACGATACCAGAGTTCATGCCAGGGATCGCACTGAGTGGCTGCAGCGATACGGTAATGCCGTTATTACGTAGCAGATTGGCATGCAGCTCGCCTTGCATGTTGGTATCAAAGCGCGCCAGTTTGTGCCAGTTATCAACTTGATCGGTCATGGGGTCGCCTCTAAGGTTTCGGTACTAAAATTGATACTAGAATAAGTGAATAAGCAACGTTTACGACAATTGATCTAGCGTATATTCTTCGATTGTAAACTCACTACTGTTTAACTTTTCCTGCGCTTGCTCAGCTTGCGTGATACTGCTAAATACGCCGACTATCTGATTGTCTGGTTTGTTTAATAGTACAAATACGGTGTTTTGTGACTTTTCGACATGTGCCCAATGGTAAGCTGCCAAGCGTTTCATCAAGTCAGGGTTTTTGACCATAATGTTGTCACCCGTACGCCCTTCAGTACGGTTGTAATGAATCACATTTAGACGCAATAACCAAAAAATCACTGCCGCTTTTGCCAGCATGACAGGTAGCGCACGATTTTCATCATTGTTCAGTGGACGTACCGACTCATAACCTTGTAAGAATGCCGCCATCTTGCTGCGGTCAAAGTTCACCGACTCGCCTTGTTCGGCAACGCCCCATGTGGTACAAAAATCATTGATAGTTATGGCAATATCCATCACGTAATGCTCGACACTGACTTCGGTGAAGTCTAGTAAACCGGTCAGACGCGCTTCGCCTTTTTGTAGATTCCACAGGGTATTATCAGCAAACATATCCAAATGACACAGACCGTTTGGTAACGTTGCCAGTGGTAAGTCGCGATAAGACTGCCAAATATCACTCATCAATTTGGCTTCGTCACCCGGCATGAACTGCATTTCACGGTCGCGTACATCCGCCCATGGGTACAAAGGCACGCCGTACTGCTCAGCAGGTTGTAATGCTTGCAACGTCTCATGAAGCAACGCTAGCGCCGCGCCAATATCATGACACATCGCTTGTGTGGTTTGCTCAGGATGTGAGCCTACGAGGCACGGTACTAAGGTGATGGCCTTACCTTCATAGTGAATAACATAGCACTTGTCACTATTCTTATCAGCATCAGTAACGTTTGCATCAGTCACAGCCAGTGGTGCGGCGACTGGCAGTTTGCCATTTAATTGATTCAGAATAACCGCCATTTTTTCGATATCAGCGGGTGGACGCTCTTCAAATAAAGTGAACACATAAGAGTATGTACCATCTACATCATCAGTCGTTTGAATAAACCAGTTTGAGTTTTTTATTCCTTGGGTGATCGGAATTGCACGGGCAAACGATACGCCAAAGCTTTGGCAAAAGGCGGCAAACTGATCATCGGTTAACTGGGTATAGACGGACATGACATCTCACTTATAGCAATTGAATAAGAAGTTAAAAAAGGTAAATGTAGATAGTAATGAGAGCAATTGTACCGCGCCTGCTCATATTATGGCGAAAAGCGTAATAATCTTGTGAAAAACTGCCTGATATACGGGCGTTTTTGCTAGACTAGCGCCTATAGAATGAATTGATTATAAGGTGAAAGACCCTATGTTAGCAAAGCGTATCATCCCCTGTTTGGACGTTGACAATGGCCGTGTGGTCAAAGGCGTGCAATTTGTCGATATCAAAGACGCAGGCGATCCTGTCGAAGTCGCCAAACGCTACAATGAACAAGGCGCTGATGAGATTACTTTTTTAGATATTACTGCGACCAATGATGAGCGCGATACCACTTATCATACTGTTGAACGCATGGCTGAAACGGTATTTGTACCGTTAACGGTTGGCGGCGGCGTGCGTAAAATCGCCGATATTCGCAATTTGCTCAATGCTGGCGCGGATAAGGTAGCGATTAACTCAGCTGCCGTGTTTACCCCTGAGTTCGTTGGTGAAGCGTCGCAGAAATTTGGTAACCAATGTATCGTCGTTGCCATCGATGCCAAACGCGTCGCTGATATCGACATCGACGGTATTAAAGTACCACGTTGGGAGATTTTCACTCATGGTGGACGTAAACCCACGGGGATTGATGCGGTGTCATGGGCCGTTAAGATGGCGGACCTCGGTGCAGGTGAACTTTTGGTCACGTCAATGGACGGTGATGGCACCAAAAAAGGCTATGATTTAGCTCTCATGAAACAAATTACCAGCCGTGTCAATGTACCAGTTATAGCCTCAGGCGGTGTCGGTAGCCTACAGCATTTAGCAGAAGGTGTACTAGAGGGCGGCGTCGATGCGGTGCTTGCGGCCAGCATTTTTCACTTTGGTGAGTATACGGTTCAAGAAGCCAAAACCTATATGGCAGCGCAAGGGATACAGATGCGTCTTTAGCACGCTCGTAAAATACAAATAAACCAGAAAAAAATGCTATCATAGCGCTAACCATTTATTTTCGTTCATTTAACCACGGCATCGCCCCTATAATTGGCGAGCATATTACTTGAACGCAGCATGATATTTAGCGACTTATTCACTCCCCTATTTCATTGAATACTCTATTGAGCAAAGGATTTTTATGTCAAATTTACAACAGCAGCGCAATGATGTCACCCATATCGACGGTAACCTACATCAAAATGCTGATGCCCGTATTGGTATCGTTGTTGGCCGTTTTAATGGTTTTGTCGTTGAGTCATTGGTTGACGGTGCAATCGATGCCCTACTTCGCCATGGCGTATTGGGTAGCAATATCACTGTCATTCGTGTGCCTGGCGCATTTGAGCTACCATTGGTCGCCCAGCGTGCCGCTGAATCAGATCGCTTTGACGCGATTGTAGCTCTAGGTGCCATCATCCGTGGTAGCACGCCGCATTTTGATTTTGTGGCTAGCGAATCTGCCAAAGGCTTGAGTGCTGTAGCGATGGATTATAATATTCCTGTTGCCAATGGTGTATTGACCACTGACAGCATCGAGCAAGCCATCGAACGCTCTGGTACCAAAGCGGGTAATAAAGGCTCTGAAGCTGCGATGGTCGTACTAGAGATGATCGCGGTTCTTTCACAGCTAGACATCGATGACGAAAGCATTGATGCTTAATTTTACTGACCGTTATTATTGACCGCTAGACAGTTTCTATTTGTAGACAGTCCCTATTTGACTGTCTAGCGGCTTTAGTAACCTCTAGAAGCATTGCTACTTAAATAACAAATAGCACCTATCAGCAATATTGTTTGTAAAGTTAATGAGGGGGTTATGGTTATTACGGTAGCCCTCGCTATACAACTTCGATATCCAAGACTGACTGGCAAGACGTGCCAGCCGACCACTATTTAACATTCTATTTCAAAATTCAGGTATTGATCCGTTATGACTGACCAACTCAAGCAGGCTATCAACGCTGCAAAAAATGCACAAACCAATGAACAGCAAGCGGAAGCTACCCGTATCGCGAGCAGCAGTACGGGTGATCAAACCTTTGATATGAGTGAGTCTTCTTATAAGACCAGTCATACTGCTATTCGTAAGGCACGCCGCTTTGCGATGCAAGGTCTGTACGAATGGCTTGTGACTGACCGCCGCTTTGATGTCGATGGCAAGCTTGGCTGGAAAGCCAATGCACCAAATGATATCGCTGCCCGTACTCGTGCCACTAATGCGATGCACACCGTGCACATTGGCTACTATCACGAGATGATGCGTGATATTCCAGAGCAAATTGAAGCATTGGATGCGCTGATTACTCAGCACCTTGACCGCGATATTGATAAGCTGGACACTGTTGAGCACGCTATTTTGCTGATTGGTGCCTATGAGCTACAAAACCGTATGGAGATTCCATACAAGGTAGTACTTGATGAAGCGATGAAATTGAACAATCATTTCGGCGCAACAGATGCTCATAAATTGATCAATGCGGTACTGGATAAAATGGCCGTTGAACTGCGCGCCATTGAAGTACAAGCGGACACCAATGCCAACGTACGTACCTCACAAAAAGCAGCCGCTAAACAAGCTGAGACGGCACTTGCTGATAGCATCGAAGACGTTACTACCGCCGAAAATCCAATCGACAGTGAGTCAACTGCGTCAGACAAACCGCGCATCAGTGCTAATAATACCGCCGTTAAACGCAATAGCGCGAGCAAGGCCAATGCAAATATTAGCGAGTTTAAGGCCAGTAAACAAGACAACACCGACGCAAAAAGCCAAGACTAGTCATGAACGAGTTTGAGCTGATTGAGCGTATATTTTCGCAGATGCAAGCGGCACACTCGCCGCTTGCTGGTCTCGAAAAAGGTATCGGTGATGATGCCGCTGTGATGGCATTGCCAGCTGGGTCACGCTTAGTGAGCTGCATTGATACCTTGGTTCAAGGTCGTCATTTCGCGGCCGATTGGCAAAAAGTTGACGAGTTGGCTTTTTCGATTGGTTATAAAACGGTGGCCGTCAATGTCTCAGACATTGCGGCTATGGGTGCCACGCCGCACAGTATATTATTAGCATTAGCGCTGCCGCCACAACTTGCTAATGAGCAATGGCTCACTGAATTTGCCAAAGGTTTGTTTTATGCCTGCCAGCTGTTTGGCGTGACATTGATTGGTGGTGATACCACACGCAGTGAGCATTTGGTCCTAAGTATCAGCGCACAAGGTTTTCTCATGGCAGATACGCCTGCAGTCTATCGCACAGGTGCGCAAGTTGGGGATAAGCTCTACGTGTCAGGCACGCTTGGTGATGCGGCATACGCTCTACAGCATCCTGATAGCGCCCAAGGTATAGAACTGGCTCATCGACTCCATATGCCGACTCCGCGTATCGCGCTAGGCGCAGCACTTGCCAAAATTGGTGCGACGGCGATGATAGATATCTCTGATGGTCTGTATCAAGATCTAGGTCATATCTGTCAACAAAGTAATGTTGGTATGCGAATTAATATGGAGCATCTGCCTACTAGCGAATCACTGGCAACGGTTGATTTATCTGAACGATTGTTGTGCCAACTGGCAGGCGGTGATGATTACGAGTTGGCTTTTACGTTGCCTGCACATATTGAACCCCCTATCACCAACACAGCTGTCACCTGTATCGGTGAAGTAATCGCACTGTCAGATGACATAGCGACAGAGGCCAACAAATCTATAGCACTGCACCCTGAACTGTATTATCAAAATCAGCTAATCACTCGAACTCAGCACGCGCCATTTGCCACATGGCCCAACCTTACTGGTTACCAACATTTTACAGGTTAGCCCATGACTGATCATGATTTATCCAAGCCTGATATCAGTAAAGCCAATGACTGCCCACCATTGCCTAACAATGCCAGTGTGCTCGATCGTATGATCTATTGGTTAGGTATTGGTTTGGGTAGTGGTCTACCGCGCCGTGCACCCGGCACTTGGGGTACCGTTGGCGGATTAGTCATCGCCATACCACTGATGAGTTTGGGCTTTATACCTTTCCTAATATTGACAATCCTATCTTGTATTTTTGGCATTTGGATCTGTGGACGCACATCCGAGCTGATGCAGGGTCATGATGACCCGCATATCGTCTGGGATGAGTGGTCTGGTATTTGGATTACCCTGCTACCCTTCTCGTACATGGGTGTGGCGACCACAAACTTTTGGCAAGATGTCTCTCAAGAGCTTTCTATTTTTGCCATTGTTATTGCTTTTATACTGTTTCGGTTTTTTGATATTATTAAGCCGCCACCGATTGGATGGGCTGATAAAAAAGTTGCTGGTGGGTTAGGCATCATGCTTGACGATATCATCGCAGGTATCATGGCAGCAGTGTTATGGATAGTGGTTATGTTTGGTGTGCTGTTATAAGCTATAGTCAAATCCATATAAATCCGCTACCTCATCATCCTCGCTAACCATACTGATGTATCGCTTGTACTCGGCTTCCTTGTATCGACATTATTTGAACTCAACTATACATAACCTCTTATGCTAGCTATTTGAATATTACCCTCTTGCATAGATGATTGATGTATTGTTATCAGGTTGCATTATAAATGCCTGTATATCAAAACTTTTTTTTGAATGAACATTTGCGCTATAATCCAATCTTATATTTTGTTACATTTGTAGGGCTATTATGACATCTCCTCTTTCTGTGATTATTCTGGCTGCCGGTAAAGGCACACGTATGCAGTCTGCAAAGCCAAAAGTTTTGCAGACTCTAGCGGGTAAGTCTTTACTGAGTCATGTATTAGATACTTGCCATCAGTTGACGGTCAATGAAACCATCATCGTACACGGTTTCGGCGGTGATCAAGTAAAATCTGAGATCAGCAGTCAATACACGCAAGCCTCTATCACTTGGGTGGCTCAAACTGAGCAGTTAGGGACTGGGCATGCGGTCAAAGTAACGCTGTCTGATTTGCCAACATCAGGACAAAGCCTCATTCTATATGGTGATGTGCCATTAGTAAGCTGCCAGACACTAGCGGCTTTAAAAACGGCTAATACTGATGGTATGTCGATGTTGACCCTGACGGTCGATAATCCATTTGGGTTGGGCCGTATTAAGCGTGATCTAGCAGGTAATATTGAAGCCATCGTTGAACAAAAAGATGCCAGTGCTGATGAGCAAGGCATCAATGAGATTAACAGCGGTATTTATTGCGTAGACAATGCACTACTGCATAAGTACCTGCCTGAGCTCTCTAACGACAATGCTCAAAAAGAGTATTACCTCACCGATATCGTCAAAATGGCAGTTGCTGATGGTATTACTATTGCAGCGATTGAACCTGAGCATACTTTTGAGATTGAAGGAGTCAATAACCGTCAACAGCTTGCAAGTCTAGAACGTACTTGGCAACGTAAGCTCGTCGCTGATCTACAAGAAGCAGGCGTGCAATTTGCTGATCCTACCCGTGTCGATATTCGTGGTACGCTGACCGCAGGTCAAGATGTGTTCGTGGATGTCGGTGTGGTATTTGAAGGCGATTGCTCTCTAGGTGATAGTGTCTATATAGAAGCAGGCTGTGTCATCAAAAATGCTCATATCGGTAATGCCTGTCATATCAAGCCTTACTGCGTCATCGATCGTGCTGAGATTGGTGCGGGTGTCGATATCGGGCCTTTCGCACACTTGCGTCCTGAGACTGTACTGTCTGACAACAGCAAAGTTGGTAACTTCGTAGAAATTAAAAAATCGACTATTGGTCAAGGCAGTAAAGTCAATCATCTCAGTTACGTCGGTGATGCAACTGTCGGTAAAGGTGTAAATATCGGTGCTGGCGTCATTACTTGTAACTATGACGGCGTCAATAAATCGCAAACCATCATTGAAGACAATGCCTTTATCGGCTCTAATGCCAGCCTAGTTGCGCCAGTGACCATTGGCGATACAGCTACAGTGGCTGCTGGTTCTGTGATTACTAAAGACGTTGATAGTAGTGCATTAGCGTTTGGCCGCGCACGACAAACCCAAAAAGACAACTTTCAACGACCGACTAAAAAATAGCAGATTCGTTAATAGTCAGTTTCATTGCAGCCATATTTGAGTAGATATAATCCGTACGACAGTTTTTATGCCACTGCCCAATCTGAATAAGCATACTTCGAGAGTGCCGACTATGAAAAGACTATTCGCTGCTATGCTGCTGCTATCCACCTTGACGTCATTTTCAGTGGCATCAGCGAGCACTACTATAGAATATGATGCAGAGTGCAAATACTTTGATGCTAAAAAAGTATTGAAATATTCAGGTGAATGCCATTTTAATTGGGGCGTTGGAATGAACCCTAAGCCTAATGGCATAATGTCAACATATCAGCGTTATATCATGACTTACCCCAATGGCAATGAAGTTTGGATATTTATCAATGATGATGACTCTGCCACTGTAAACGATATCCCAGCGATGTCTCTAAAAGCAAAAAACGGCTACGAGAAAGTAAAAACGACTCAAGGTGAAATATTTGAATTTACCAAGGGTTCAGAGTGACTAGAGATGCGTTCAAACAAAAACTGATTTGATTCTAAAAATTGATTTGGTTTATATGTTTTGTGGATGATATCTAAAAATAGACACAACAATTATTAAAAATAATCAGTTAAGGAATAGCCATGTGTGGAATCGTAGGGGCAGTTGCTGAGCGAAATATCGCTAATATTTTATTAGAAGGTTTGAAGCGCCTAGAATATAGAGGTTATGACTCAGCTGGTCTAACAGTCATCCGTGATGGTGAGCTACATCGCGAGCGCCAAGTCGGTAAAGTACAGGCACTGGTTGATG
Organism: Psychrobacter sp. NG27; assembly: GCF_016106655.1. Lineage (NCBI taxonomy): Bacteria > Pseudomonadati > Pseudomonadota > Gammaproteobacteria > Moraxellales > Moraxellaceae > Psychrobacter > Psychrobacter sp. NG27. The sequence goes on from NZ_JADGIN010000006.1 coordinate 137,162, forward strand.
CTATTGCTATCAATCCAGAGTTTTTTGATGGGCATATCGGTATTGCTCACACGCGCTGGGCCACTCATGGTGAGCCTGCGCAGCGCAATGCGCATCCCCATGTTTCAGGTAAAATTGCTGTCGTTCACAATGGTATCGTCGAAAACTATGCTGAGCTAAAAGAAGCATTGATAACCAAAGGCTATGAATTTACCTCGCAGACAGATACTGAAGTCGTGGCGCATCTGATTCATGATATCTATAAGCAAACACCTGACTTATTAGAAGCCGTTCGCACCATCATCCCGATGTTACATGGCGCATTTGCTTTGGGTATCGTGCATGTGGACAACCCAGATGAGCTCATTACGGTACGTCTAGGCTCACCACTCGTCATCGGTGTGGGTATTGGCGAGAACTTTATCGCCTCAGATCAATTGGCATTGCTGCCAGTGACCAATCGCTTTATGTACCTAGAAGAAGGCGATATCGCTAAACTGACTCGCAGCAGCATTCAAGTTTTTGCAGATGGTGTTGAAGTACAACGTCAAATACATGAAATTGATGCCACCCAGCATAGCGCGGACAAAGGCGAGTTTAAGCACTACATGCTCAAAGAAATTTATGAGCAACCAGATGCCGTCGCCCGTACGCTTGAGATGGCAGTAGACAATGGCGAAACCAGCAAGTTACGTGATGACTTTTTGCAGCGTCATGAGTCTCAGCTGTCAGGTATCCGTCATGTGCAAGTGATTGCTTGCGGTACCAGTTATCACTCGGGACTGGTCGCGAAATACTGGTTTGAAAGTATGATTCGTATTCCGTGTTCAGTCGAAGTGGCCAGCGAGTTCCGCTATCGTAACCCTGTGGTGGTAGATAACTCACTGGTGATTTGTATTTCTCAATCTGGTGAAACAGCCGATACCCTATCTGCATTACGTGATATCCAAAAGCACCTGCCAGCCGGTTTGGTGAGCTTGGCACTATGTAATGTACCGACCTCATCACTGGTACGCGAGACGGATATTTTCTTGCCAACACTGGCAGGACCTGAGATTGGTGTGGCATCGACCAAAGCCTTTACCACTCAGCTAGTGGCTCTGATGCTATTGATATTGAAAGTTGGTATCGCTCAGCAGCGTATGACTGATGAGCGTTTGGGTACATTGCTCGGTGAGCTACAGCAGCTACCTGGACAACTACACGCCAGTCTAAATCTTGATGGGCCCATCAAGGCCATGAGCCAGCACTTTGAAGACAAGAAAAGTTGTTTGTTCTTAGGACGTGGTCTACAGTATCCAATCGCATTAGAGGGCGCACTAAAACTCAAAGAGATCTCTTACATCCATGCTGAAGGCTATGCAGCAGGTGAGCTCAAGCATGGACCATTGGCATTGGTTGATAAAGATATGCCAATCGTGGTGCTCGCACCCAAAGACAGTATGTTTGACAAACTCAAAGCCAACATGCAAGAAGTACACGCGCGTCATGGAGAGTTGTTTGTATTTGCAAGCGAGTCCAGTCAGATGGTCGAAGAGGATCGTCTACACGTGGTCTATGTCCCTGATGTGAGTGAAGCGCTAGCCCCTATCGTCTACAGCGTACCTATACAGCTGCTGTCATATCATGTCGCAGTGATGCGTGGTACTGACGTCGATCAGCCTCGCAATTTGGCCAAGAGCGTCACGGTGGAATGATTTTTGCCAACATGTACTTATGAGTGTGAGCGAGTAATAAAGTATCATACTGAGTAATTACTCGTCATACTGAATAACTACCAATCGTAATATTGTGCCACCCCAAGTCCTTCGTCATCTGGTATTAATGAGATGGCGAAGGATTTTTTATGTCTAACGACATAGAGAAATATCAATAACTTATATAATAATAATATCTAAAATATGGGCACTAAAAGCATGGATATCGAGAGCGACACCGCTGACCAAATAGAGATTATTTATGAAGATGAGCATCTGGTAGCGATAAATAAAGAAGCGGGATTATTGGTGCATCGCAGTTGGCTAGACAAAGGCGAGACGCGCTTTGCCATGCAGCTCACTCGTGATGCAGTAGGGTGCCATGTGTTTCCAGTGCATCGGTTAGACAAGCCCACATCTGGCGTATTATTGTTTGCCAAGAGCTCAGCCGTAGCGCGTAGCCTTGGCGAGGCCTTTACGGCACATACCGTGACGAAGCAGTATCTAGCTGTGGTACGCGGCTTTATGCCAGACCAAGGCACCATTGATTATGCGCTTAGCTTTAAACCTGATGCCATTGCCGATAAATTTGCCGATTTAGACAAGCCTGCTCAAGAGGCGGTGACCCATTGGCAAAGCTTGGCACAAGTTGAGCTGCCATTTGCGGTATCGAAAAAGCACGCCACTAGCCGCTATAGTCTGGTACGCTTGACACCTGAGACTGGGCGCAAGCATCAGCTGCGTCGGCACATGAGACATGTATTCCATCATATCGTGGGCGATACTAGCCATGGTGATATACGGCACACACGATTTTTTCGTACTCACTATGATTGTACACGCATGCTGCTGCATGCTCAGACTTTAGCGCTTAGCCATCCGGTCACTGGCGAGCCATTGTTGCTAAAAGCAGGATTAGATGACCAATGGATGCGCATCTTAGAAGAATTCTCTTGGGCAGAGAGCGCTGAATATTAGACAGAGTAAGGTTCTCTGGTACTATCGTTTCAGAGAATTGAAAACATTAACCTTACATCTTAAGGCTTAGTGCCCTAACTAGGATTTGTTAATTCGAGTATCCTATTTTGGACAAACTGTTTTATTTCTCGCAACCATATTTTCTTTGAAGACTCTTATTGATGGCTAAAAGATTAAACAAAAGCCAGAAACAGCTAAACCACTCCTTATAGCAGCTCCTAGTACGAGTTTCACACCAAAATGGCAAATATTTAGCTGGTTGGTGTTTGTTCCTTCAATTGTGTTCTATCTACGCTAATAGAGCGAGGTATTGATAAGATCATAATCCTTTTGCAAGGCAATGACATTCTAAACGTTACGCAACTCTCATTTTGTCAACAGTTTGAATAATTCCAACCTCCTAATTATCTATTTCAATAGATACATTTTACGTTTGATATTTGTTAACATAGGCAGCTATTTTGGAAAAAGCAGATCTAAGTCGTATATTGAGAAAACTGCTAGTAGTAACTTAATATTGGCCAAATGACATGACAATCCACTAAAGATGATAGCTTCATTTAGCATTTTTCTTTCCAATATCAATGATATTACCTTTAAAGAATAAACAATGGTTTTTAAGTACTTAAAAAAGCTTTTCTTTTACAACAGAAGAAAAAGGTCTTATCTTGGTGAAAATCTGACTATAGCTGCTAAATCGTATCAAAAGGCAGCTGAGCAAGGTCATGCCATCTCTCAGTATCATCTTGGTTTACTGTATCAGGATGGCAAAGGTATTCCTCAAGATGTGGCTACAGCTATCAGTTGGTACCAAAAGGCAGCTGAGCAAGGTCATGCCATCTCTCAGTATCATCTTGGTTTACTTTACCAAGATGGCAAAGGTGTTCCTCAAGATTTGACTACGGCTATCAGTTGGTACCAAAAGGCAGCTGAGCAAGGTCATGCCATCTCTCAGTATCATCTTGGTTTACTTTACCAAGATGGCAAAGGTGTTCCTCAAGATTTGACTACGGCTATCAGTTGGTACCAAAAGGCAGCTGAGCAAGGTCATGCCATCTCTCAGTATCATCTTGGTTTACTTTACCAAGATGGGAAAGGCGTTCCTCAAGATTTGACTACGGCTATAAGTTGGTACCAAAAGGCAGCTGAGCAGCGTCATATCACCTCCCAGTATCATCTTGGTTTACTTTACCAAGATGGGAAAGGCGTTCCTCAAGATATGGCTACGGCTATAAGTTGGTACCAAAAGGCAGCTGAGCAAGGTCATGCCATCTCTCAGTATCATCTTGGTTTACTGTATCAGGATGGCAAAGGTATTCCTCAAGATGTGGCTACAGCTATCAGTTGGTACCAAAAGGCAGCTGAGCAAGGTCATGCCATCTCTCAGTATCATCTTGGTTTACTTTACCAAGATGGCAAAGGTGTTCCTCAAGATTTGACTACGGCTATCAGTTGGTACCAAAAGGCAGCTGAGCAGCGTCATATCACCGCCCAGTATCATCTTGGTTTACTTTACCAAGATGGGAAAGGCGTTCGTCAAGATAAGTTTCAAGCAAAAGAATGGTTTGGTAAGGCTTGTGATAGTGGTGATCAAAATGGGTGCGATAAGTACCGAATATTAAATGAATCGGGTTACTGATCTCGTTCATTTAGTATGAAAACATCTTGATGTGGCTCATACATATAGAATAAGCATCAAAAAAATGCTTATCAGTTTAAGACACCTTTAAAACCTGAGTACTTAGATTATTAGAATTAATCTAACAATCTATTGTAAGCACATCCCAATCAAATATTCTCATCACCCTGTTAAACGCTTTTGTATACTACTTAACACAGCCCACTAAACTAAGCGCAATTCTCCGCATTAAGCACTACCATGCTATTTATGACCCTTATATTTTAAATACATCAATATAGCTAATTAGAACAATCCTTTATAAAGGAAGTAACACCCTACTACGGTCAACAGTACTGCAAAACATTTTTTTAATAGTTGTGGTGATAATATATGAGCGACTTTTGCCCCTATCTTGGCGGTAAAAAAGCTCATGATGCTGATACCTAAAAAGGCATAAATGTGGACAAAGCCAATCGTATTGGGTACATTGACTTGCGCCTGCATCCCAAAAATCATAAACCCTAATGCCCCTGCAATCGAAATGGGTAGGCCACACGCCGCTGACGTGCCAACTGCTTTTTGCATCACCACACCATAACGCGTGAGATAAGGTACGGTTAAGCTGCCGCCGCCAATCCCAAAGATGGCAGAAGCGATACCAATAACGCCACCTGCTGCTAGTTGCTTAGGTTTTGAAGGTAGTACTGCATTGGTATTACTGGCACTGCTATCTGCTTTATTTTTGCCACCCACAAACATTTTATAGGCAACCCACAACAAAAATATGCCAACGATGAGCTGAAGATATAACCCTGATATCTGCCCTGCAATCCCTGCCCCCAAAAAACACCCTATCGCTAAGCCTGGTACTAGATTCTTAAAGACAGGCCACATAACTGCGTCTCTTTTATTATGTGCCATTAGCGAGCTGATAGACGTCACAATAATGGTCGCAAGCGAGGTTCCTAGCGCCAAATGCATGATATTGTCAGCAGGGTAACCCATTTGAGTAAAAACGATAAAGAGTAGCGGTACGATGATCGTGCCACCGCCCACGCCAAACAGCCCCGCCGCAAATCCTGCTAGAGCGCCTATGATTAAAAAAATGATGAGTTCCACGGAATATTTACTTCTCAGATTGATGATGAAGCTAGTTGATTCAGTTTAAAAGAGAGACAAGGCAACCGAACGCAGATGTATAGGTGATACTTCAAATGAGGTTAACGCTACCACTCTTTTATAGAGTATTGACTTAAGCGAGGTCCACTTGACCCACTCGAGAATAAGCACGGTTAAAATAAACCAGACCCTCCTCTGACCCATCTTGCTGCTCAGATTGTTTGATAGCGACCACTCGGCACATAAAAACACTGTGCGTCCCCACCTCCTGAACATGCTCAATCTCACAGTCAAAACTGACCAATGCATCTTCTAGAATAGGAGAGCCTGTCACTAGCTGAGTCCAAGCACCCTGTTCAAAGCGCTCTACTGACTGTAGTTTTGAGGCAAAAGTGTTAGAAATCGATTCATGATGAGCGCCCAATACATTGACGCTCAGTGTTTTATTTTCAATAAAATACGCATGTGAGCGTGACGTCTGATTCATACAGACGAGCAAAGTTGGCGGTGTATCGGTGACACTGCATACAGCCGACGCCGTAAACCCATGAACGCCCGAAACGCCTGCTGTAGTGACCACGTTGACCGCTGTCGTTAACAAAGACATGGCGTCTCTAAAATCAGTTGCTTCAATCCTATCTTTAATCATTATTCCAATCCTACATTTGGATTATCACTGGTCATCCGCTTAGCCTGCTAGTTCTTGACGAACGATTTTGGCACCTGCACTTAATGCGGCGAGCTTACCTCGTGCAACTTGGCGAGACAACGGTGCCATGCCGCAATTGGTCGCAGGATAGAGCTTATCCGCATCGACAAACTGCAGCGCTTTACGTAAGGTATCTGCCACTGCCTCAGGGGTTTCAATGTCATTAGTTGCTACATCTATCGCACCGATCATCACTTTTTTGCCGCGAATGAGTTCGATCAAATCCATGGGTACGCGTGAGTTCTGACATTCAAGTGAGACAATATCAATTTTCGACTGCTGCAATTTAGGAAACGCTTGCTCATATTGACGCCACTCTGAGCCCAGTGTTTTCTTCCAATTATTATTGGCTTCGATACCATAGCCATAACAGATATGTACCGCTGTCTCACATTTAAGGCCTTCGATGGCACGCTCTAATGTGGCGATACCCCAGTCGTTGACGTCATCAAAAAACACATTAAAGGCCGGTTCATCGAATTGAATGATATCCACGCCAGCAGCCTCTAATTCTTTCGCTTCTTGATTTAGAATTTTAGCAAATTCCCAAGCCAATTTCTCACGGCTTTTATAATGACCGTCATATAGCGTATCAATCATCGTCATCGGCCCAGGTAGCGCCCATTTGATTGGCTGATCCGTCTGCTGACGTAAAAACTTAGCGTCTTCTATAAATACTGGTTTTTGACGGCTCACAGCACCTACCACTGACGGTACACTCGCATCATAGCGATTACGGATTTTAACGGTCTTGCGCTGCTCAAAATCCACGCCGTCGAGATGTTCAATAAAGGTGGTCACAAAATGCTGACGGGTCTGCTCGCCATCACTGACGATATCAATCCCTGCATGTAGCTGTTCTTGCAATGACAACCGCAGAGCGTCCTGTTTGGCTTCAATCAGCTGCTCACCTTCTAATGCCCAAGGCGACCAGATTTTTTCAGGTTCAGCCAGCCAAGAAGGTTTCGGTAAGCTGCCAGCAGTTGAGGTTGGTAGTAATATATCCATGATAATTTGTCTTCTTTATTTTAGGTAGGGATTAGCAATTAGGCAGCGTATTTTTTGACTGATTCTTTTTGATCAGTTTTGCCTGTGACGTCATAGTTTGCCGCCCATTTCTCAAGTATCGCTTGGTATGGCTTGATGAACGTCTCTTCAGTGAACTTACCTTGCGTCACCGCCATTTGGCTGCGCTCTTCGCGATCATACACAATTTGCGTCAGTGAATAATCTTGGTACTTAAGGCTTGGCTGGTAGACATCACCGGCGCTTGAGTTGGCATTATAAATCTCAGGACGGTAGATTTTCTGGAAGGTCTCCATGGTACTGATCGCGCTGATGAGCTCAAGATCCGTGTAATCACTCAGTAAATCACCCGCAAAGTAGAACGCTAACGGTGCGGCACTATCAGCAGGCATAAAATAGCGTACGGTTAGACCCATTTTATGAAAATAGTCGTCAGTCAATGAATAGTCATCCTGTCTATACTCAACTCCCAATACAGGGTGTTTGTTGGCCGTACGGTGATAGGTTTTGCTGGTTGAGACACTCAGGCAAATAACAGGCGCTTTGTTAAAGTTGGCGGTGTAGGCCTCTGATTGCAATACATACTGGAACAGCTTGCCATGTAAATCGCCAAAACTCTCTGGCGTTGGCGTGTTTGGTTTTTTACTAAAATGCTCTGATAGCACGATACTAAAATCATAGTCACGTACATAAGAGGAGAAGCTGTTGCCCATCATGCCTGCAATACGCTTATTGTCTTTATGATCGACGATCGTGGTTTTGAGCGTTTCGATAACGGGAAAAGTATCACCATCACCTGCAATATCCATATCAACTGAGATGATGTCAACCTCAACAGAATAACGGTCTGCGGTTGGGTTATCCCAATGCGCCAATGCATTAAAACGGTTATTGATCATTCTTAACGTTTTGCGTAGGTTCTCTTGACGATGTTCACCACGCGCCAAATTCGCAAAGTTAGTCGTCAGACGCGTGCTGTCTGCAGGATGATAGTTTTCATCAAAACGAATGCTCGAAATGGAACAGCTAAAATTTTTGCTCATGGTGATTCACTACCCTATTCTCGTTATCTGAGATAAACCAAATGTTTGTATGGGATGAATCATACCTAAATTCAGACATGAATAAAAACGATACTATTTTAATAAAAGATGAATAATATTCATGTTAATAGAATTAAATGACAGCGGTTCCGATTACAGCTTATGTTGCATCGGTAGCAAAGTACTTTTTCTAAGTTGCTCTGTTTGATGGTATCAAGCATTTGTATCAGACAAAAAAATAGTAGTGATACGCCATTTATAAAATGACGTATCACTACTATGATTAGAACTGGCTGCCTTTAGGGGTTAGTAACCTTTAGCGACTTCTACTCTCTTTCTAAGACCACTCGATAACGCGCATTACCGCTTTCTAGTCGCTCGAATGCTTCGTTTATCTCAGACATTTTATAGGTTTCAGTCACTGGCTGAATCTTGTGACGCGCTGCAAAGTCTAGCATTTGACGAAGCGTCGCTGGCGAGCCAACTGGTGAGCCTGACAAGCTGTTTTGCGCCATAATCATCGGAGCCGCAGCAATTTCTAATGGCGCTTCTAATATACCAACAAAGTGTAATCGACCTTTTGGCTTTAAGGTCTTAATGACCACGTCCCAATTCATGTCTACATTCACAGTCGAGATAATCAAATCGAATGAGCCTGCTGCTTTTTCGATTTCGCTATCTTCTCTTGAGTTTAGGCAATGATGCGCGCCAAGCTCTTTGGCTTCTTCCATTTTTGATTCGCTGGTGAATGCAGTTACTTCACAGCCCCATGCATTAGCAAATTGTAATGCCAAATGACCCAAGCCACCAATGCCGATCACAGCCACTTTTGAGATTGGTTTGATATCGTACTGCATCAATGGGTTAAATACTGTGATACCGCCACACAGTAACGGTCCTACAGAATTAAAATCCAAGCCTTCTGGGATTTTTATCACACTGGTGTCTTTTGCACGTACTTTATCAGCAAAGCCGCCATGATTGCCGATGATGGTGCCTTCTTGCTCGGCACATAGGTTATGGTCACCGCCAATGCATAAATCACAAACGTTGCAATAGCCTTTGTGCCAGCCAAGTCCCACTTTATCGCCAAGCTCTAACTGTTTTACATGCTTACCTTTTGCCAGTACTTTACCGGCCACTTCATGACCACCCACAAACGGGTATTGCGTCATACCCCATTCGTTTTGCCACATGGACAAATCACTGTGGCAAACGCCGCAGCTGTGTACTTCGATTTCTACTTCATGATCGCCTAGAGTGCCAGGCTCATATTGGTAAGGGGCGAATTTTCCGCCTTTTTCTTGTGCTGCATAAGCGTTAATCATCATTACTTCCTTATTTTTTTAGTGTTTCAGGGTCTTTACTGAGTATCAAAACCTATCAAACCAACCTAAATGGCTGAGCGTCTAGAGGCTAAAATAGGATAATAATACTCACAAGTAGACCGTTCGACTTGAACGCGCTAAGACTATCATAATACCGAGCGTGATACCCAAAAAGCGACGAATCACCAACACTACTGTCAGACCTATTTTATCCAAATCTGTCAACTAGCATTGCTGAGACGATGCTTGCTTGAACATTCGTAAGTCTTTAGAAAATGCATAGCACTAACGCTTTGCGGCTTCTATCTGAATGTTCAGTTGGACTTTTTCGGTGATACCCAATAGCGTATATTTGCTGATACCCCATTTGGTGCGATCAATAGTCGTTGTAAAATCACCACCGCAGACTGGTTTTTTCAATATTGGATTTAGATAGCAGTTGAACTTGGTGGCGGTCAATGTAATCGGATTGGTTTTGCCATGCAGTGTCAACATACCATCGACCTTACTGACACTCGTCTTATCCCCTTCAGTCAAGAAATGCCATTTGGTGGATTTAAATTGAGCCAATGGAAACTGATCTACATCAAAAAAATCTGCGCTTTTGAGAGCGATATCAAATGCGGTGTCACCTGTATTTAAGCTGTTTAGAGGAATGACGAGCGAGATATCGCCGGTCTTAGCTGCTGGGTCATAATCTAGCTGTCCCGTTACGTTATAAAAGCCGCCCGTGTTGGTCGAGGTATTAAAATGGTCAATAGCAAAGCGTACATTGGTATGGGTGGGGTCGATATCGTAAGTTACTGCCTGACTACTGGCGATACCCAATAGGCTGATGCATAAAGCCATTATAGTATTTTGAGAGAACAGTATGACTGTCGAGAGAGATAGTTGATTCATGAAGGCACTCCTTGGCGGTGGTAAATGGTTAATCACATCCTTTATGACTATGCACTCATATAATGACGACAAGCCCATACTTAAGCAATAAGTATGGGCTTGTCTATTTTTGATTCGGTTGCGACTGTTAATGCTAGGTTGGCGATTAGATAGAAACACTCAATTATATTTTACTATCTGTCACTGCTTTCTCTTTACCACTTGGCACAAGCCACTTAGCAAACCATCCTGACAAATCATCCATCAATGTATACACTACAGGTATCACCACCAGACTCAGTAGCGTAGATGTCACCAGACCACCCAAAACAGCAGCAGCCATCGGTCGTCTAAAGGTAGGATCAGCATCACCCCAACCAAATACCAGTGGCAACATACCTGCACCCATCGCAATGGTGGTCATCATAATAGGCCGCGCGCGCTTATGGCAAGCATCAACTATCGCTTCAAAACGTGCCAGCCCGCGACGCTGCGCAATGAGCGCATAATCGACCAACAAAATAGAGTTCTTGGTGGCAATCCCCATAAGCATAATAAAACCAATCATAGAAGGCATCGAAAGACTGCTATTGGTAATGACCAAACCAACAAACGCACCGCCGATCGATAGCGGCAACGCCATCAAAATAGTAAACGGCTGCAGCAAACGACCAAATAGCAAAATCAGTACACCCAAAATACAGACCACGCCCACCGACATCGCAATGATAAAACCACTAAAGAGATCCGCCATGTTTTCGGCTTGACCTTGATCGATAATAGTAATCGAAGCAGGCAATTGCTGCATGCTCGACACCGCTTTGACCGCTTGCACCAAGTCACCAAGCTCGCCATTGGCAGGTTGTACCGTGATACTAATCGCACGCTCCCGATCCAGTCTACTAATCTGGGCAGGCCCTGTGCCAAAGCTCAAGTCAGCCACTTCACCCACACGCACCCCTTGCCCTGCTGGCATGGTGCTTGGCACATACAGTCCTTCTAGCTGACTGACGTTCTGTTTGGCAATATCTGGCAGACGCACCACGATAGGAATCTGACGCGTGTCTAAATTGAGCTTAGACAGGCGCTGTTCATAGTCGCCCACAGTTGCGACACGTAGCGTAGTAGCGATGCCCTCAGTGGTCACGCCTTTATCCGCCATCGCCAATCTGTCGGGTGTCACTGTCAGCTCTTGGCGCGGCAAGCTGCGATCACTAGTTACCGCGCCTGCACTTGGCAAACCGCGAATCTCGGTCATGATTTTTTGAGCAGTCTGCTCAAGCAGCTCTGGATTGGTACTGGTCAAAGAAAAATTATAACCACTCTCGCCGCCACTCGACAGTCCAACCGTAAAGCGGGCACCCGGTACTTCGGTCATCAATTGGCTGATTTTGCGTTCTATCTCTTTTTTGGTGCCGCGTTCTGCACGCGGTGCAAGCACAATATCCAACCCAGCGATATTTTCTGCTTTACCACCGCCACCATCTGACGCACCCATCGACGCCTGCGCCTCTCCCACGGAAGAAAAAATATTGGTCACCTCAGGCATCGCCAAGATGCGCGCACTGGCAAGCGCCGCCACTCGCTCCGTATCCGCGAGCGCCACATCAGGCGTCAGCTCAATGGACACACGTGTTTGATCAATATCGTTGTCAGGGATAAATGCCGTGGGCAATAATTTAATAAGCCCTAAAGAGGCTACAAACAGTACCACTGTCGCACCCATCGTCAGCCAACGATGACGCAGTGTCCAAGTCACTATTTGCAGGTAACGCGTCATGAGCGCGCTCTGTTTTTCGACGTGCTTTTTTTCTGGGCGCAGTATGTATGCCGCCATCATGGGCGTAATTAACCGCGCTACCATCAGTGAGGCAAAAATTGACAGTGCAGCTGTCCAACCAAATTGACGGAAAAACTGTCCCACAATCCCGCCCATAAAGGCCGTCGGCAAAAACACCGCAATTAGAGTAAAGGTTGTGGCAACCACGGCTAAGCCAATCTCATCGGCGGCTTCCATCGCCGCCTCATAAGGCGTCTTACCCATGCGTAAATGACGTATGATGTTTTCGACTTCTACAATCGCATCATCTACCAGCACGCCAATTACTAATGACAGCGCCAACAGCGAGATAATATTTAAACTAAAATCGAACAGATACATGCCCAAAAAGGTTGGGATAACGGACAATGGCAACGCCACTGCCGCCACGATGGTCGCGCGAATATTACGTAAAAAGAGAAACACCACCACCACCGCGAGCAGTCCACCTTCGATGAGCATTCGTAGCGAGGCTTGATAGTCTTCTGCGATAGGGGTTGCCCGATCGTAGACTTTTTCGATACTGATATTGCCGATGTCTGCCGTCAGCTTAGCAAGCTCTAGATCCACCAGCTCCATCACTTCAACTTCACTGGCACCACGTGAGCGAGTGATGTTAAACGCCACCACGGTTTGATCATTGAGCTTGGCGATAGAGTTGGGGTCGGCTGGGCCATCGGTGATGGTTGCCATACGCCCAAGCGCTTGCGTACCACCTGCAGGTACAGCGACTTGTAGATTGTTCAGCTCATTTGCACGCTCAACCGCACCTAATACACGAATGGTTTGGGTGGTGTCCCCGACTTCTGCCTCACCGCCAGAGCTGTCTTGCTGAATGCCAGCAATTTGTTGCGACAATTGCGAAATGGAAAACTGCAAGCCACTCAGAGAAATAGGATCAGCAGCAACAGTAATCTCACGTTGTAGCCCGCCGACACGGCTCACCGTACTGACGCCAGGTATGTCAGAGAGACGCTTGGTAACGGTATCATCCACAAACCATGATAAGTCTTCTACGCTCATGTTTTTGGCAGCGACAGAGTAAGTCACGACTGGGAACCCAGCTGTAGAGACCTTGGTAATAATCGGATCATTGGCAGCAGCAGGCAGGTCACCTTGCACTTCACCAACCGCCGAGCGTACATCGTCGACGGCTTCTTGAATGTCTTTTTCTAATGTAAATTCAGTGGCTATCGTTGCCGCACCTGTCTGTAGGGTGGTGCGAATATGACTGACGCCTTCGATACTGGTGATCTTGTTTTCAATTTTTTTGGCGATGTCATTTTCGAGCTGTGAGGGGGCAGCCCCTGGTAGTGTCACGGTGACCACCACAGCAGGCAGATCAATATCTGGAAACTGCTGCACCTTCATTTTCATAAAGCCGTAGATGCCGCCCAATGTCAGGAGCACAAACAATAAGATAGCCACGAGCGGATTTTTAATCGAATAAGACGAGACGTTTAGGCTCATGGTTGTGCCTGCGCTGCTGTACTCGTTTGGCCTGCGCCATTAACGATACGCACCAGATCTCCATCATTCAAAAAGCTACCGCCTTGTTTGACGATTTGGCTGTCATTAGGTAAGGCCTCTACCACTGCTACGCTATCGCCCACACGTGCGCCTAAGGTAACACGTTGCTGCTTGATGCGGCCTGTCTGTTGCGCTTGGCGAGCAGCGCTTGTTTGCGTAACCAGCATCACATAGTCATAGCCATCATTACTGACAATCGCGCTATTGGGTATCATTTGGGTGCTGGTATTGCCTAATAGGAACTCACCCGTTTGATACATACCGGCCCGTACTTTTGGGTTGGCAGCTAAGCTTGCATAGATAGTGATTTGGCGATTGTTGTCAGCGGTCGGTGCAATACGGCGCACCTGACCCATCACCGAGTCACCACCTGTCAGGCTAACTTTCACAGAAGTGCCAATATTGATGTCTCCAATCAGCTTCGGGTCGATATCGGCCCGCCACTCTAGGACACCGTCTTTGATAATCGTAAACAGTGGCTCACCGCCTGTTACTTGCCCAACTTCCACCATTTTTTCACTGATGATACCGCTTACAGGGGCGACAACGGTTGCATTTTCCAAGGTCAAACGTTGATTGTTTAGGCGGGCTTTGGATGCCTGCAATGATGCTCTTGCTCGCACCTCAGAGGTGCGGTAACGATCCGCTTCTTGTTTGCTGATGGCATCAATACTTATCAATGGCAATACACGGGCGGCATCAGCACTGGCGTTCGCTAGCGTGGCTTCAGCTTCTGCAACATCTGCTTGCGCTTGCAACACTTGCTGCTCCACCGCGTCCGTATCAAATACGGCCAATACTTGACCCGCTTTGACACGATCCCCCTCTTCGACCAATATGCGCTCTATCGCAACGCCATTGACTTTTGCACTGACATTCGCAGTGTCTTTGGCACTGATTGTGCCATCAGCACTTAGCGTATTGCCAACGTCATCTTGGCTTGGACTGACGGTTTCTACCGAGAGTACCGCTTGCTCAGTGCTCGCATTGTCGTCCGTCACCTCGCCACTTGCCACAGCGTTAGAGGCTGATGAGTCATCTGTGGTCACATCGCTAGTATTCCAGTATCTACCCAACAATACGCCTGCAAATAACACAGCCGCCAATACTGGCCATAGCCATAATGGTATCTTGGCAGTTGGTTTATCAGTGACCTCTGCTTGACGATAAGGCGGCAGTTGGCTATTCGCTAACGTCTCCTCATGACTGGCTAAATCTGACTTATTGTTGGGGTCTGAAAGATCACTCATAATCGGTCTCTATAAATAAGCGTACTGGTGAAAAGCGGTAAGCAAGAGCTGAAAATACAAGTGAGAACAATAAGATATCAACGATTTATATTGATGGCACTCAATCACATTGTAGCTCATTGGACTTAGACGTCAATTATGATGCCTATCTGCCCAGTCAATCTTTGTTTAATCATATTTTTGGGTATGATTGCTTTTAAGCATCACTACTTTTAGGCATCTTTTGTTTAGGTGTGGCTGCTTCTAGGCAGTGACACTTTTAGGCAATGATACGTTTAGGCATTAGTATAACGGCTTGCCTCAGGCATCCAGCGGTGTATCATCTGGCTGACATCCGCTTTTCGCGCAGGATCTGCAATCAAATGCTTAGCTAAACGTTGAGCAATGGCAAACAGTTGCTCGTCTCGGATCAGATCTGCCAAATAATAGCCAACGTTACCGGTTTGGCGTTTACCCAACAGCTCTCCCGGCCCGCGTAGCTCCAAATCTTTTTGAGCAATGACAAAGCCATCAGTGCTATCGCGCAAGACATTTAGGCGTTCAGTACCAGTCTCTGACAATGGCTTTTGGTACAGCAATACACAGTAACTTTTGGTAGATCCGCGCCCGACGCGCCCGCGCAGTTGATGCAATTGTGACAGGCCCAAGCGCTCTGCATTTTCGATAACCATCAAGGAGGCGTTGGGTACATCGACACCAACCTCGATGACCGTGGTCGCAATAAGTAAATCCAAATCGCCTGCCTTAAACGCCTGCATGATGGCTTGCTTATCAGCAGATTTCATCTTGCCGTGTACCAGTCCGATACGAATATCTAGACGCTCATTGAGGTCTTCATAGGTGGCTTCAGCGGCCTGCGCATCTAATACACTAGACGCTTCGACCAGTGAACATACCCAGTAAGCCTGCCTGCCTGCCTCGCAATTAATCGCAATGCGCTCTATCACCTCATCACGGCGGTTACGATCGATGGTCACCGTTGTAATGGGCGTGCGTCCGGGCGGCAGCTCATCAATGATGGACGTATCCATATCACCATAGACACTCATCGCCAGCGTGCGCGGAATGGGAGTCGCCGTCATGATCAGCTGATGCGGGGTACTATTGGCCACGCCTTTATTGGTCAATGCCATGCGCTGCTCAACGCCAAATCGATGTTGCTCATCAATGATAACTAAGCCCAATTTGGCAAATTGCACTGTCTCTTGAAACAATGCATGGGTACCGACGACGATTTGTACCGTATTTTCGCTCACCGCCTCTAATGCTTCACGGCGCTGTTTGGCCGTTTGTTTACCAGCGAGCCAGCCAACACCGATGCCTAAGGGCTCAAACCATTGTTTAAAGTTCAATAAATGCTGCTCGGCCAAAATCTCAGTCGGTGCCATCACTGCCACTTGCCAGCCACTATCCAACGCATAGCCCGCAGCACCGGCGGCAACCAACGTTTTGCCAGCGCCCACATCTCCTTGTACCAGTCGTAGCATGGGAATGGAAGTCGCCATATCAGCAGTAATGTCACGCATCACTCTTTTTTGAGCACCCGTCAAATCAAATGGCAACGCAGCCAGTAGCTGATCGGTCAGAGGGCTCTGAGTCGTACATTTAGGGGCTTTATACTGATGTAATTGCTGACGTCGATATAGCAGACTCAGCTGATGTGCCGTCAACTCTTCTATAATCAAACGCTGGCAGGCAGCGTGAGTACGCGCGCTTAACTGGGTCAACAATTTATGTTGCTGACTTGCATTGGTATAAGTAGGCGGTGTATGCAGCAACACTAAGGCTTCAAATATCGACAAGCTGTAGACATTGCTATGGGCGGTACTGGGGGCACCATGATGAGTATCATTACTTGCGTTGTAAGTAGAAGGGCTGGGTTTGTACACGCCATTACTTATCTGATGATCAGGTATGCTACGCGCCAGTGTCGAAAAGATATCTTCTGAATGGTCAGGCTCCACTATCACAGGTTTGGTAGGCTCAAAAGGCACTAATGGCAGATCATTTACCACCGCAAAGTCTTGCGCCGTAAACAGCGTCATCGGTAGCCCCTGACTACGAACCGTCTGTAAGGCCAGTTTAATCAAAGTCCGTAGCTTATTCTGATGTAAACCTTTGACACTTGGATAGATGGGCTGTAGCCCAGTATCAGTCGTGACTACAGTATCAGTGATGATTTGATATTCAGGATGATGCATCTGTTTGCCATAACGACTGACTTTTACTTCACCGAACAGCTGTAAATGCGTACCCAAATTCATAGTTTGGGCCAGTCCGCGATAGACCTTAAAAAACCGCAAGGATATCGTCCCAGTATCATCATCGATCGTCACAGTCATGCCGCTGCGCTTGATATCGACATGGACGACCCGACCGGTAATCAAAGCCGACTGCCCATGCTCCGCCTCTGCGATAGAGACCAGACGGCTGCGATCCTCATAATCACGGGGCAAATGTAGCAACAAATCAAATATCCGTTTGATATTCAGTTGCGCCAATTGCTCTGCTACTTTTGCACCCACACCTGCCAACGCGGTCACTTGCATATCTAATGCCGACGGTGGCAAATCAGGACGCAAATGCGCAGCTGAACTGGTTGAAGAAGGGGGCAATGGTACTGGCATCAATGATCCTAACAAAATTATTTAATTGGTATGGGGTCTGTCCACTATAAAATAGCGACAACATTGACCTTATTTGCAGCATGATTGAAAAATCCACACTCGACTGGCTCGACTCTCTTTTATATTGACTCAGCCATACATCCTGTCGATTGTTTTGGTAATATTGCGCATAGACAATATCGCACATAATGGCGATCAGCATCAACGAGTACTTTGCTCTAAAATACTGACGCACTTTATTATAGCGGACAATATAGTGGCTTATACTACGCTGTTTAATAAGCCTTTTATCAACAAATCTTAATCAATGATACCGCTGTAAAAACCCTAAAGACAAACCACGCATGTCTCTCGTACCAATAATGATTTTGCTGTCTCTACATTATGACTATTTTATAAGGTGCTTTTATGTTCGCTGCTGCTGTGTATCGACTACCCCTTCGTCGCTCAAGATTACTGCGTATCAGTCTGCTGAGCGTGCTCGGATTTTACATCAATGCTTGTAGCACATTAACCCCTACCACTGGCGCATCGACATCAGATTCAGACACTCAAGTCGAACCGCTGCGCGTAGCACTGGTATTGGGCGGCGGCGGTGCTAAAGGGTTTGCTCATGTTGGCGTGATTAAGGCATTAGAAGCGAATGGCATCAAACCAACCTTAGTGGTTGGCACCAGTGTCGGCAGCTTAATTGGCAGCTTGTATGCCAGTGGCTACACGCCAGCAGAACTGGAGCGGTTGGCACTGACGACCACAGATAGCCAACTGACTGACTTTACCTTGTCTAACCAAGGTTTTATTGAGGGCATTAAACTCAAAAACTTTATCAATAACAAAGTTGGCAAACAAGCGATAGAAGACTTCCCGATTGCGTTTGCTGCTGTCGCCGCAGAAAAACACAGCTTAAAAAAATATGTCTTTACTACGGGTGATGCAGGACTGGCTGTGCAAGCATCATGTAGCGTGCCCAATATTTTTATCGCACCGCGCATTCCGGAAAAGGTTGGGAAAAAGTATGTCGATGGTGGTGTCGTTAGCTTAGTGCCTGTTGATAGCGCACGCGATTTGGGTGCTGATATTGTCATTGCGGTTGATGTGACTGCCGCTCAGAGTCGTACCAATGGCACTAGTAGTAACCTTAGCCCCATTAATAAACTCTCGACTATAAGCGCTTTGAGTGACTTTTGGGGGTTGTTAGAAACCAATATCATGGCGACAACCGCGAGTGGCAGTCGCTCGTCATCCATGCGCCTTGAACGCGATCGCGCTGATATTATTATTAACCCCGATGTTGGTCATATTAGCGCAATAGATAGCAGTCAGCGTAGTACCCTCATAAAGGCTGGTACGCAAGCCACCACACCACAAATTAATGCCATCAAACAGCTCATTCAAGAAAAATCTAAGCAAAAATACGCCACGCTTTAGGCACATGCAGCGAGAAATACCTCACATTGCAACGCATTAGATGCAAATATTAGATAAACATAATGACAGCCACAAAAAAGCACCACAGTCATAAACTGAGGTGCTCCTTATCGTGTAGCAAATCATGAATAAATACTATTCCGTCAAGCTCACAGGATCAATATTCAATTGTGTTATTTGACGCGCGCGCGATATTTGACAGCAACGGTGTCATTCAAGCCAACCCCTTCGAGATCCCAACGCACCGCTTTATAGTACTTAAGCGCGACATCTTGTAATTGGTTATCAACTTTGGTGCGCAGTGGCATGCGAGTAAAGTTATTGCCATCGATACTGCCATACGGAAACTCAGGTGAAACGGTATTGAGCAGCTCAACCTGATCTGGGATACTCATGGTGACAGTCATCTTACGTACTCGGTCTGCATTGGTATTAGTGAAATAGCCTTGATACTCTAATACATTGCCTGATTGCAGACGAGTATTGGTATTAACAGGGACTAAAATTTCTTGACCATTTGCATCGACACTGACTAACGATGCCGTGATTTTACTGTTCACGGCTTGTGCGCTTGAGGTATTACTGTTGGTGGTGTTTGCCTGAACTGCCATTGAACTATCAACTGCTTGCTCTGGTGTTGGCAGCATCGCTGACGCTTGCGTGACAACCATCGCACCGATGAGCGTACCGGCGACAACGTGAAATAAGCGATGGCCGCTCCAAGCACTAAACGGGCTAGCAAATTGGTTACTTTTTTTCATAATTTTCATAATCCCTGGTTGGTATATCGGTAAAGCGCAGATGATAAAGCTTGATTTGTTGCAATGACTGGTTTGATAATAAAAAGATACGGCTGTATAGGTACAACATAGTTATTCAAGCATAGCCATTTTATGTCGCGTTAATTGCATGGCTTTAAATCTTTATAACAGACAATACATAAGCAACCTACTGGCCTATCGCTACTTGCTGTTAATTGGCATATTCAATCAGCTCGTTGGGTCAGATTGATTGTTGTTATTGATTATCTTCGTTCAATGTCTGTAAAGCAATAGCATTTAGCATAGCAAAAAGCATTTGTACGTACATTAACCCCGTGTTGAGGTTCTGTATATCATTAATCAACGTGACAAAACGCCAAACACAGCTGAAATAAAAGATAGCTCATAACCGCGTTTTTTGCTATGGTAAATCTTTAGCGTTAGGCATTTTTTTGCTGCGCCCTTTTTCTTATTCTAACGACTACTGCTCCCATTATGACTACTAGCTCCATGCCCCAGATTAACCCTGAATATGTCCATTGGTTCCGTAACTCTGCCCCATACATTAACACGCATCGAGGCAAAACTTTCGTGATCATGTTTGGCGGTGAAGCGGTCAATCATCCCAATTTCAGTACGCTGATTCATGATTTTGCCTTGCTACACAGTTTGGGTATCAAGCTGGTACTGGTGCATGGTGCCCGACCGCAAATCGAAAAAAACCTAAAAGACGCGGGTATTGACTCTCCGCTGCATCAAGACATTCGTATCACGCCGCGAGCAGCGATGCCTTCTATATTACAAGCAGTGGGTGCCATTCGTCTGCAAATTGAAGCACAGCTGTCGATGGGGCTTGCCAACTCACCAATGTATGGTTCACGTATCGATGCCATCTCAGGTAACTTTGTCACGGCTCGTCCTTATGGTATTCGTGAGGGTATTGATTATCAGATGACGGGTGAAGTTCGCTCTATCGATGTTGAAGCCATTAAAAATAACTTGATTCATGACCATATCGTGGTATTGGGCTCTATGGGCTATTCTGCAACTGGCGAGGTGTTTAATTTATTAGCGGAAGATGTTGCGCTAAATGCCGCCGTCGCCTTGGGTGCTGATAAGCTAATATTCTTGGGTGAAGAGGCTGGCATCAATGATGATGATCGTCTGTTACGTGAGATGATTCCAAATGAGGTTGATCGCTTCTTGCGTGACCGCGACTTAAATTGCGAGATTAACTATTTCTTAAACTGTGCAAGTTTGGCTTGCCGTCAAGGCGTCCATCGCACGCATATCATCTCATACGCCAAAAACGGTGCGTTGCTAGAAGAACTGTTCACGCGTGACGGCTCTGGTACGCTCATCAGTCATGACCCTTACGAAGAGATTCGCCGTGCCAATATCGATGATGTGGTTGGGCTTATTGAGCTGCTATCGCCTCTAGAGGAGCAAGGCATATTGGTCAGTCGTTCACGCGAACGCTTGGAGCAAGAGATTGATAATTACAGTGTCATCGAACGCGATGGTATGATTCTGGGCTGTGCTGCACTACATACCCTAGATTCAGAGTCAGCAGAAGTCGCCTGTGTTGCCGTACGTCCTGAGTATCGTAGTGGCAGTCGCGGCGCTGATTTGCTCGCGTTCTTAGAGCAACAAGCACGCAGTCATGGACTTTATAAGCTGTTTGTATTGACCACGCGTACCGCACATTGGTTTGTTGAGCAAGGCTTTGCTGAGGTTGACGCTAGCGCCCTGCCTGAGTCACGTCAAGAGCAGTATCATAACGGTCGCAACTCTAAAGTCTTCCAAAAAAACCTGTAGCAAATATGCAGTGACTGATGCTCATATTAGTCTAAATTATTAAAATATTTAGTCATAAAAAAGCCCTCTGATATCAGAGGGCTTTTTATTTTGATCAGCATCCTAATTTATGGATACCAATCGTGTCTTATTTTACTTTTAACAGCTCAACAGTAAAGATAAGCGTGCTGTTTGGCTCGATACCGGCATTACCCGCTTCGCCATAAGCGATGTCTGATGGGATATAGAACTCGTATTTGCCGCCCTCTTTCATCAACTGTAGACCTTCCGTCCAGCCAGCGATGACTTGGTTTAATGGGAACTCGATTGGCTCACCGCGCTCATAAGAGCTGTCAAATACCGTACCGTCGATCAATTTACCTTCGTAGTTTACTTCAACCACGTCAGTTGCTTTTGGAGATTTACCCGTACCTGCTGTGACGACCTTGTACTGTAGACCAGAAGCAGTCGTTTTAACGCCTTCTTTTTTAGCATTTTCTGCTAAGAATGCGGTACCAGCTGCTTTATTCTCTGTGGTTTTCTTTTCCATGTCTTTTACAAACTGCTCTTCTTGCTCTTTTTGATACGCCGTCAATACTTCTTGCATCTGCTCTTGAGTCAAAGCTGAATCCTTGCCTTCGTAACCATCACGGAAGCCTTTTTCAAAAGTGTTCAAGTCAAGATCTTTGACAGCTTCTTTATTACCTTCTGCCATCATAAACCCTAAGCTATAACCTACTTTTTCACTTGCTGGGCTCTGTTCAGTGATAGAAACGCTTTGAGCCGCCGCTTCTTGACTGCCGTTATTGGTGCTACAGCCTGTCATTAACAACATAGCACTCGCAAGAGCGCTAACGCTTAAAGTAGTGATTTTTTTCATAAAGTACTCTCTAATTGTAAGAATAGTGGCGAGATGTCACATTCTTCTATAATAACAAATCTTAGTTTTGGTAACTACGTTTTAGCTGAAATTATCAGGCCAATGTACAGTCTATGTTAATATTACCTGTCATAATAACAAGTTATCACACAAATATAGTGGCAGGTTAAGCTTTCTATCTTTAAATATACTGTGACATCAGCTAAGCTGTATCAGTTAGGGCGTTAAATAATCAACCATTGTCTCTTATTGGTGTCATATAGGGAATAGACACCTCATGTAAGGCACAGATAAGTATCACCGCGAATCTATATTCAAAAAATAGAAAGTATACCGATGCTTTGGATGACAAACGCTATTTAAAAATATAATATCTTTATGTAACATAATTTAAGAATACTATTTATAATAATCATCTATATATTTGTTTTGTCTAATTTTATCTGTACTTATGGTATTTTTAGCGACTTTTGTATGATGTTCAAGGAGGATAAGATGAACCCAATGTATACGTCTTTTAACGGTTATCTTGGTGGGCCTATCGGTTCTATCATTGGTGCTATTTTGATATTTATCATTGGTTGGCTAGTCGCACTGGGTATCGCAGCATTGGTACGCGGTGTCCTGTCTAAAGTCAATCTGAATCAACGCATGAACTCTTCAACTGGTAAAAATTACGATCTTGAGGGTATTATCTCTAAGATCGTTTTTTGGTTTATCTTCATCATTGCTATTTCAGGCGCGCTTAGCCAATTAAATTTAAACTCTATCTCAGCACCATTTGCAAATATGATTAATCAAGTATTGGCGTTCATCCCTAACCTTATCGGCGCTATCGCACTTGGTGTGATTGGTTGGGTCGTGGCTACTGTTGTGCGTACTGCCATCAATGCAGCCTTAGCCAAAACCTCTATGGATGAGCGTTTAAGTGCGCAGGCTGGCGTAAAACCTATGAGCAGCACGATCGCTGATATGGTTTACTGGTTCATCTTATTGGTTGTTTTGACCATGGTACTTGGTCAGCTAGAGCTTGATGGTTTGTTCGCGCCATTGACCAATATGGTCGACAAAATCTTTAGCTTTATTCCAAACATCTTGATCGCTGCCGTCGTATTCGTCGTCGGTTATATCATTGCTAAAGTGGTTCGCGGCATCGTGACCAACCTTGTTTCTACTTTTAATGTTCAAGAGCTTGCCTCAAAAGCAGGCTTGAGTGAAAAAAATAGCTTACCTAACATCGCAGGTTCACTCGCATTTTTAGTGGTTATTATTCCAACCATCATTGCTGCGTTGAATGCTCTAAAAGTCGAAGTTATTGCTCGTCCTGCGACCAATATGCTGAACAAAATCATGGAAGCATTGCCAAATATCTTTATGGCAGTGGCTATCTTGGTAGTGACTTTTTATGTGGTACGTATGGTTGCCAACATCATCAAAGGTCTGATCGAAAACACCCAAATTAATCAGTTACCAGCCAAAGTTGGCCTGCAAGACACGATGGGTACTCAAAAAGTATCTGATTTGGTCGGTCATGCGATCATCTTCTTTGCGATGCTATTTGCCGCTATTGCAGCTGCTGACTTATTAGGTTTCGAGCCTATCTCAGCGATTATCACCATGTTTATTGCATTTGGTGCCAATATCATCCTAGGTGCGATTATCCTGTTCATCGGCTTCTGGCTTGCCAACATCATCGCTGGTGTGGTTGAGCGCTCTGAGCAAGGTTCACAGTTCCTAGCAAACATCGTACGCGTATTGATCATGGGCTTAGTATTAGCCATGGGTCTAAAAGCCATGGGCATTGCAGACTCTATCGTTAACCTAGCGTTTGGCTTAACTTTGGGTGCAGTAGCTGTTGCCTTTGCTCTATCATTTGGTCTTGGTGGTCAAGAAGCAGCTGCACGCTTCCTACGTAAAATGCAGGACAAGATGGATCATGAGCGTACTGAAGCAAAAGCGAAATCTGCGCTACAGCCAAGCTCATCAACTCAAGAAAAAGTAGCCGATTCAGTTCGTGAAAACACGCCTGCTGCGACTGGCACTTCAACGACTGAGCTACGTACAGATATCATCGATACCCCTCGTGTCGATACCAATGACATCTACAATAGTGATGACGTATTGCCTGGTAGCGGTCTGAATGACGATATCAATAAATAAGTCTTAGCACTCTCTTATTCTTCTCAATAAAAAAGACAGCCTAGGCTGTCTTTTTTTGTGTGCGTAAGTAATAGTAATGCCCTTTTCTAATGTTCGATGTCATATCCTATCTACTGAAAGAGCTATCGATTATCAATTATCTTTTTTAGCAGGTATAGACAGATTCAAGCGCACTTGAGGCAGTTTCTCGGTTTGGCGCTGGGCTTCAAGTTTTTGATTAGATGACTGGTCTGGCGTTTGAGCGCTTGTCTGTTTTAACTGCTGAAGTTTCTTTGTCAGCTGTCGCTCTCTTTGCGTCATGGTGTCTACCGACTGAATCCACAGGTCAATATCCATAAAGGATTCTGTCCCCTCAGTAACGAAATCTATGCCAAGTACAACCACATGATGCAGCTCAATAATTGGTAGCCGAGTCGCCACATCCTGTGCGATTTTAGCCAGATTTGGCTGAATAGCGCCTTTACTATGCTGAGCAGCTGAGTCTTGACCATAGAATATCATCACATAATGCCGACCCAGGCTTTCATAAGAGTGCTGATGTACCACGTAGCCCTTATTTCGCAGCACCTCGTTCTGTTTGGGATATCGATACAGCGTCCGAACCAGTTCATGACGCGAAAACAAAGACTCATCTAATAACTGCTGCTGCCAGCGAGAAAGTGGTATGTCTAGCTGGTCTTCATTACTGGCTTTTTGCTTTTCACCATAACTCTCTATCATTTGCATACTTAACTGAGACCATAGCGTTGCTGCCTGCTCCATATGCCGATGATACATCTGCGCTGTTTTACTTTGATTCTTATAAGCAAGTGCCATGGCAATCAGTGCTGAATTAGGTTCATCCTGCGCTTCATTTTTGATCAACGCATTGTCTACTTCGATAGCAGAGGTAAACAGGTCAGGGCTTTGAAGAAACTGCGTGACTAGCATCTCTTCTGACTCAAAACTTGGTATATAGCTGGTAGCCGACTGCTTTAGCTGCTCTAAATGGTAGGCTAAAAAACGCCATAACTCACAAGGGGTTTGTACTGCTGCCGCGATAGAGTGCCAATCTTGCCAGCTAAATACTTGTAGCTGCTGCATGCTCTCATTGATGTCTACAACTAAGTCCTCTAGGAAGTAACGAGCACCGAAGTAATGGTTCAGTCGCTGCGGGACATTGGGTGTTTTGACCTCATTATTATCGTGAGCAACATTATTGCCGCCTCCTACGAGCTGAATATCAAAAACCAAAGCATCATAGCTTACTGAATGACTGTCTTTGTTCTGAGACAGCGACGCTTTATACCACGCAAGTGCTGACTTTACCGCAATCATACGGACAGCATTGATGTCAGCTGACGCCGTATCAAATGGCAAATATAGTGTCAGCTCCAACAACTGTAACGTACCAAGTGGTAACTCATATTGATATTGACGAGCGATATACTGAGCATTGTATTCATACTCGAGTGTCTGCATACCCGCCAAGGTCACTGCTATCACATCTGATTGTAAGTAACAGCTAAGCTCAGTAGTAAGATAGCCCCAGTCGGGCGTTGTAGTAATCGAATGGGACACAAGTTCCAACCTCTTATTGTCGTAGGGTATATATCGCAAATGACAGCTCATGATAGTATCAAGATGATTATCGAGCTTTACAAATACGTTAGTGATGCAAAATTATGCTACATAAGCACTATCAGAGACAGTCGCTTTCAAAGCGATCACTTGTTATGATGATATCAAATCGGTATTGCCTGTGCGCCAATTTATAAGTTAATAGGTGCACGTGACTGCATGTCTCGAACTATCCGTATTTATCACATTTTTCAAAATCATTATATAATAACAAGGATTGAATATTATGAAGCGTTTTAAAGAAAAAACAGTCATTGTAACGGGTGCAGGCTCTGGTATTGGCCGCGCCACTGCCATTCGATTTGCAGAGGAAGGTGCTAGTGTGGTTTTGGTCGGCCGCACTGCTGAGACACTAGAGGAGACAGCAAAAGAGTTTCCACAAGATCGTACTTGGATTCACACGGATAACTACTTCATTATCACCTGTGATATTAGCGTACAAAGCCAAGTTCAGGAGATGATGAAACGCGTCATAGAAAAATTTGAACACATTGATATTTTGGTCAATAATGCCGGTAAAGCAACGCAAGGTAAAATCACAGACCTCTCTGCTGAAGACTGGCAGTCAGCGCTTGACGTCAATTTAAGCGGTACTTTTTATGTCTGCCAAGCCGCCATGCCACACCTAATTGCAACCAAAGGTAATATCGTCAACGTCTCATCACTCTCAGGGATGGGCGGTGACTGGAACATGGCTGCCTATAATGCCGCCAAAGCAGGTGTTACTAATTTGACACGTACTCTGGCACTAGATCATGGCGCTGATGGTGTGCGAGTCAATGCCGTGAATCCAAGTGTCACAAAAACCAATATGACCACTACCATTCAAGATGATGATGCTAAGAGAGATAAGTTTTTAAGCCGTTGTCCACTTGGGCGACTGGCGACACCAGAAGATATTGCTGCCGCGATTACCTTCTTAGCAAGCGATGACGCGTATATGATTACTGGTGTGAATTTGCCTGTCGATGGCGGAGTCAGTGCCTCTAACGGGCAACCACAGTTTTAGTATTTTCTGATTTTTAAGGCGACAGATATAGAAGTCTTATCGTTAGAAAAAGCCCCTAATAATTTAATATTAGGGGCTTTTTTATTGCCATAACCAAACTATATAAATTTAGTGCTACTGTCTTGATTGGCAACATTTACTAACCTTATTACCAATA
Source organism: Psychrobacter sp. NG27 (assembly GCF_016106655.1). NCBI lineage: Bacteria > Pseudomonadati > Pseudomonadota > Gammaproteobacteria > Moraxellales > Moraxellaceae > Psychrobacter > Psychrobacter sp. NG27. The sequence continues at coordinate 164,579 of NZ_JADGIN010000006.1, forward strand.
ACTCTGTCATCAATTTATTCAGCGGCATTATTAATATCTTGTAGCGGCTGCGACAAGCGCTCAGGATAGCGTGGTATCACACCGCGATATTGAGCATAGATTTTTGGTAAGTCTGCCTCGATATCACCGCTTGGGTAGACCAGTGGCATAAAGCGAATTTCTTTGGTGTTATAGTCCATCGCAACTGGCAAAATAGGCACGCCAGCACCGACTGCTAAATAATAAAAGCCCGTCTTCCAGCTTTCAGTATATTGCCGTGTACCTTCTGGTGCTAATCCTAAAAATAAAGGCTGACCCGTTTTGAATTTATCAATACTGGCCTGCAATACCGAGCCTTTATCAGTGCGATTGATTGGGATAACTCCCATCCAATACAACAGCTGCGACAATACTGGTAATTTAAACAACGTGTGCTTTGCCATGATACTGATTTTTAAATCCAGCGCAAATAGGCTAGGAATTGCATAAACGCCATCGATATTGGAGGTATGTGGCAGCGCCAACACCACAGCTTGTGAGATATTGGGAATCTCACCAACCGTACGCCATCCTGCTGTTTTTAATATCCATGAGCCAATAATAGGCGAGAATTTGTTGCCACGTCTAGGGACATTGTCGCCCAGCTGTTTTCTGCTGAGATTTGGCAGCACTTTTGAGCGAGCAGCTTTAGACACATCAGACTTAGAACGATTAAAAAGCTTTGGAATCATGACAATACAATATAATGAAAGGTACTGACATAATACCATTAAGCCTGTGTGGCTAGGCTGAATTTTGCGTGCTTTTATTATGGTTTCAATCACTTAACTATAAATATAAGTAATGATAGTTGTCGCTAACCATTCATATATGTTCCTTAAAAAGTATCGCTCAAGCAATACTATTGATGGAATAGTATTTATGAAATATCAGCCAAATCGCCTTTGCTCTCAAGCCACGACTTACGATCGGCCGCACGTTTTTTAGCCAATAACATATCCATTACGCTGTTGGTCAATACCATATCATCCATATCTAGCTGTACCAATCGACGCGTATCACGGCTCATGGTGGTCTCACGTAACTGCTCCGCACTCATCTCACCCAATCCTTTAAATCGGGTGATTTGCGCTTTCTTATTGCCCGGCACATTGGCTAAGATATGTGCAAGCTCAGGCTCATCTAGCGCATAATGCACCTCTTTACCGACATCAACTCGGTACAATGGTGGCATGGCGACAAATAAATGACCGGCATCGACCAATGCAGGAAAATGCTTCACAAACAATGCACAGATCAGCGTCGCAATATGCAAACCATCAGAATCCGCATCCGCTAAGATACAGACTTTATCATAGCGCAGCTCAGACAAATCATCAGAAGCAGGATCGACACCGATAGCGATAGCGATATCATGAATCTCTTGGCTTGACAGTACCGTATCTGATGACACCTCCCATGTATTGAGAATCTTACCACGTAGAGGCAATATCGCCTGATAATGACGATCACGTGCTTGCTTGGCACTACCGCCAGCAGAATCACCCTCTACTAGGAACAGCTCTGCACCATCACGCAAATCCCCACGACAGTCTGCCAATTTACCCGGCAATGCTGGCCCTTGCGTGATTTTTTTACGCGCGACTTTCTTGGCTGATTTTAGACGACGTCCTGCTTTGTTAATCGCTAGCTCTGCGATTTGCGTGCCCATATCAGCATGTTGATTTAGCCATAGACTAAAAGCATCTTTTGCCAAAGTCTGTACGGCTCCAGCAGCTTCGCGACTAGACAAACGCTCCTTGGTTTGTCCAGAAAACTGCGGTTCAGAAAACTTGAGTGACAGGATATAATTCACCCCGTCCCACACGTCTTCTGCTGTTAGTTTTACACTACGCGGTAGTAAATTATGAATATCACAAAACTCACGCAACGCTTCTAAGATGCCCGTTCGGAGGCCATTGACGTGCGTACCACCCTGAGCCGTCGGAATTAGATTCACGTAACTTTCTTGAATGGGTGTACCGCCATCAGGTAACCAAGACAGTGCAAACGTAATACCCGCTCGCTCGCCGCTTTTGGCCTCATAGTTATAATAGAACGGCGCTTCAGGCAAGGTCTCAAGACCATCTAATTGCTCGCTTAGATATTCAACCACACCATCAGTGAACTGCCATATCACCTTTTCATCATTGATATCATCGGTAAATTCGATCGTCAATCCTGCGGCTAACACGGCTTTCGCTTTTAAGGTGTGCTTGAGCTGTTTGACATTGAACTTAGGCGTATCAAAAAAGCTACCATCTGCCCAAAAATGCACTTTTGTACCGCGTTTGCGTTTATTTGAACTGACCGCTTCAGTTAACGGCGTGACTGGTGCCCCATTTTCAAACGCCATGTCAAACTGTGTACTATCACGCCATACGGTTACGTCAACGCGTGTTGATAGCGCATTGACGACAGAGATACCCACGCCATGCAGACCACCCGACACCTCATAATTAGAGGTCGAAAACTTACCACCTGCATGCAAACGGGTCAGGATAATCTCAATGCCTGACTGATTAAATTCAGGATGAATATCTGTTGGCATACCGCGGCCATCATCTTCGACAGATAATGACCCATCTGCATATAACTGTACTTTGATGGTTTTGGCATAACCTGCCAATGCCTCATCAACCGAGTTATCAATGACTTCTTGCGCCAAATGGTTTGGGCGCGTGGTATCGGTATACATGCCAGGGCGACGACGTACTGGCTCAAGTCCTTCTAAAACTTCTAACGACTGCGCATTATATTGACTCACAAATGCATCCTTAACTATTCATGTGCGTTTAATTCTATTAAACCATTATAACGAAAAATAGCGACGGTAACGTCAATACTCAGTCGCTCACGTCATATAATGTCGTCTATTTAAGGCTGTAGCAAACGTTGTAGCGTATCAATGACGATAGGCAGCTGCACATCGAAATCACTAAACCTATGATCTCCACCTTCTTGCAAAGTCACCCGTGCATCAAGCCCTCTATAAAAATCTCTTGATAAGTACGGATTCAAAAGCTCATCACCCTCTTTAATAAAGACCGCCATTTTATCAGGGTAATTAATTGATCCTAAAGGATGCGCTGCAAACCATTGCAAATCTGCATGAGTAATATCCCAACCACCCGCTGTTGTATGTAGAATCTCATTGTTTAACGCTTTATCTTCCCCACTAGCTGTTGAAGACGATTCACTAGCAAAGCGTTGCAACGTGATATGCGGCTGCGTACTGGGATTTAACAGTAAAGCCGCACAGCCTGTATGATTGCTCACTAGGGTAGAAAAGTAGCCCCCTAACGAGCTACCTATCAATACCGTTTCAGCATCTCTATTTAATTGAGTGACCAACTTGACTAGCTGCTCAAACACTTGCTCCGGAGCGCTATTTAGATCAGGGCGATATACGCTGATATCAGGGTGATACTGCTGACAATATGTTTCTAACAGTAATCCTTTAGTAGAATTGGCATCACTGTCTAGTCCATGAATATAAATAATGTTCACGTATCATCTCACTTATTAATTTTGTTATGATTATCTTATATAGGCGATCAAAGCTAAGCATAGCAGCCGTTGCACAAAAATAATAATAATAAAGTGGCACACTATTGGTCAGTATTTGCGACATAATAATATTGTCATCGTAATTTTATGCAGGTCAAGGAAATGACAGCAGTCATTATGGAGGAGCCATGAACCAACAGTTTGAGCTGTTAGAGATTGCCAACCCATGTATTGGTATTTGTCAAAGCAATAAAAAAGGCTATTGCTTTGGTTGCCTACGAAGTCGACCTGAACGTCAATTATGGCATGACATGACGACTGAACAGCGTCGCGAGGTGCTACGACTAGTCTCTGGACGTAAGCTGCGCATCGAACAGATGAGGCAACGCAAAGGTGAGCAGTTGGGATTTGATTTTGAGGAAGAAATTGAGATGGGTGAATTGTTTTAATATATTTTACTTAGCACGTCCTATAATATCTTTTATTATATCTGATTCACTATAACCTTTAGCCCAGTCCCACCCTGTGAAAATAGACCAAAGAAATCCACAAAGCGACTTTATATCATCATACTCTCTTTCTGTTGACTCCATTCTCGCAATAAGCTGCGAAAGCCTATTAAGAAATTCAAATACTTCGGGATCGTTCAAGTTTATAGAGTTACGCGTATACCTTATTTCTTCATTTAACATTTGAAGATAGTATATAACCTCTCTAAGATAGTATTCACTGTCCTGAAGAGAGTTCGCTACAGCACCCCAACGATTTTCTCCATTTTTATTTTCTTTTTTAAAATAACGTCGAAATTCAGTTAGGTTAAGAAGTTCTTCTTTATCAGAATGTTCTTGAGAATTGCTAATTATTAAAAAGGTATTAATACATGATATTTTGAACTGCAAGTACTGACTCTTAAGTGATTCATGCAACATTTTTCTACGTTTATATTCAGGCATGTATACTACAAGAAAATAAAAAATCGAACTGACTACAAAGCCTACACTCAAAGAGTTAATCATACTTCCGTAGCCGATGCTATCTACAGTCGTTATTCCGATAGCCAAAAATATCAACGTGAGAAAAATTAATAGTATGGTCAATTTTTTATCTAGCATCTACATTACTCTTTGGTAGGATTTGGTCTTAATTTAAACAGAAAAAATAATTGTTCATAATTACAAATAAAAGAGAAAGACAATCTATTCTTGAATTAACTAAATATTTTACTCTGAGAGTTTACAAGTTAAATGCTCAAAATATCATTAATGTTCTGGGCACTTAGATTCCATGGTTTACCAATATTGCTCCACTTTGATAGCATGCTCTTATAGATGCCAATCATTGGCATATGGCTATTTAGATTATCATTATTTTAAATGGAGTCAGATCTACCTCTTCAAATTTACATACTGCTTTTATACTAGGGTTTTCGCTTAATCGCTTTAGATACACTGCCAAGTTAGTATAGTCCATCGGTGATTTCTCTAATACCAATGACCACTCCGCCAACATAAATAAGAAATAGTCACATGCCGATAGTTTTTCACCAAGCAAGAAATCATTAGAATCAAGCTGATTGTCTATGATAGACAATGCCTCTCCAATACGATCATCTTGAGCAGATATAATATTGGGTATATTGCTCTCGTCATTGGTGTGGCGATGTGGATAATAACGAACTATCAGTTCCGCTTGTAATGTGTTGTTTAAGAATGCGAGCCACTGAAAAAACAATGGTCGTTTAGGGTCACCAATTGCTGGTATCAACTCATACTCTGGATACGATTCACAAATATGAATACAAATGGCGGGGCTTTCAAAAATTGGCTGCTCGTCATCAACCAGCGTTGGAATACGCCCAGCAGGATTTAGCTTCAGATAGTCAGCTGATTTGTGAGTGTTACCCTCTCTTTCAACCAATACTAACTCATAATCCGCTTTCACATGATGAAGTAAAAAATGTGGCGCTAAACTCGCATTGTTTGGATAATAGTAAAGTTTAAACAAAACAGACTCCATTCTAGAGTTGACTAATATCTAACGTTGGCTCATGTCGTTAGCCATTTTTTATCTTATTAGTTGATGATGATCATAACAATATTTTGATGGACTAGCCTTCCATCTGCCACTTATCATCTACCCAAACTGCGTCACTATCGTCCAAATGCACATGCCACTCTGCATCAGCGACTGCCAATCGGATTTCAGTCAAACATTGTAGCCAATGATTAATGCTATACATCAAAACCTCTACATCCATGCTAGATGGCATTTTTGTAGCGCCTGCTAATATGACCTCTGACTCACTATCATCATAGGCATAAAGATCAAAAGACTCCGCCTCTTCTGCATACTCAAAGGTGTCATTATACTTATCAACTATAAGCGTAATATCCTCTTGCTCCTGCTCAGTTAAAAGTGTCATACGCTCAGCTGTATAGTAAAGTGAAACGCCCATAATAGTTCCCTAAAGGTAAGAATAATGATAAATAATATCATACTGGCACTTTTTTGCAGCCAAAGAAAAGCCCCCTACGCTAACGCGAAGGGGGCTTTTACTTTAGAATAGAGAGCTGACGATGACCTACTCTCACATGGACGAATCCACACTACCATTGGCGCAACGATGTTTCACTTCT
>NZ_JADGIN010000007.1:0-125702 GCF_016106655.1 Psychrobacter sp. NG27
TGGCTCGTAATTTTAAGTCAATGCTCTATCTGGCGTGTACTATCGTTCATTGTAAAATGAATTGAAGACAGGCCCTAATACATCTGGTAAATTAAAATATACAGTTCCCAAAATCCAGCCATAAAAAAACCGCTTAACCATAAGTTAAGCGGCTTAGTAATCGTCGTTACATTACAAACAAATTATAGCTGTGCTTGTACGTAATCGATCGCTTTTTGAACAGTTGTTAGCTCTGCAGAATCTTCATCAGGAATAGTAATGCCAAAGTCACTCTCAAAAGACATAACTAGCTCAACCAAATCCAATGAATCTGCACCTAGATCTTCCATGAATGAAGCATCAGTATTGATCTCTTCAACATTCATACCTAGTTGCTCAGCCACAGCTGCTTTTACTCTTAGCTCGATATCATTACTCATGTAGATTACTCCTTTATCATCTATTATTTTTAATAAACTGTTATAGCGCCGTATTTCAGCTCTATAGCATAGTATATAAAATGTATTTGCCAGACCGATACTGCTGTCTGATTACCCTATGACATGTTATACAGTCTGTCTAATGCCTAATAAAGCCCTGCTATCATACAGGGCTCTGACACAAAAGTATCCGTTATTATAGCACCCTTTATTATAGTTTACACTCGTTCACACAGTTTTTTATTATAACTGTGTAACACTCGCATATCGACTACATATACATGCCGCCATTGACAGCAAGCACTGCACCGGTGATGTAACTGGCTTCATCGCTGGCTAAGAAATGTACAGCTGCGGCGATGTCTTCTGGTTGACCTAAACGGCTGATAGGCACAGCGTCTAGCATAGAATTCAACAAGCGCTCATCCAGCTCATCTGTCATATCCGTCTCAATCAGACCAGGTGCCACACAGTTGATAGTCACTTGACGTGATCCAATTTCGCGCGCAAGCGTACGGCTAAAGCCTTCTACTCCCGCTTTAGTAGCAGCGTAGTTAGACTGACCTGCATTACCCATTTGAGCGACGACAGAGGTTATATTGATGATGCGACCACGGCGGGCTTTCATCATGCCACGTACCGCGCGTTTGCTCATACGATAAACTGAGGTCAAGTTGGTATCGATGACGTTTTCCCAATCCTCATCTTTCATACGCATGAGTAATCCGTCTTGAGTGATGCCTGCATTATTGACCAATACTTGCACAGCACCATAGACACTCTCAATCTCTTCAAACAACTTGTCAATCTGAGCGGTATCACGTACGTCTAACACACGACCAATGCCACCTGTGTCATGAAGATAATCATCAATCAGCTCAGCGCCCTTTTCGGTGGTGGCTGTGCCAATGACAAAATGCCCTTCTTTCGCAAAACGTTTGGCAACTGCTTTGCCAATGCCGCGGCTTGCGCCTGTCACTAATGTAATCGTACGACTCATGATAACACCTCAAATAATTTTTCTAGACGGGCAGGCTTGTCAGTAGGATAGCTGGTGATTGGTTGTGCTTGACGCTTAGCCAAATTGCTGAGCACGTTTCCACTGCCACATTCGATTAATATATTAATTTGTTTATCAGCCAATTCTTGCATGGTTTTTGACCATAACACAGGCTCGCTCAGCTGCTCTGTCAAGGCTTGCTTTATACCTACCGCGCTTGTCTCAACACGAGCATGTCGGTTTTGAATCACTGGAATAGCCGCTTGATCAAACTTAATCCCAGCCAATATTTCAGCCAACGCAGCACTTGCAGGCTCCATCAACGCACAATGTGACGGCACACTTACCTTAAGTGGAACAGATTTTTTGCCAGTATTTTTTACTTTATCAATCACAGCATTAACACCATCAGCATTACCTGAGATGACGACCTGCCCTGGACTATTAAAGTTGGCTGCACCAACAACCGCTCCTTCAACATGCTCTGTTGCTTGTTCGCACAAGTTTTCGACTCGATTGTCTTCAAGTCCTAACACAGCAGCCATGGCCGTATCGATACCGACAACGGCTTCTTGCATCAACTGACCGCGTTTATGAACTAAGGTTACTGCATCGCCAAGTGATATCACATTGGCAGCACACAAGGCACTGTATTCGCCGAGCGAATGACCTGCTAGATAGCAAGGCGTGTCGGTCATTTTTTGTTGCAAGACGCGCCAAATCGCAATACTAGCCGTGAGTAATGCTGGCTGGGTATAATGAGTTTGACCAAGTTTTTCTTCATCTTGACAGATTGCCCACAAGTCCTCGCCAAGCGCCTCACTCGCTTCGGTAAAAGTATCGCGTATCTCTGGATAAATCTCAGCAAGCTCACTTGTCATAGCGACAGCTTGAGAGCCTTGTCCAGGAAAAACAACCGCAATACGAGCAGGTTGCTTTTTTACCGTATCGGGTACAGAAGCCATAACCAATATTCCTTATCTGATTGAAGATATCCCTAAAAATGATGGGGTATATTATATTATTGGATGTGAGACAACGCCGCTATCTCAGTCAAACGAACAGCGTGTCGATAAACTATACACTGACGCACACTATTATCATAGCGTATCAAAATCAAAGGACGCTATTTTAATAGTATTAACAGATTATATCAGCACAAACTTTGCTCTATCAAAAACTAAAAAGACAAATCCATCTGACAATTAGCCGTTAAGTAAATAACAAAAAGCCAAGTCATCCGGCTACATAATATATGATAGCGAAATAACTTGGCTTTTTTTAGCTCAAAGTGTATTGCTCTGTATCAGCTCAGCAAACGAACAACAGTCACTAGTACTCTCATTAGTCTGCTAAAGCCATTACATAAACAATATCTTAGGCGTCTTGACTAACTTTAAACAACTGACGACCACGGTAAAAACCATCTTTAGTCATGTGATGACGACGATGTTTTTCACCAGTAGTAGCATCAACGCTTATCTCAGCGATTTCCATGCGGTGATGTGAACGGCGCATGTCACGACGAGAACGACTTTTACGACTTTTTTGAACAGCCATGATATAGCTCCTATACTTAAAAGGGATAAGCTTAAAATTCAGCTTTAGTCGATACTGACAGAGGCTATATAATCACAACAACCTAAGTCTTAAGCATCATTAGTTAAATAGATTGCCACTCACATAAACCACTGACTATGTCTAAGATTTATAAAAAATCTGCTTAGTCAGTTTCTATCAGCAAGCAACAAGTTGCTAGAATGCAATAAACCGGACATTATACGCATGTTTATTGGATTAATAAAGCCCTGCCTAGCACTCTTCGGCACAAAGCAGATAAAAGGCTCAATAAATGCATTCTATAAATCATTTTGACGCTTATAATTTGCCTTTGAGGGACGCTAAAGCCGAAAAAGGATTTTCAGTTTCTTCCTCTTCTGGTATCTCACCAAACTGCTCAACCGACATCTCACAATCCTCATGCTTGGGTGCCATCGGTGTCTTCAGCAATATCTCGTCTTCTACCAGTTTTTTAAATGGCAATAGTCGCTCTGGTGATTGCTCAGTAACAATCTCCTCTAACAATAAATAATCCTGCTCTTCATTAACTAGGCGCATTTGGCTTTCATCATCAAGAAGCGCAATATCATACTCATCACTCAAATCAACAGCAATTGGTTGTAGGCAGCGTTGACACGTCAACCAGACTTCGCCAGTCAATGTAAAAGCCAGATGCAGTACATTGTTACGGCGATATAAGTTGGTATTTAGCACGATATTCGATTGTTCGTGTTCGCCAGCTAAAACAGTCGCGAGACGCTCAAAAGAGCTGGGTGCTGCTTCACCTGCCCATTCAAAGCCCGTATCTTCCCACTTATTTAAAGAGATGTTATCAGGCATGCTGTTTGACGCAGGCACTTGTATTTTACTAGCATGAAGCGCTGACGGCTTGTTATCTTGGGTGCTTGACATACGCGGCCTCATTGATCAAAAACGGTGTATAATATTGCCTGCCATACTAACGGAAAGCACTCTATTGTGCTAGCGCTAGTATGTTAATATTTTTTGATGGTGCATTTACTTATGCTCTTTTCATCTTCCCATTTTTTCTAGAGATTTTCTGTCTTTAGCATTTATCGAGTCTGTTTTTTATCTATGAATGTGTCTAACAACCAAGTCGATTTTTATGACTTACTGCCCTTCTCCAAAGCTCAAGTATTGCTACAAAGAATAGAACAGCTGAACAGTACCGTAGAAACATCTTCGGTCGATGCTTTATATTCCAAAAAAAATCGATACTCAGATAAATGGCAGCGTCAGTGGCAAAAAATTCATGCGACCCATGCTGATGAGCTTCTGCAAGATGAGCCTCTGCAAATAGAAGCAAGTTTAGTCATGGATAGTGAACAAGCTGCGACTGATTGGCTAATAGACTTATTCAATGATTTATTTATCGATCAACATGTCGTATTGGTTCACAGTGATGGTGAACCAGAGTATTTTCCCGCACAAGATACTCATGCTGCGAGAATTGAATTTGCCCATGGATTTTTTGCAAGTGCATTGCATGAGCTGAGTCACTGGTGCGTAGCTGGTGACGCTCGTAGACGCCTACCCGACTTTGGCTATTGGTATGCACCTGATGGTCGCACAGCAGCTCAGCAGCAAGCGTTTGAACACGTAGAGATTAAGCCTCAGGCATTAGAGTGTTTGTTTACTTTGGCTTGCGGGCGGCAGTTTCAAGTCTCACAAGACAACTTATTTGCAGATTTTGATACCAGTGACAGCACTTTTGCTGAGGATGTCTATCAGCAAGTAGAAAGCTATATAGTTGAGCCACAGGCTCTGCCACGCGATGCCAAGACTTTATTGCATGCTTTACTCAGTCTTTGTGCGATTGATTAATGACTGATAGCCATAATGGCTCTATTGATGATGATAGCGCTTTTTTTGTTAACGATTTTCTACGCTTAGTAACCCCTTGCCACTAAACATAGTGATGCTTTGAGCTATACTGATGACTGGGACCGTGTCATTAGATAGGTCATATTGGTTAATATTATACGTATTGGCTGATATAGCTATCTAATAAACGCTTTTTATTTAAACCATGAAGCATTTGTACTAATTTAAAAATCAATAATTATAAAATAAGGAACTGTTATGCAAGTATTCTATGTTCATCCAGAAAACCCACAGCCACGTCTCATCGAGCAGGCTGCTGATTTATTGCGCAAAGACCAATTAATTATTTATCCAACAGACACTAGTTATGCGTTTGGTTGCCGCCTTGGTGCAAAAGATGCCTTAGCAAAGCTCAAACAAATTCGCGAACTCGATGACAAACATCAATTCACCTTACTCTGTCGCGACTTAAGCGAAATTGCCAATTATGCTGCAGTAGATAACGTCCAATTTAAGCAGCTCAAGGCTCATACACCCGCGCCAATCACCTTTATTTTGACGGCGACAAAGGACGTGCCGAAGAAATTGGCACATGCTAAGAAAAAAACCATTGGTATTCGCGTCCCTAGCAATCCGATTGCCCAAGCATTATTAGAAGCAATGGATGAACCTATTTTGACCAGCTCATTGATACTACCCAACCGTGACGATATTCTCGACGATCCCTTTGAAATTGAAGAATTGCTAGGTAATCAAATAGATGGCCTTATAAATGCGGGCATAAAAACCACCAAACTTACCACTATCGTAGACATGACCAGTGGCAAACCTGAGGTTATCAGACAAGGTGCTGCTAACGTCGATGCCCTACTTCTCTAATAAACGAATAATACGATTAACCAAATTTGAGACATAAAAAAAAGCTCCAATTGAATTGGAGCCTTTTTTATAAAATATGTCTTTAGTGCAAAATTAGTCGCGATCAACCAATTCTACATAAGCCATTGGCGCATTGTCACCATCACGGTAACCGCATTTTACGATACGCAAATAACCACCTGGACGCGTCTGGTAACGAGGACCTAACGTGCCAAATAATTTGCCTACCATAGCTTTGCTACGCATACGGCTGAATGCTAAACGACGATTAGCAACGCTGTCTTCTTTAGCCATAGTGATCAATGGCTCGGCAACGCGACGTAGTTCTTTAGCTTTTGGTAAAGTTGTTTTAATCAGTTCATGCTCAAATAATGAGTTAGTCATGTTCTGAAACATTGCCTTACGATGACTGCCGGTACGACCCAGCTTGACTCCACTCTTACGATGGCGCATAGTCAAAAATCCTTAAAGTTTAACGGCTACGATAAGAAAAGCGATCATCAACACGAAGGTCAGCTGGTGGCCAGTTATCTAGGCGCATACCGAGCTCTAAATCTTTAGACGCTAACACGTCCTTGATTTCCGTCAATGATTTCTTACCAAGATTTGGGGTTTTTAGAAGTTCAGTCTCTGAACGCTGTACCAAATCACCGATATAGTAAATGTTTTCAGCTTTCAAGCAGTTGGCTGAGCGAACCGTTAGTTCAAGATCGTCCACAGGGCGTAATAGCACCGGATCAACCTCTTCTTTTTCTTTCACAGGCTCAGGCGCTTCTTCAGCTTCTAGGTCAACAAAGATAGAAATCTGTTGTTGTAAAATAGTGGCTGCTTTACGAATTGCTTCTTCTGGATCTATAGTGCCATTAGTTTCAAGCTCAATGATAAGACGATCAAGATCAGTACGCTGCTCTACACGAGCGTTCTCAACCTGATAAGCAACACGAAGTACTGGACTAAAACTTGCGTCAAGTTTTAAGCGTCCAATCGCTTTAGTATCACCATCTTCACGGCGCTGATTTGCTGGCTCATATCCACGACCCATTACTACGCGCAAACGCATCTTAAGATGACCACGGTCACTCAATGTACCCAAGACCAATTCTGGATTGATGATGTCGACATTGTGTGGTAACGAGATATCTGCAGCAGTAATAGTGCCTGGACCTTGTTTGTCCAAGGTCAAAAATACTTCATTTTGGTCATGAAGGGTAATTGCCAAGCCTTTTAGATTCAAAAGCAAGTCAAGTACATCTTCTTGTAGTCCTTCAAGCGTAGAGTATTCATGGTCAACACCATCAATCTCAGCTTCAATGACTGCAGCACCAGGTAATGAAGATAACAAGATACGACGCAGGGCATTACCTAAAGTATGCCCAAAGCCGCGTTCTAACGGTTCGAGCGTGACTTTCGCAATCGTTTCATTAACCGTATCCACGTTAATGGCATTCGGCGTTAGAAACTCAGTTGCATTTAGCATCATGATGTCACCTCGATTTATTAAACTGGTTTAATTAACGTTGATTGCTCAATGCCACTTACATGACATTGAGCAGTTACGTCATTACTTAGAGTATAGCTCAACGATCAAGCTTTCGTTGATTTCAGCAGGTAGATCAATACGATCAGGTGCTTGTTTAAAAGTACCCTGTAGTTTGCTGTGATCAACATCAAGCCATTCTGGAATGCCACGTTGTGTCGCTAGTTCAATAGCGTTTTTAATACGTAGCTGTTCGCGAGACTTCTCTTGGATAGCGATGACATCACCATCTTGAAGCTGAATTGATGGAATGTTCACACGAACAAACTCATCACGGCCAGCTTTTTTTACCATAACAGTGCGATGACTGACTAGCTGACGTGCTTCTGCGCGAGTTGAGCCAAAGCCCATGCGATAAACAACGTTGTCTAGACGACTCTCAAGCATGGCTAGTAGGTTCTCACCAGTAGCACCGCGCTTACGAGCAGCTTCTTTATAGTAGTTAGCAAACTGACGCTCTAGTACACCATAGATACGCTTAACTTTCTGCTTTTCACGCAGCTGTAGAGCGTATTCTGAGGTCTTATTACGGCTTACGCCATGTTGACCAGGTGGACGACCAGCTTTCTTAGTTTTAACGTCGTATGGTTTAACGCCAGACTTAAGACCTAAGTCCGTGCCTTCACGACGTGATAATTTTAATTTTGGTCCAATATAGCGGGCCATTGTTATGTCTCCTATAAGCTTTTGATATAAAAAGCTTCGTCTTTAATATTAGACGCGGCGCTTTTTCGGCGCACGGCAACCATTGTGTGGGATTGGGGTTACATCAGAGATGCTGTTAACTTTATAACCCAATGCACCTAGTGCTCTTACCGCAGACTCACGACCCGGTCCTGGTCCTTTGACCAAAACATCGATATTCTTAACACCATATTCTTGGGCCGCTTTACCAGCGACTTCAGCTGCAACCTGAGCTGCAAATGGTGTAGATTTACGTGAACCACGGAAGCCTTGTCCACCTGAAGTGGCCCAAGCCAATGCATTACCTTGACGATCGGTAATCGTAACAATGGTGTTATTAAAAGACGCATGGATATGGGCAATGCCCTCCGATACTGAACGACGAGTCACCTTTTTGCGACTGCGAGTGTCTTTTGCCATCTTTTAGCTTCCTAAGTTAATTATCTTTTGAGAGGGCGTGTCGGACCCTTACGAGTACGAGCGTTGTTCTTAGTATTCTGGCCTCTAACTGGCAAGTTACGACGATGGCGGATACCACGGTAGCAACCAAGATCAACTAAACGCTTGATATTCATTGACACTTCACGACGAAGATCACCTTCAGTCATGTATTCTGCAACTTGTGCACGGATAGCATCTAACTGTGTATCATCTAACTGACTGACTTTAGTAGTAGGGGCAATGCCAACTGCTTCTAAGATTTTCTGAGCAGTGGTACGACCTACACCAAAGATGTAAGTTAGTGAAATAACAGCATGCTTATTATCCGGAATGTTTACGCCGGCAATACGAGCCATTGATTTCTCTCCATTAAAGAAAAATGGGCTTTATCTATCGATAAGGCATTATTTTTCAGATTTGTTGCTGTAAATACTAGAGCTTTCATAGCTATCGTCATTGCTTCGACTTGGTTACAAGCTTATTCACTGACTTTATTATAAAAGATTTCGTATAAACACGGCAAGTGGCGGATGATATCGCATCCGCCGTTATTTTTCAAGCATTAATTTAATTAATAGAGAAAGTCAGGGACTTTCTCATCTTAACTATTAACCTTGACGTTGCTTGTGGCGAGGTTCAGCTGTACAAATGATATGTACACGGCCTTTACGGCGCACAACTTTACAGCTACCACAAATCTTTTTAACTGATGCTTGAACTTTCATAGCATGCTCCTTGAAATATCGTACCGCTCATTTAAGGTTGAGTGGGCGATTGAATTAACGTCTGATCATGATATTGATGGGTCATCAAATGCGCCTGAATCTGCGAAATGAAATCCATTACCACAACCACCATAATCAGTAAAGACGTACCACCGAGTTGAAACGGCACACCAAACGATGACTGGACGACCATCGGCATTAAACAAATAACCGTCATATACATCGCGCCAATAAAGGTCAGTCGGTTTAACACATGATCGAGGTAACGCTGAGTTTGTTGTCCGGGGCGAATACCTGGGATATACGCACCACTACGTTTAAGGTTTTCTGCTACTTCACGTGGGCTAAATACCAATGCCGTGTAAAAATAACAAAAGAAAATAATCATTGCGCCAAACAGTACCAAATATAGCGGCTGTCCTGGAGACAACACCAATGCCATATTCTGTAATATTTTTTGTGTGAAAGTAGGATCAGTTGATTGACCGACCCATTGCCCTAAACTCGCTGGAAACAACAATAAAGAACTGGCAAAAATAGCTGGGATAACCCCTGCCATGTTTAGCTTCAACGGCAAATGTGATTGCTGTTGAGCATATATCTTGCGACCTTGTTGTTGCTTTTGTGCGTAGTTCACGGGAACACGGCGCTGAGCACGTTCAATATAAACAATACCAGCAGTTACCGCGATACCTAGTAACACAAAAATAAACAGTACAATCAAATTCATTTGACCTTGATTGACCTGTTCAATTGACTGCGAAATCATACCTGGCGTACCAGCCACAATACTCGCAAAAATGAGCATTGAAATACCATTACCTACGCCGCGCTCTGTAATCTGCTCACCAAGCCACATTAAGAACATAGCGCCCGCTACTAAAGAAGTAACTGCTGGAATATAAAAGGTAAGACCAGAAGATAAGGTAAGATTTTGGCTGATTAGGCCAGCACACATTCCTAATGACTGTACTAGTGCTAATGCAAGCGTCCCTTGACGGGTGTACTTGTTTAGCTTACGCCGTCCCGCTTCACCCTCTTTTTTGAGAGCTTCAAGCGATGGCAATACTGCAGACATCATCTGTACAATAATTGATGCTGAAATATACGGCATGATGCCAAGTGCCATAATAGACATACGTTCTAGCGCACCACCTGAGAACATGTTAAACATGCTCAAAATGGTGTTTTCGTTGCGCGAAAACAGATCAGCCAAGTTAACCGGATTGATACCCGGCACTGGAATATGTGATCCTAAACGATAAACAATCAATGCGCCGATTAAGAATAATAAACGCGTCCATAATTCATCATACTTGCGTATGAAGGCAAATGGGTTAAGCGGAATACCAGACGATGACATTGATTGCTTTGACACGTTACTACTCCTCGATGCTACCACCAGCAGCTTCGATTGCTAGCTTAGCGCCTTTAGTTACTTTGATACCTTTAAAGGTATAAGCTTTAGTAACTTCGCCTGATAGCATAACACGGGCACGCTTCATATCATGACGGATAAGGTTAGCAGCTTTAAGTGTTTCAACGCTAACCACATCACCTTCAATTTTATTCAGTTCAGAAAGACGTACTTCAGCAGTCTTCATAGCCATTTTACTGGTAAAACCGAATTTTGGAAGACGACGATATAAAGGCATCTGACCACCTTCAAATCCTGAGCGTACGCTCGAACCTGAACGAGATTTCTGACCTTTCACACCACGACCACCAGTCTTACCAAGACCAGAACCGATACCACGACCACGACGTTGTGCAGTTTTCTTTGCGCCAACACCTGGTGATAATTCATTTAATCTAAGACCCATTACGCTTCCTCCACTTTTACCATGTAGTTAACGCGATTTACCATACCACGAGTTGAAGGAGTATCTTCTACTTCAACAGTATGATTAATACGGCGTAAACCCAATCCTTTCAAGCTCGCTTTGTGGCTCTTTAGGCGATGGGCACCCGATTTAAATTGAGTGACTTTCATTTTTTTCATCGTAACTCACCTAGTCTAAGTTAACCCAAGATTTCGTCTACAGATTTACCACGTTTAGCTGCCATCTTCTCTGGAGTTGACATATCACGTAAACCGTTAAACGTTGCGCGAACAACGTTAGCAGTATTGGTAGAACCATAACATTTAGTCAAAACATTCTTAACACCAGCAACTTCTAATACAGCACGCATTGCGCCACCGGCGATTACGCCAGTACCTTCAGATGCAGGTTGCATATAGACTTTACTAGCACCATGACGTGCTTTGATTGGATGATACAAAGTTGCATCATTTAGCTCAACAGTAATCATATTACGTTTAGCAGCTTCTAGTGCTTTTTGGATAGCAGCTGGCACTTCACGTGCTTTACCACGACCAAAACCAACACGACCGTTGCCATCACCCACTACAGTTAATGCAGTGAAAGAGAAAATACGACCACCTTTAACAACTTTTGCAACGCGATCAACGGTAACTAAGCGTTCTACTAGACCGTCAGTCTGTTCATTTTTATCATTTTTATCATTTCTAGCCATGATTAAAACTCCAATCCGTGTTCGCGAGCAGCTTCTGCCAAAGCTTTAACTCGACCATGATATTTAAAACCACTACGGTCAAAGGCAACTTTAGTAATACCAGCTGCTTTTGCGCGTTCTGCGATCATTTGGCCCACAGACGTTGCTGAATCAGCATTGCCAGTCGCGCCTGAACGCAAGCTGCCGTCTAAGGTAGATGCCTGAGCAATCACTTCACCACCGTTCGGAGAGATAATCTGGGCATAAATATGTTTCGACGTGCGGGTAACCGTTAGACGATGTACGCCTAAGAAACGGATATGCGCGCGGGTTTTCTTAGCTCGACGCAGACGAGCTGCTTTTTTATCAAACATTTCAACTCACCTTATTTTTTCTTGGCTTCTTTGCGAATCACATGCTCGTCACTATAACGAATACCTTTACCTTTATAAGGCTCAGGTGGGCGGAAACCACGGATATTAGCCGCTGCTTGACCAAGCTGCTGTTTATTGTTTGATTTCAAAACAATTTCAGTTTGCGTTGGGGTTTCAGCTGACACACCTTCAGGCAACGTATATTCTACTGGATGAGAGTAACCGACGTTCAAAGTTACTTTGTTACCAGTAATTTGTGCGCGATAACCAACACCAATTAACTGAAGACGTCTTTCAAAGCCTTCGTTCACGCCTTTAACATAGTTGTTAACAAGAGCGCGCATGGTGCCAGTGTGCATCATAGCTTCTTTTGAATCGACTGTAGGTGAGAAAATGATAGCATCATCTTCCTGTTTCAGCTCGACCAATGCATGCAGGCGTAAAGACAAAGTGCCATTCTTGCCTTTAACTTCGACCTGCCGATCGTTCAAAGTAACGCTTACGCCATTTGGCAGCGTCACTGGGGCTTTAGCCACACGAGACATAGGAATATTCCTTAAAAAATTTAACTTCTTTATATTAGCGAAAAAACTAACAGGCTAAAAAGCGTGTTAGTTTAGCATAGTTGACCGCGTTAGACACCTACCAATGTTAAATAACTTATCATTAACACATCAATAGAAGCCTAACAACGTCAAGTAGACTTTATCGTCGTGTAGCTTACGCTACAAATGCGACGATTTCACCACCGATACCAGCAGCGCGTGCAGCACGATCACTCATGATGCCTTGGCTAGTTGATACGATAGCAACACCCATACCTTGCTTAACAGTAGGGATAGCGTCTTTACCGCGGAACTGGCGTAAACCAGGACGGCTAAAACGTTGAATCGTTTCGATGACAGCACGGCCTTCGAAGTATTTTAATTCAATAGTTAGGGTTGCTTTGTTGTTTTCTTCTTCAGCAACAACAGCAGTGGCCACATAACCTTCGCTAACTAACAAATCAGCGATTGATTTGCGTAATTTAGAGCTCGGCATTGCTACCGATACTTTGTTAGCCATTTGTGCGTTACGAATACGGGTTAGCATATCCCCAACGGTATCTTGCATACTCATATAGTTACCCCTTACCAGCTTGCTTTACGAACACCAGGCACATCGCCTTGCATGACACGCTCACGCAGCATATTGCGTGATAAGCCAAACTTGCGGAAGTAACCGTGAGGACGACCGGTGATAGCACAACGATTGCGCAGACGTACTGGTGATGAATTGCGTGGAAGAGCTTGTAGCTCTAACATTGCTTCCATACGAGTTTCGTCACTTGCAGTCATATCACTGATAGTTTCTTTTAGCTTGATACGCTTATCAGCGTATTTAGCAACCATTTTTTCGCGCTTTAATTCGCGGTTAATCATGCTCTTCTTTGCCATAACGTCTTTACCTTATTTAAATGGGAAGCCGAATGCTTTAAGCAACGCACGACCTTCTTCATCAGATTGAGCTGACGTGGTGATTGTCACATCCATACCGCGGATACGATCAATCTTGTCAAAATCTACTTCTGGGAACACGATCTGTTCTTTGATACCCAATGAGTAGTTACCACGTCCGTCAAAGGCTTTAGGTGAAAAACCGCGGAAATCACGAATACGAGGAATTGCAATGGCAACGAGACGATCTAAAAATTCGTACATTTGCTCACCGCGTAGCGTTACTTTACAGCCAATTGGCCATTCTTCACGAATCTTAAAGCCAGCAACTGATTTACGCGCTTTGGTGACAACAGGTTTTTGACCAGCAATCGCTGTCATATCAGCTACAGCACCTTCAAGCAATTTCTTGTCTTGAGACGCGCCACCAACACCCATGTTAAGCGTGATTTTAGTGATTTTAGGCACTTGCATCACATTCGCCAAACCAAGCTCTTCTTTGATTTGCTGCTTTAGTTCTTCGTTATATAAAGATTTTAATCTTGCCATTACCATTACACCCTTAGTGTCTTACGCAGTCGCCACTACTTCACCGTTCGAACGATAGACGCGTTGTTTGTTGCCGTCTTCGCCGAACTGATAAGTAATACGATCAGCTTTTTGGGTTTGCGCATTTAATATTGCGACATTTGAAATATGTAGGAAAGCTTCTTGCTTAAGAATGCCGCCTTCAACGCCAGTTGCCTGATTTGGCTTCTGATGTTTAGTGACAATGTTAACGCCTTCAACTTTGATACGATCATTTTTTACAGCTTGTACAGTACCTTGCTTGCCTTTGTCTTTCCCAGCAATCACGATAACTGTATCGCCTTTACGTAATTTTGACATGGATTACCTCACAATACTTCTGGTGCTAGTGATACAATTTTCATAAACTGATCACCACGTAGTTCACGAGTTACCGGTCCAAAAATACGAGTTGCAATCGGCGCTTTGTTTTGGTTCAACAATACCGCAGCATTGTCATCAAAACGTAACACAGAACCATCAGGGCGACGAACGCCTTTTTTGGTACGTACAACTACTGCATTCATCACGTCGCCTTTTTTAACACGACCACGCGGAATGGCTTCTTTAACCGTTACTTTAATAATGTCGCCAACTGATGCATAACGACGATGAGAACCACCCAGTACTTTAATGCACTGAACTCTTCTTGCACCGCTATTGTCTGCAACTTCCAGCATTGACTCAACCTGAATCATAGCGTTACTCCACACGTATGAGCAATAAAAACCAGTTGCTGCCGCTAGCACAGTATGAGTAGACGGCATTTTAATATAAATAACCGCGACTTACTCTTAATGTGAGTGATATACGCTCGGCGCAATCAGCATCCTTAAAAAGGCGGCTATTTTAACAGCTTCTGGCTTTTAATGCAATTTACTTAGATTTTTTCTACTTTTTCAACCACATCAACCAAAGTCCAAGACTTGGTTTTTGAGATTGGACGCGTTTCTTTGATACGGACAAGATCGCCTTGTTGGCAAACATTATTCTCATCATGTGCTTTGATTTTTGTAGAACGACGAAGCTGCTTGCCATACAAAGGATGACGAACCAGACGCTCAATCAAAACTGTGATGGACTTGTCCATCTTGTCGCTAACAACTCGACCTGTCAATACGCTAGCATTGGTAGCTGTTTGATTGTTATCGCTCATGAGTCGCCTCGTTGTTTCTCGTTAATCAAAGTCTGAAGCTGAGCAATCGTGCGACGATTGTCACGTACTTCATGGGTATTACCCAACTGACCAGTTGCTTTAGCCATACGAATACGGAAAGCATCAAGTTGCTTTTCATCAAGTAACTGGGTCAGTTCTTCTAATGATTTATCACGTAATTCACTGATCTTCATTACATTATCGTCCGCTTAACAATGGTAGTTTTAAAGGGCAGTTTTGCTGCAGCAAGCGTGAAAGCTTCACGTGCAAGCTCTTCTGGTACCCCTTCAATTTCATATAGCACTTTACCAGGTTTGATTTCGCATACCCAATACTCTACAGGACCTTTACCTTTACCCATACGTACTTCTAGAGGCTTGTTGGTAATAGGCTTGTCTGGGAATACACGAATCCAAATCTTACCGCCACGCTTAATTTTACGAGTGATGGTACGACGTGCTGCTTCGATTTGACGGGCTGTCATACGACCGCGCGTCAATGATTTTAGACCAATTTGTCCGAATGCAACGGTGCTTCCACGATGAGCTAGCCCAGTGTTACGACCTTTGTGCATTTTACGAAACTTGGTACGTTTTGGCTGTAACATAGTTTAACCTCTGTCTGAGTTTCGACGGTTTCCGTTTCCGCGACCACGGCGTTTTGGCGCACGAGCCTGCTCTTCTTTGACCGGATTATAAACGCTGTTCATACCGTCAAGAATCTCTCCGCGGAAAATCCAAACTTTAACACCGATAGTGCCGTAAGTTGTCTCTGCACGAATTGACGCATAGTCAATATCAGCACGGAGTGTATGCAGTGGCACACGACCTTCACGGTACCATTCAGTACGAGCAATCTCAGCGCCGCCAAGACGGCCAGACAGCTCAACTTTAATACCTTTAGCACCAGAGCGCATGCTGTTTTGTACCGCGCGCTTCATCGCACGACGGAACATAACACGACGCTCAAGCTGACTGCTGATACCGTCTGCTACCAAACGTGCATCAAGATCAGGTGACGTGATTTCTTCAATGTTGACCTGAGCAGGTACGCCCATAATTTTGGTCAATTCTTTTTGAAGTCTTTCGATATCTTCGCCTTTCTTACCGATAACAATACCAGGACGCGCAGTGGCGATGGTAATCTTAGCGGCGCCAGTAGGACGCTCGATCATGATGTTGCTGATCATAGCGTTGTCTAGCTTTTTGCGTAGATATTCACGAACACGAATGTCGTTGATTAGGTATTCTGAGTATTGTTTAGGGCTAGCATACCAGTTTGCGTTATGCTTTTTTACAACACCAAGACGAATTCCGATTGGATGTACTTTTTGACCCATAACTTATTCTCCTACCTTTATAGTGATGTGACAAGTACGCTTGCTGATACGATCAGCGCGGCCTTTGGCACGTGGTAGGATACGTTTTAGCGTAATGCCTTCATCAACGTAGATAGTTGATACTTTAAGCGTATCAATATCTAAACCGTTGTTGTTTTCGGCATTGGCGATGGCTGAGTTAAGACATTTCTTAACAAACACAGCGCCTTTCTTATTGCTATACGTTAGGATATCCAAAGCACGCTCAATAGATTTGCCACGAACTTCATCAGCAACGAGTCTAACTTTTTGTGCCGATATGGCGGCACCGCGTAATTTTGCAGTTACTTCCATGGTAAGCACCTTATCTCTTAGCTTTTTTGTCAATGCCGTGACCACGATACGTACGAGTCGGGGCAAATTCACCTAGTTTATGACCAACCATCTGTTCGCTCACGATAACCGGTACATGAGTACGGCCGTTGTGAACAGATAAAGTTAGGCCAACCATTTGTGGCAGGATCATCGAGCGGCGCGACCAAGTTTTAATTGGCTTGCGTGAGTTGGTTTCTAATGCATTCTCAACTTTAGCAAACAAATGCGCGTCTATGAATGGACCTTTTTTCAATGAACGAGGCATGAAATTCTTCCTTTATTTCTTCTTGGCGCGGCGGCGGATGATCATGTTGTCAGTACGCTTATTGCTACGCGTTTTAAGTCCTTTAGACTTCTGACCCCAAGGGCTAGTTGGATGGCGACCTTTGTTACGACCTTCACCACCACCATGTGGGTGATCAACCGGGTTCATAGCGACACCACGAACTGAAGGACGAACACCACGCCAACGTGAAGCACCGGCTTTACCAAGTGATTTCAAGTTGTTTTCAGTGTTAGAAACTTCACCAATAACAGCACGGCAATTCACGTGTACACGGCGAGTTTCGCCAGAACGTAAACGTAGAATAGCATAAATACCGTCACGACCTAATAACTGAACACTAGCACCCGCTGCGCGAGCCATCTGTGCACCTTTACCGATTTTAAGTTCGATATTGTGAATCACAGTACCCAATGGGATATTTTTTAGTGGTAAACAGTTACCTGGACGAATTGGAGAGGCTTCGCCTGACATTACTGTATCGCCAACTGCTTGTTTTTTAGCAGCGATGATGTAACGACGTTCGCCATCAGCATACTTAAGTAGTGCAATATGTGCAGTACGGTTAGGATCGTATTCGATACGCTCTACCGTTGCTGGAATATTGTCTTTAGTACGTTTGAAATCGATAATACGATAATGCTGCTTATGACCACCGCCAATGTGACGAGTAGTGATACGGCCATTATTGTTACGACCACCGGTCTTACTTTTTGATTCTAGAAGCGCTGCAAACGGACGACCTTTATAAAGGTGTGGATGCACTACTTTTTCAACAAAACGACGGCCTGGTGATGTTGGCTTTGCTCTTACGATAGGCATGAGTGTAATCCTTATTCGTTATTCGCTGTTTCACTAGTAGAAGCAGTCGTATTAGCGACCTCTTCACCAGCATCAGCCATTTGTACATCTTGACCAGCTTTTAAGGTAACATAGGCTTTTTTGTAGTCGTTACGACGGCCGATACTTTTACCAAAACGCTTTGTCTTACCTTTAACATTCAAAGTGTTTACTTTTAAAACTTCAACACCTTCAAACATCATCTCAACTGCTTTTTTAACTTCAAGCTTAGTAGCCTTAGAGTCAATTTTAAATACCTGCACACCAAGTGAGTCGCCAAGCATTTGAGATTTCTCTGAGAATACAGGTCCTCTTAGGATCTGATAAAGTCTTGCGTTATTCATGCTAGTGCTTCCTCAAATTGTTTCGCAGCTTCAACTGACATGATTACTTTATCAAAAGCAATCAAGCTCACTGGATCCACTTCACTTGTACCAAGTACATTGACATGTGGGATGTTGCGAGCAGCTAAGTATAAGTTTTCGTCAACTTCTTTAGTGACGATCAAGGCACGAGGTGCACCAAGCTCATTTAACTTTGCGATCAGCTCTTTGGTCTTAGGACCAGAAACGCTTAGCTCTTCAACCAAAATCAGACGCTCTTGGCGAATCAATTCGGCTAGGATGCACTGCATTGCACCGCGATACATCTTACGGTTAACTTTCTGTGACCAATCTTGTGGTTTAGCCGCGAATGCACGACCGCCCCCACGCCAGATTGGGCTACGAATAGAGCCCGCACGAGCGCGACCAGTACCTTTTTGGCGCCATGGCTTAATACCACCGCCAGAAACTTCGGCACGGGTTTTTTGTGCGCGTGTACCTTGGCGAGCACCAGCTAAATAAGCGGTGACGACTTGATGCACTAGTGCTTCGTTGAATTCACGACCAAATGCCGTATCAGAAAGCTCAACCGCAGCACCTGTAACTGTTTTTAAATCCACGTTAATCCCCTTGCTTAGGCTTTGACTGACGGACGTACGATAACATCGCCACCGGTGGCACCTGGGATAGCACCCTTGATGACAAGTAACCCTTTTTCGGCATCAACCGAAATCACTTCTAGGCCTTGAACAGTAACACGTTTGTTACCCATCTGACCCGCCATCTTTTTGCCTTTGAATACTTTACCTGGTGACTGGTTTTGACCAGTTGAACCATGTGCACGATGAGACACTGAGTTACCATGAGTAGCATCTTGCATACTAAAGTTGTGACGCTTTACAGGACCTTGGAAACCTTTACCTTTACTGTTTCCTGTCACATCAACCATCTGACCTTGTTCGAACAAGTCAGCTAGAATCTCGCCACCAATCTCACGACCTTCAAGATCGCTTTCATTGGCACGAAATTCCCAAACACCACGACCAGCGGCAACGCCAGCTTTAGCGAAGTGACCTTTTTGAGCTGCTGTTACGCGGCTGTCACGACGGGTACCTGTGGTAACTTGGATGGCTTGATAGCCATCTACATCAGTATTTTTTACTTGAGTAATGCGGTTAGCACTGATCTCAACCACTGTTACAGGGATAGAAGCACCTGTTTCAGTGAAGACACGGGTCATGCCGCATTTTTTACCGACTAAACCGATCGCCATTTTAGACCTCTTTATATCTTATATTAATGGGTTGGGTGTTTATGTGCATTAACCCAAAGCAATTTGAACGTCAACACCCGCCGCCAAGTCAAGCTTCATTAGCGCATCCACAGTTTTGTCGGTAGGTTGAACGATGTCAACCATACGCTTATGAGTACGAATTTCGTACTGATCACGAGCGTCTTTGTTTACGTGTGGTGAAGTTAGAACGTTGAAGCGCTCAATGCGAGTCGGCAACGGTACAGGACCACAAACTTGCGCACCGGTGCGCTTTGCAGTATCAACGATCTCTTGTGCAGATTGATCAATCAGACGATGATCAAAAGACTTAAGACGGATACGGATTCTCTGGTTAGCCATGCCAGCAAGCTCCTAATATGTGCTTTCGTCATTCTTGCGTTGCAAGATCATGATCAAAAGCAGTTTGGTTAAATATTCACTTAAAGCGGCCTTCTGTTCTTAACCAGAATGAGTTCTTTATCCGAACTTGTAGCGTGCCAAAAGCAAAATAGTTTAAAGCCCCGCCGACCCTCCTATAATTGGAAAGCAGCAAAGGCATAATGAAATAGTGCCAGAAACGATGCTCTGGCTGTCATAGCGCCAGCTTTTTTAGTCAGCTGCGCATATATAATTCAGTGGTGTATATTATACATAGTATTCTACCGATTGCAAGGGCAATATCTAGAACGACTAAAGATATCAAGTAATTAAGGTAACTTCTTAGATAAGCTAACCTTATGAAAACCGACTGATTCTATTTAATAAAATCAATCTAGCACGATATCATACTGCTCTTGCGTATAAAGGTTTTCTACGTCAAAGGTAATGACTCTGCCTAGCAAATACTCTAAATCTGCAACGGTATCAGATTCTGAGGTTAGCAGTAAATCAATGACAGCGGCATGTGCCACGACAGTGAACTTTTTGGGAGAGTTATAAGTACGAGCGCAGCGCATGATCTCACGGAATATCTCAAAGCAGACGGTTTCGGCCGTTTTAACAAAGCCGCGTCCTTGACACGTTGAACAAGGCTCACAGAGCTGCTGCCCGAGCGACTCTCGGGTACGCTTACGGGTCATCTCTACCAAGCCAAGCTCACTAACCTGCGTAATCTTGGTTTTTGCATAGTCTTGGGTGAGCTGCGACTGTAGACTCTCTAGCACATCGTCTTTATGCTGCTGCTCCAGCATATCGATAAAATCTAGAATAATAATACCACCCAGATTGCGCAGACGTAGCTGACGGGCAATGGCATGTGTGGCTTCTAGATTGGTTTTGTAAACCGTGTCTTCTAGCGATCGACCGCCTACAAAAGAGCCTGTATTAACATCGATTGTGGTCATTGCTTCAGTCTGATCGATAATCAGGTAACCACCCGACTTTAGATCAACGCGGCGCTTTAACGCATCACGTAAATCATCCTCAACGCGGTGCACATCAAAGAGAGACTGTTCTGCGGTGTAGTGCACGATGCGATCATAGACAAAAGGCACGAATTCTTTGGCAAAGGCTCTGACTTGCTCATAGATTTGCGCATTATCGACGATCACCTTTTCGGTATCGGCATGAACCAAATCACGAATAGAGCGCAGCGGTAGAGCAAGCTCTTGGTAGATAAGCTCTGAGCTTTGGTGATGATTGATCTCTTGACGACGGGCACAGATGGTACGCCACAGCTGCAGTAGGTAGTAGATGTCTTCTTCTAACTTATCGACAGGGACACGCTCAGCGGCAGTACGGGCGATGAGGCCGCCTTTTAGGTTGACGGTCTGCATCAAGCTGCTAAGCTCTGTTTTTAAGCGGGTACGCTCTTCTTCACCATCGATACGTTGCGAGATACCGATATGTTCGCTCGATGGCAAATACACCAGATAGCGTGAGGGTAGCGAGATATTGGTCGTTAGACGCGCGCCTTTACTGCCCAACTGATCTTTAGTCACTTGTACCAAGATACGCTGACTCTCATGCAAACGATGCTGAATCAGTGTCTTGGACACAGGGATGATCTCAGAGCTTTGCGTGCTGACGACTGGCGGCGTCATTGCCAAGCTCTCATCAGCTGTCGCTAGGATAGCGTCGCCACTATCAATGTCCTTATTAGTACCTTTGGCAGCTTTGTTTTTATTTTCTGCCACTGGACGAGGTAGTCTCTGCATATCATTGACGTGCAAAAACGCTGTCCGTGACTGACCGATATCAACAAAAGCTGCTTGCATACCTGGAAGGACACGAACGACTGTGCCCAAATAAATATTGCCGACCAATCCCAGCTTGTGATGTCGCTCGATATAGATCTCGCCCAAAATACCGTTGTCTAAAACAGCAACGCGGGATTCCATTGGACTAATATTAATCAGCAGCTCTTCGGACATAGTTTTCTCTTATCTCTTAGCTTTTTATTAGACGTTCATCGTCTATTAGAGTGACAGTGTAACAAATGCGCTTGGCTCTTGCCCATCAGCCTACCGTGTCATTATGTGCATATCCCACTATAATCAGTGTGCGGACTTTTCACTGTCTGGTGTCATGTTTTTGATAAGCGCCAGTGTCTGCGCCAGCGGTAATCCAACCACATTGGTATAGCTACCATTGATACGGCTAACCCAAGCAGCGCCCAGCCCTTGGATACCATACCCACCCGCTTTGTCAGCTGGCTCTCCACTGTCCCAGTAGTCACTCATCATTGCTTGCGTCAATGCAATAAAAGTCACTGAAGTGCGCTCAAGAATATGCTGCTGGTCAATTATTTGAAAAACTGGATCACATTTTGAGGCGTTGTCTAATGTACCCTCTGATGTACTGCCTGATGCTCTAGGCTTTAAGTCTACTAGAGTCGCCTGTACGGCTGTCCACACTTCGTGTTCGGTATCGGACATCTGCTGCCACATCGTATAGGCATGCTCACGATTAGTTGGTTTGACCAATACCGTCTTACCATCTGCCAGTACACCAATCGTATCAGAAGTCAAAATCATGCAAGATGTCGCGCCATCTTGATCGCTGTCCATAGTCTGATTTAATTGCTGTATAGCAGCATTGGCTTTAGTGGCGACCATGCGCTCGATATAGTCTGTTGGTGATTCATCATTGTGCCATGTCTCATTAACATCGACGCTCAAGATAGTAAAATCTAACTTTGTTCTTGCTAGCAGTTCTCGGCGACGTGGCGAACCAGATGCTAGGATGACCTTCATGATGACTCTCTCAATAAATAAATACGGGGTATAGATACTTGCTATTTACGATGCTAATGACAGCTGAGTGATTAACGCGCAAACTTGCGTAAGAACAGCAATACAAGTGGCCAGCTGATGATACTGATGATCAATGAAAACGCAGATTTTGTCACAAAGATATTTTGTATAAGCATCTGTAGCATCCACAGCGTTAGCTGAAAAACGACCAATCCTAGACTGGCGATAAACCAAGCACTGCCCGTACTGAGCTGCCTGACATAGACACTCGTGATTTTGACAACCAGCGCAACCACAACAGCGGCAAAGGCTTGCTGCCCTAGGTGAGTGTCCATCAATAAATCAGCGATAAGCCCAATGGTAAATGCGGTAAAAATACCGACATAGCGTGGTTGAAACAGTAACCAAAAAATCAGCACCATAATCATGACCATAGGGCGCAGCACAGCCATACTTGGGCTGAGTGGATAGACACTGAGTGATGACGCAATAATAAAGCTCAAGGCAATCACGACAATCAATAGTCCTGTTGCATTCTCAGAATCAGGATACGACATGAGTACTTACCTTAGCGAGTGTGGTGACTGATGATTTAATTGGTTATGGATTTACAGGTATTACGATTTGGTGAGCAGATGACTCGGCATTGACCAGCGAGGCGTTATGCAATGAGATTAAGGCACAATTGATGTGTTGTCTTGCTCTAAGAGCTTGTCTTGGAGTATCAACACATAAGCATTGTCAACGAAGTTTGCCGCTGGCGTGACCTCAATGCTTCTGAAATTGTCAGCTTGCCCGTCTCTGACATGAGCGATGCGACCGACGCGGTAACCTGCTGGAATACGGCCGCCTAACCCTGAGGATACGAGCTCATCACCCACACGCACATCGGAGGTTTTAAAAACATAGTTCAAACTCAAGGATGTTGGAATACCTTCTCCTGTCACAATGGCTCGCTGACCTGTACGTTTGACTGTGACCGCAACCGACTGCTGCTCATCCGTAATCAGTAGCAAACGGCTGGTATTAGGGTAGACATTGATGATCTGACCCAAAACGCCATTTTCATCAATGACTGTTTGTCCCACTTGCACACCGTCTTGCTCGCCTTTGTTTAGCACCACAATTTGGCGGAGCAAATTGGTATCTGTACCAATGACTTGAGCCAAATTGAGATCAAACTGCTCAGGCTTGGTGGTCGATAAGATACCTTGCAGGCGGGCGTTTTGTGCCAAGATATAGTCTTGCTGTTGCAGTTTGGCATGGGCGTGAATCAGCTGCGACTTTAATTGCATGTTTTCACGGCGCAGTGCTTCTTTTGATTGCAGGCTACCACTCGCCCAGTGCTTGGCATAGCTCGGTAATAGAGACAACTCATAGATGGGCTGCATAGCGGCATGACTGGTGCTACGTATAGGATTAAACCACTCCGAGTTTTTGCTATCAAACCACATCAGTATTAAGGCTGCTATCAAGACGATGGCAGTCTTACGAAGTGATAATGCTTGGCGCGCAAAAATACTTGGGGTCATAAGGTGTCTAATTTGAAAAATCTAAAATGAGCAATAGCACTTATTTATAGCATGAGTGTTTATCGAGGACGTTGGGTTCTAGCATGGATTAATGCAATTAAAGGCAGCACAATCGGCTACCTTTAATTTTATATCTTTATAAGCGCATGATATTGCGAGCGACGAATCAATACTGCAAAATCTACAGCAATGACAAAGTCGTGATAAACAAACACCATTTAAGCGAAACTGATTAGACAAAAATCATGTTTAAGCTTTTGTTATTGATGAAATCAAGCGCAATACCACCGCCGCGGCTGACGCAGGTCAATGGGTCTTCTGCCACAGTCACTGGTAGGCCAGTCTCTTGTGAGATAAGCTTATCTAGGTCACGCAATAATGCGCCACCACCAGTCAGTACAATACCGCGCTCAGCGATGTCTGACGACAACTCTGGCGGCGTTTGCTCAAGTGCTACTTTTACAGCACTCACGATGCCACTTAATGGATCGGCCAAGGCTTTTTGCACTTCTTCTGAATTAACAGTGAATGTCTTTGGCACACCTTCTGCCATACTGCGACCACGAACTTCAACTTCTAGTTGGCTGTCTTCATTCAATGCAGAACCGACTTCTTTTTTGATGCGCTCTGCCGTCGTTTCACCGATGACACAACCGTGGGTACGGCGTACATGGGTGATAATGGCCTCATCAAACATGTCGCCACCAATGCGAATCGACTCAGCGTAGACACAGCCCGACAGTGCGATAACCGCAATCTCAGTCGTACCACCACCGATATCGACTACCATAGAACCACTGGCCTCATGAACTGGCAAGCCTGCGCCAATCGCTGCCGCCATTGGCTCTTCTAATAGCAGCACTTTACTTGCGCCCGCTGATGAGACCGCTTCACGAATCGCTTTACGCTCAACCAACGTAGACTTGCATGGTACACAAACCACCACATTGGGCTGTGCCATAAAACGCTTGGCTTTTACTTTGGCAATAAAATGCTTAAGCATTTTTTGCGTGACTTCAAAGTCCGCAATCACGCCGTCTTTTAATGGGCGAATCGCGGTGATGTTGGCAGGCGTACGACCCAGCATCTGCTTGGCATCAATACCGACAGCAGCAACGGTTGGGTTTTGAGTCCGGTTGCTTCGCAACGCGACTACCGTAGGCTCGTCAAGCACGACGCCTTTATTAGGAATAAAAATGAGGGTGTTCGCAGTACCGAGGTCGATAGCGATATTATTTGATAAAAATCCAAACAGGTTCATGACTAATATATCCAGCGTCTTACGAATGAGGCGAATGAGATTGACTAAAGTGTTACTCGTCAGTGTTTAGCAGGTCGTCGTTAGACATCAACGATCACGAAAATAACGCATCGCAACCAGTCAAACCTAAGCAATAATGATGAAATGAAAAAACTGAGCTAAATTATACCGATTTAGCTCAAAAAAAACATAGGTATTTGCATCAGTAAGTAAGGATTTTTGTCTGAGACGATAAAAGTTGTTACAAAGTTTGAAATAGTAGGGACTATCATTCAACTCAATGGAACATCATTTAATTCTATAACTAACAAGGCTCTACAAGCAGATAATGGTTTTGCTTAGTAGCAGGTGCATACTGTAACGTATTTTAGAACCTAATTGGGGCGCAATTGAAAATCAATCATGAATTATAGGGTCAGTTTTGCAAATCTGTGTGCATTTCTGCTTATTGACTGATACTTTGCACCACTAATATGTATTGGTTGATATTGTGCATCAATCAAGCGTCATGTTCTGTAAACTTGGGTCAGATGCTTTATAATAAGCCAACTCTGTAGCCAATTTTGTTTTAAGGCTCATGTATTTTCGTTTTCGCAATTAATTACTCTAACAAAAACTGTCCTTAACTGGAGAAACCATGTCTCAGCAACCAGCAACGTCTGATCATGTCAGCCGTGAAGAAATCCTAGAAGTGGCCAACCTTGCACGCTTAGGTGTCGATGAAAGTACTGCCGACAGTTATGCCGATGATATCAGTAAAGTATTAAAACTCATGCATACGCTATCCAATGTCGATACTACAGACATCAAGCCACTATCGAATATCCATGAGGCTTGCCAAGAGCTGCGTGTTGACGTGGCCGAACACAATATCAATCGCGAGCGTAATCAGTCAGTTGCCCCAGCGGTTGAAGAAGGCTTATATCTCGTACCGCAAGTAATCGAATAGCGACTTATTATACAGCCGCCTATTTTAAGTGGTCGCTTATTAAATAGCCAATGAACGCTATTGTGATCTCTCTCTCATTTTACTTTTGTTATTCACATTTTGACGGACGACACCTTATGTCTGAACTTCATCTATTAAGCACCCAGCAGCTTATTACGGGCTTACAAGACAAACAATTTAGCAGCGCGGAATTAACCGAACACTATATAAAGCGTATCGATGCGCTAGATGGCAAGATTAACAGCTTTATCACTCATACCTCTGAGACAGCACGTGCACAAGCAAAAGCGGCAGACGAGATGCGTGCACAGGGCGATCAACGTCCCCTACTCGGCGTCCCTATGGCACACAAAGACATCTTTTGTACCCAAGGCGTATTGACCACTTGCGGCTCAAAGATGCTGCATAATTTTGTCTCACCATATAACGCGACTATCGTCTCTAACATCGACAAAGCTGGCATGATTAGCTTAGGCAAGCTCAACATGGATGAGTTTGCGATGGGCTCAGACAACAGTAGCTCATACTATGGCACGGTACAAAACCCTTGGAATCTAGAGCGTGTGCCTGGTGGTTCATCAGGTGGTAGTGCTGCTGCCGTTGCCGCAGGTTTCGTTCCTGTCGCAACCGGTAGTGATACGGGTGGCTCTATTCGTCAGCCAGCTTCATTCTGCGGCCTAACGGGTATCAAACCTACTTATGGCCGAGTATCACGCTTTGGTATGATTGCTTATGCTTCAAGTTTGGATCAAGCGGGTAGCATGGGACGCAGTGCAAAAGATTGCGCTTACCTGCTACAGCCAATGATTGGACACGATCCACGCGATGCGACTTCGATCAAATATGACATGCCTGACTACGTACAAGACATCAATGATGCAGAAGCGGCAGCTGCTGACAAACCATTTTCTGGCTTGCGTATCGGTGTGGCCAAAGAATACTTCGGTACAGGACTTGATAGCGAAGTTGAACAAGCAGCACGTGCTGCTCTGAACAAATATGAAGAGCTTGGCGCGACCATTGTAGAAGTGAATATCACTGATCCTGAAATCACGCTTGCTACTTACTATATGCTAGCGCCTGCCGAAGCATCATCAAACCTATCTCGCTTCGATGGCGTACGCTTTGGCTATCGCTGTGAAAACCCAACGGATCTGATTGATCTATACACGCGCTCACGTTCTGAAGGCTTTGGCCCTGAAGTACAGCGTCGTATCTTGACCGGCACTTATGCGCTCTCGGCAGGCTACTTTGATGCTTACTATACTAAGGCACAGAAAATCCGCCGCTTGATCGTCAAAGACTTCGATGAAGCGTTTGCGAGCTGTGATGTGATTGCCAGTCCAACCGCACCAACCGCTGCTTACAAGCTCAGTGATAATCTCGACCCTGCGACCATGTACTTAGGCGATGTTTATACCATCGCGGTCAACTTAGCGGGTCTGCCTGCGCTTAGCCAACCAGTTGGTTTGACTACAGAAGGTCTACCAATTGGCTTACAATTAATCGGTAAGCATTGGCAAGAGAGTCAACTGCTCACGACCGCGCACCTGTTCCAGCAGCATACGGATCATCATCTACAGCACTCTGCCATCGCAAAGGAGACGGTATAATGAATACAGCAACTACTACTGATAACAACGCCGTCCGCGAGCACGCCGTGCGTAAAGAGCTGTTCGTTGATGGTTATGAAGTCGTCATCGGCATTGAGATTCATTGCCAGTTGAACACGGAAAGTAAAATATTCTCAAGTGCGCCGACTGACTTCGGTCACGAGCCAAACAGCCAAGCCAGCATCGTAGACTTGGGTCTGCCTGGCGTATTGCCAGTGCTAAATGCTGGCGTGGTCGATCGTGCTCTAAAATTCGGTATCGGCGTCAATGCTGAATTGGGTTTGTTCAATACGTTTGACCGCAAAAACTACTTTTACCCTGACTTGCCGAAAGGCTATCAAATCACTCAGATGGCCAATCCTATCGTGGGTGAAGGCTACATCGATGTTATAGTCAATGAAGGGGATAAGAACGAATATCCTAAACGTATGGGTATCACTCGCGCGCATTTGGAAGAAGACGCTGGTAAATCTGTCCATGATGCCGTCGATGGTATGACTGGCGTCGATCTCAACCGTGCTGGTACACCGCTGATCGAAATCGTCTCTGAACCTGATATGCGCTCGGCTCACGAAGCACTTGCCTACATCAAAGCGATTCATCAGTTGGTCACTTGGCTAGGTATCTCAGACGCTATCATGGCAGAAGGCTCATTCCGCTGCGATTGTAACGTCTCTGTGCGCAGACCAGGTGATGATCTTGGTACGCGTACCGAGCTTAAAAACTTGAACTCGTTCCGCTTTATCGAGCGCGCCATCAATCGTGAAATCGAGCGTCAAATTGACATCATTGAAGACGGTGGCAAGGTCGTTCAAGCGACGATGCTATATGATCCAGAGCGCGATGAAACTCGTGTGATGCGTACCAAAGAAGATGCCAACGACTATCGCTATTTCCCTGATCCTGACCTGCTACCTGTCCGTATCGAGCAGCATACGGTTGATGCGATTAAAGCCGCCATGCCTGAGCTACCAGTGGCTCGTCGTGCACGCTTCGAAGAAGCACTTGGTCTGTCAGAATACGATGCTCGCATCTTGACTGGTAGTCGTCAAATTGCCGATTACTTCGAAGATGTGGTCGCAGAAGTTGGTCAATCAGACGCCAAAATGGCGGGCAACTGGGTCATGGGCGATTTGCTCGGCGCACTGAACAAAGATGACAAAGAAATCACTGACTCCCCTATCAGCGCCAAGCAATTGGCTGGTATGCTAAAACGTATCAAAGACGACACGCTATCTGGCAAATTGGCTAAGAAAGTCTTTAGTGCTCTATATGAGCGTGAAGGCGGCGATGCTGATGATGCAGCCGATAAGATCATTGAAGAAAAAGGACTCAAGCAAGAAACCGACACTGGCGCTATCAAAGCCATCGTTGAAGAAGTCATTGGAAAAAATCAAGCAATGGTTGATGAGTATCGTGGTGGTAAAGAAAAAGCCTTTAATGGTCTGGTCGGTCAAGTCATGAAAGCCAGTCGCGGTAGTGCCAATCCGCAACAAGTGAACCAAATCCTAAAAGAATTATTGGGTTAAGGTAAGCTACTGGTTGGTTCAGCTGACTGTGATACGTAAATTAAGGTTATAGATTTTGGCTAAAATAAATAGCCCTTGCAATATGCCTAATTTTGCGTAAAATAGTCAGTCATTCGGGGCGTAGCGCAGTCTGGTAGCGCACTACACTGGGGGTGTAGTGGTCGCAGGTTCAAATCCTGCCGTTCCGACCAAACATAACATTAGGGCTGACCGTCAATGACCGTCAGCCCTTTGTTTTTCTGGCTTGTAGACAACCTCCTCTACATGACCCGCCGCCATAATACGTGGCTATCCATGTAAAAACGCGGTATATTCTACGGTATATTTTATTCCTTCATGGAAATATACCGTCATGTCTTTAACCGATAGCCAAATCAAACGTCTCAAGCCATCTGAGGCTTGTACACCCAGCCGACCTGACAAATATAGCGACGGTAATAACCTTCGCCTATGGGTTCGTCATACTGGTAGTAAGGTATGGGTAAGCGACTATAAATATGCAGATAAGCGCCAAAGCCTGACTATTGGCAAATACCCATCCATGGGTTTAGCCGATGCTAGACAGCGCAATCAACAGATAAAAGACTTAATAGGACAAGGTATTAATCCTAAGCAAGAAAAAAAGCGCTTGCAGTCTGATACTGACGGTTCAAAGACCTTCGATGCGATAGCTCAACGCTGGCATAAAGATCGCAAACCCCATATTGCCCCTACTACTCATAGTCGTGACTATTCACAGTACCTACGAGATATAAAGCCCGTCATCGGTCACTTAGATATAAATGATATAAACGCGCCTGATATTTTAGCTATAGGTAAATCTATAGAAGCAAGAGGTGCTACCGACATGGCGCGGCGTGCAATACGTCAAACAGGGCAGATATTCAAACAAGCAATACGTGAAGGCACAATAACTCATAATCCAGCCAACGACTTAACCGAAGCATTGCAGCCTCATAAGGTTAAACACCACAGCCGTATCACTAGCCAGCAATTACCGAAACTATTACAAGATATAGACGATTATGACGGCGACATATTAGTGAAATCAGGGTTATGGTTTTTGTGCTATACGTTTGTCAGGACGCAAGAACTTAGACATATGGAATGGTCGGAAATAGATTACAAAGCCAACGTATGGCGCATACCAGCCGACAAGATGAAGATGGACAGACCGCACTTAGTACCGCTTGCCACGCAAACAATGGCAATATTAGAAAAAATTAAAGCGCTGGGGTTTTCGGACAAGTATGTTTTCTTTAATCCATCAACCCGTAAGCCATATAGTACCAATGCTTTTATCACTGCCTTATGGCGCATGGGCTATAAGGGACGAATGACAGGTCATGGCTTCCGTGGGCTTGCCAGCACTACCCTACATGAGCAAGAGTTCATGCACGAAGCTATAGAGCTACAGCTGGCACATGAGAAAGAGAACAAGATAAGTAAAGCCTACAACGGGGCGCAACACCTACCCTATAGAACGGACATGATGTGCCAGTGGGCAAACTTTATCGACAACGCTTATGTTGGAAAAATGGATAACATGATCCGTGCAGACTTTAAACAACAAACACAAAAGCATGGCTAATATCATGCTGTAACGACCATGCAAGGCTAGGACTAATTACCCGAATGACAGCTATTCACACCCTTACGCTGTCACCGCCTTGCACCTACTTTCACTCAAGGGTGTTTGGTTGTGATTATGAGTAATGAAGCTGAAAAATTTACTATGGATGATCTTAATAAAAGTCTATATGTAACGATGAAGCTGAATCTCCGTTATCCGATAAATGAAATAGTAGCGTGGTCAATTTTTGGTGATACAACATTTCTAGAGCCTAACACACTGCTTTATTCAAACTATTCTGAGGGGATTGTAAAGAATATTTCAATCAATAAAGCACATATAGAACTAATGAACAATATTGAACAAGACATAAAAAAATATATATCTAAGAATATTCATAACGTTGACTTCTCAACAATGGATAGCGCTGATGAGAGCATCAATGATCTTTTAGATGACTTTCTTCCAAAAAAGCACAAAGAACTCGCTCTTTTATCATTTAAAAAAAATAGTATTTTTAAGGGCTATCCTATTTGGTGGGCATCTTTAGTAATAGCATA
Source organism: Psychrobacter sp. NG27 (assembly GCF_016106655.1). NCBI lineage: Bacteria > Pseudomonadati > Pseudomonadota > Gammaproteobacteria > Moraxellales > Moraxellaceae > Psychrobacter > Psychrobacter sp. NG27. The sequence continues at coordinate 31,764 of NZ_JADGIN010000007.1, forward strand.
TAGAGAAATGGCAATATTCGCTTTTAGTAATGAAAATTATTACGTAGCTATTCAGCTGAATGAATTTTGCAGAGAGTGTCAAGCACAGATGGTCTTTAAGAATGTTGTGTTTATTAGAGACTACGAAAAAAAGCTATCCAATAAATATAAAAAAATGGGGTCAAAAGGAGGTTCACGGAAAAGTATTAACTACAGCGAACCAAAGCGAAAAGCATTGAATTATCATGATAAATATCTTGTTGATAGGAATGATAAAGGTAAGTTTATTTACTCGAATGATAAATCAGCTAGAGAAATAATATCCTATTTTGAAAGAAAAACCGTACATCTTGGTTATACAGAACGCTCGTTATCTAACATTATAAGCAAGCATCGTAACAGGCAAACCAAAGACTAAAACACCATTTTACTAGCTAAAATGTCATTTTAGTTACTCCAATTCTGCAATTAATTCTATACCCCATAAGATGACCCATACAAGCTATTACACACCGTAGTGGCGCATAGTATGGAGTCATTAATATGACAGACCACATCAATATAGACAATCCAGTTATCGCTTTCACTGATAACACACCTAGCAGCACCGAGCCAACAACCACTCTTATTAAGCATTTGCCAACACAAGGCATGAGCCGTGCCACCCAGCTATTACCCTTTCTACCATTTGGTAGCACTACCTTATGGGCATGGTCACGTGATGGGCGCTTCCCCGCCCCTGTGAAGCTCTCACCTACTATGACAGCTTGGCACAATGATGATGTTATCGCTTGGCTGAACGACCCAACCTCTGCTATTAATAGCGAGGTGTAAGCCATGAATAACTCACCAAAAAATAAGCAACCAACTCATAGTCAGATAATAATGAGTCATATGCTGGCAGGTCAAACTTTATCAAATATGCAAGCCTATCATTTATATAGCATGACTAGCTCTCTACGTCGCATAAGTGAATTGCGTGCCGCAGGAGTTCCTATAAGAGATAAAGTAGTCAAACAGAATGGAAAGAGATTTAAACGATATTGGATAGATCAGCCGACCACTAATAATGACGAGGTGACAGTATGAGTCAATCTCTTAAAGTATTAGAATCCCATCTCCTCACACGCCATGGTCAAATGCTGTCTGTAGCGAACAACCACATTCAAGACTATTCCAACGATTGTGACAGGCTAGCCGATACACTGAATCTCATTAAAGTTGATAATCCAGAATCAAAGGCTGTAATAGTAGCTATAAGATCTGCCTTATTCGTTATCAGCGAACACGCCAGCGACTTAAGCGCGGAGATCATAGTACAGCTTATCTCACGACCTGCAGTGGAGGAGTCAAACCATGAGTAGCAATGACTATAAAAATAAGCTAGAAGCTCTCAGCAACTTACCTGATAATACCTTGTCTATCGGTCAAAATAGCCAGCGTGAAATAATCGATACAACTACCGACAACGATACAGAGGTCGTTGTGATATCAGCACACGATCTATCAGATATTGCCTGTGACATTGAAGGCGTGGTCACTGTATTGAATGATATTGGGCATCTGCTAGCCCTTGTTCACTATGCCAAGATACCACCACATACCGTTGTAACCATGTCACGTTTAACAAATGACTCTGTCAATACATGGATAAAACTATTAAATGCAAGATTAGAGAAAATCAATCAAACCTTAGCATTGACTCGTTACAGCAAGGAGGTAGCACAGTGAAAAGCTACCCACCAAAGCAAAGCCGTAAGTATTCCAAGCGTAAGAGCTACTACAAGAAATATCAAGCTACACGTCAGCCGAATCAGTCGCCAGCAAGGGGGACTAGATGACCACCACACCACAAACGATAGACAATAAAAAAGCCCATGCGGACAACATGGGCGCTAATACTCTCTTACAAGGTTGCAAGCCAGCGACTGAGGAACAACTGGCAAACGATCCATTCTTAACCAAGCTATGCAGCATGATAGAACCTGAACGGCTGCTATTTTCTACAGACGACACTACTATATATTATGGTGAACAAATTGGCAAAACCGAAGCGACAGCTGGCACGATAGCACTAGCAATCACCGACAAACAAGGCGATACAGTAGGCGCAGTATTCTACACACCAAACAGCAAAGCAAAGCCCATTGTCATTGATCCTACAGGATATGGCGCTATCGTCATTGGTGAGCCAAACAAAGCCAATGAGGTGATAGCCTTTAATGACCTTGATAGCGGTATTGATGTTTATATGCACCTGATGGGTAGTGATAAGACGATCATCATTAGCCCTCAAAAAACAAAGCAATGCCTTAAAAAGATGGTGCAGCACTGGAGCAGCGGTTCACTTGTTACCGTACCGATGACACTTGATGACAAGGGCATGATGAACCAGTTGGCAGGTGTGAGGGCGCAAGCATTGGTTACTGTGGCTCATATCGTCACTATGCTACAAGATGACAGCTATGAAGCCATACTGGCAGCTGATGACACCCAGCTAATCAATTTACAAGATACTGCCTATTATCCTGAATGGCGCGATGATCCACAGCTCAATGAACCGATGACCTACAGTGATGGGCGTTTTGAGCTTTACCACGATGGGCTATTTTTCGTGAAGTATAACGATGATGACCCATCAAACATTACTTTTAAGTTTAAGGCGTTTGTGTGTTCACCCATTGAGATTATCGCTAAGACACGGGACATAAGCAGCGGTACATGGGGGCGGTTATTACAGTGGCGTGATGATGATAACGAGCTGCATAAATGGGCAATGCCGTTATCTTTATTGCAAGGTGATGCCCGTGAATACCGCAAAGAATTAGCCAGTCAAGGCTTGAACATTACTACCAACCCCAAACAGCGCAGCTACTTAGACGCTTACTTACAAGATTATCCAATCTACAAACGCGCGCGGTGTGTCGATAGACTAGGCTGGGACGGTGAGCAATATATCTTACCTAATGGCGCTATCGGTGGTGATGGTAAAGAACTTATTGTCTATCAGTCTGCAAATAGCATTAACAGCACCCTAGCCCAGCAAGGGACATTAGCCCAATGGCGTGATGAGTTATGCAGACCACTAGCAGAGCAAAGCCGTTTTGTTTTCTCTATTGCTTGCGCATTTGCTGGTCAATTACTCGCGCTATTAGAATCTGACGGGGGTGGTTTTCACCTTTTAGGCTCATCAAGCATGGGTAAATCTTTATCGCTTAAGTTGGCTGCTAGTGTATGGGGTAATCCTGATAAGTATGTTAAGACATGGCGCAGCACTGATAACGCACTTGAGGGCACAGCAAGCGAGCATAACGATAGCTTCTTGCCTCTCGATGAGATGAGCGAATGTGCCCCCAAAATAGTAGGAAAAGCCGTTTATATGCTAGGTAATGGTCAAGGTAAAGGACGTAGCACGACTACAGGACACAACCGCATAGCCAAAGAATGGCGCATTATTTTTTTATCCAATGGTGAAGAGTCGCTGCAAAACATCATGGCGCAAGCAGGACAGAAAACCAATGCAGGTATTGAGGTTCGGGTAGCACATATAGATGCTGATGCTGGCAAAGGCTTAAAGACGTTTGATAGTTTGGTATTGGCACCCACGGGCTCAGCCCAAGCCGATACGATCAACGAGCTATCACACGCTTATCATGGTGTGGCTGGCATAGCATGGCTTGAACATATCACCACTGATAAGGCAGCGACCACAGCCACCGCTAAGCAGCTTGTAACAGACTTTGTGAGTAAGTATAGCGACCTTGCTCCACAAGCGCATAGAGTGGCTAAACGATTCGCTATTGTGGCTGCCGCTGGCGAGATGGCAACTCAGGCAGACATCACAGGCTGGCAAGTAGGGCAAGCAACCACAGCCGTGACGACGTGCTTAGATAATTGGCTTGATAACTATGGGCGTGATGGTGAGCATGAGCAGCGCCAAATCATCAAACATATTCAGTCGTTTATTGAACAGCATGGATCAAGTCGCTTTCAGGCTTGTTTCCAGACCACCAGCACCCGCCCCAACTTTGAGGAAAGAACACCCAACCGTGTGGGCTATCGCAACGAGGACACAGGGGACTATTATTTTTCTAAAGAAACTTTCAACAGCGTATGTGCGCCATTTAGTAAAAGAAAAGTATTGCAGGTGTTAGATGAAGCGGGCTTGTTACTTTCAAATCAGGGTGACCGTAAAATTTATAAAACCCCTAATACTCTATTTAGTGGCAAGGTTCGCCCGTCTGTTTACGCGGTTACTGCTAACATACTTTGTTGTGAACCTTAAAAACCGATGGGACAAGCGGGACAGACGGGACAGCCATTACACAGTAAGGGGTATAGCTGTCCCGAAAGCAAAAACGGAAACGGGATAAACGGGACAGGGTGTTATATTGTAACAATCCCGTCCCGTTCTGTCCCGTAGTAAAAAACATAAACGGGACGGCTGAAAGCTAATGACTTTGGGGGCTGTCCCGCTTGTCCCGTCTGTCCCATACAAAAACTAGGTTACAGCAAAAATAATCAAAGGTAGGCGTTTATCGTCTGCCTTTTTTACTGTTTGTACTCTAATGGTATTAGTGAAAAATATTGGAAGCAAAAATAGCATAAACATAAAAAATTGGAAGCAAAAAGACCCTAAAATAAACTGCTTCCAACATAAAAAAACCACGCTTAGACCAATCATATAGGGCAGTTTGGCTTGGAAGCAAAAAATCTTGTGGAAGCAAAAAAAATCATAGAAATGGAAGCAGTTTCATTTGATAATTATGTCGATATTACGCCAACTAGCCAGCATGTCCGTACTATTAATCTTGCTGTGAAGTGACATTATTCGCTACAAAATATTGGAACCAAAACAGCCAAATTATAGAAATTTGGAACCAAAACACGACTGTTTTCTCTTTGGTTCCAACATAAAAAACCACTCTTAGCCCAGTCATGGAAAGTGATTCAGCTCGGAACCAGAAATAATTTTGGAACCAAAAAAAATCTGGAAAAATGGAACTACTTTGGTACGATTAGAGCGAGAAAACGCCTCTTAAACCAATTTATTTTAAGCTACAACCAATAATTAAATGACCTGTACACTTCTGACTAAAAAAAGCACTTTCGGGGGAGATTCAACTTTTATTAACCGTTAATATATTGGTTATAGGCAGTAAGCAACTGGCTATATGAAATCAACTGAACCTTTAATGGAGTAACAACTATGAAAGTTTATATGAATAATGGCGGTCAAGGTGCAGGCTGGCCGAGCACAACAGGCAACCCATCAGGTGGTGGTCGCGATAATAATCCATCAGGAAAATAGGTAGTTAGCTGATAATTACCAGCTATATTCAAGCCACATGTTCAATACGTGTGGCTTGCTTCTTTAAATAATCCGGCCATTCGACCCGTGGATTGTTTACATGCTCACTGATCATCTTCTCGTACTTAGCCGTCATTGATTCCCACAATCCATAATACTCATCACAGATAAAACAATGTTGCTCTTTGGTCTGCTTGTTGAGCTTATCCGTGTGCTCATAAATACTTTGAAAGAAAGCATATATGAACCAGGTCATGCCTTCAGCAGTAGGAGGAAGTCCACCAAATTCATTTATATTTTCAGTTTTTATATATCTAACAAACGATTTCTGAAAATTAACTAATGCTTTGTCAGGCTCATCTTCTAGAGATTCTTCCATACCCAACAACCAATAGAACTCTTCAAGACTAATCCAGTTTCTCTTACTATCACGTTCGCTTTTTATATCTAAAAAGCTATACAGCTGACCATCCTCATCATCCGTTCTCCAATTAATCTCATTTCGAAGACCATAAAGGCTTTTCGGCATCTCCTTGGGTTTTGGGTTTTTACAGTCTTCTTCAGTTTTCTCGTTACTATAGAAGTAAAGGTCTGTTAGTAAAAAATGTATGAATGAACGTGAGGTACAAGTGAACGGACTGCCATTTTTGTTAGTTAGCTTATATTTTTTGGTCGTTGTGTCATATTTCCACTTATCTGGATTTAGTTTATGCATAAACAACCAGCCCAAACTAATCGGCTTAATATCTTTTGAATAAAAAGCTGCATGAACTAGAGCATCAAGATTAGCGATAAAACTAAGCACTATAAATGAATAGAAATTCCCTACTGGCATGCTTGTATTAAGCACCTCATCTTCATAGTTAAAAGTCTTAAATAAGTAAGTCTTAAAATTTGTAATAAGCTTACTATTAAATTTCTGACTCAAACAGTCATCTACAATTCTAGCATGCTCAAGTAAGTGAGTTGATTTTTCAGCACCGAACGTACGTACCAATGACTCATAAGGATGTTTAGATAGCCCCCCTTCCTCTAAGTTTATATCTTCTGGTTTAATGCTTCCTTTTTCCTGCGTCGTAGCTATATTATCAAATATATCTGCGATCTGTACTCTCTGCTTTCTAGGTATTTTAGACAGCCCTTTTGTCAGCTTTCTCATTAAACCTTTGCCTTCAGGCATACCTTTCTTCAAAAAAAGCAAGGACGGGAACATACTGAAGTTATAACGCAACTTCTCGTCTTCAGTATCACAAAGTTTAATATTCTTATCTGTCATGCTATGTACCTCTTACCTTCTGTATAACCTATCCTGAAACCTCAGCACCCAGCTTCGTATCAAGCATCAATCGAATAAACTGCTTAAACTGATTCGGGTTAGACAGTAGATGCATGGTCATGTCTTCAAATGTACCCTTGGCATCAAACATAGCGTCCTCGGCAGCGTTTGGATAACCGCCCAGCATAATCTGATCAACACTGTTATTGGTGAACTGTTTGACCACGATCTCGTTCTCAGTAACTTTATCCCAAATGGTATTCATAAAATTCACTTTGTCCTTATCGGTAAAGTCCTCACCAGCAAAAACTTCATTCAACCGTTCAATAATCTGCGACAACATTGCTTCTTGTTTATCTTTGGGCGTGGCCGTGCCCGCTCCACTGCCGCCATCTAGTTGATACTCAGACTTGCCCTCTTGTAGCTTTAAGTCCTGCTGATGCAGCTTTGAGACACGGTAATGACTCATGACGATGTTACTTAGATCAACGTCATCTTCATTGTCCACGCTTTCACGTAGTAGTGGCTGTAGGTTACGCGCGTATAGGCTCAGTTTCTCTAACTCTTTGTCGTCATAGTCCACGATTTGCGACATAAACTCATACTGGCGGGTAAAGGTGCCTAAGTCCTTTTTGAATATTTCCAGCGCGTCTTGATCGGCCTTAAAACCTTTGTAGTCATTCTCAGCATTGGTCATCAGTACTACATCGCCCGTCGCTTTGGTACGCTCTAACATCACTTTGGAGTGCTGGGCTTGCTCACGTGCCAGCTTGTACTTCTTTTGCCAACGTTCAACCGCTGGCTTGCAGATATTACTAATGGCAGCGTTAGACTTGTTCTTACTATAAAACGCCTCAACGAATTGTTCTACCTCATGCCATAAAAAAATACCGCTGGCACGCAATCTTTCACAAAGGTCAAATATCTTATCAGGGTCAGACACATCCGCTAAAGTTGCGGTCTCATAGTATGGTTGGAAGGCTTCCAGAATATCGTCAGGATCATTAAAGAAATCGAGCACAAACGTACCGCTCTCTGCCTTGCCTTTATAGGTACGGTTCAGCCGTGAGAGTGTCTGTACGCAGTCCACGCCCGTCAGTTTCTTATCCACGTACATGGCGCACAGTTTGGGCTGGTCAAAGCCTGTCTGGAACTTATTAGCCACTAGCATCACTTGATAGTCATCACTGTCAAAGGCTTTACGCATATCACGACCTTTAAGCCCAATATTCATATTATGCTCGGTGAACTTTTCACCAAGTAGTGCACCGCTGTCAGGGTCATTGTCATTAAAGGTGACTTCCCCTGAGAACGCGACCATAGCATTGATACCGCGGTAACTGTTATCACTGATATATTTATCAAAAGCCAGTTTATAGCGTACTGCTTCTTTACGGGAGCCTGTCACGACCATCGCTTTGGCTTGTCCGCCGAGTAAGCCTTTGATGTTGTCATTAAAGTGCTCAATGATGATCTTAACTTTTTGGGCGATATTGTGCTCATGCAAGCGCACCCAGCTATTGAGCTTAATCTTGGCGCGGCGGGCATCGACTTCACCGTCATCGCTAGCCAGCTTTTGGGTAAGCTGATACATCACTTTGTAGTTGGTGTAGTTCTTGAGCACATCTAAGATGAAGCCTTCTTCAATGGCTTGGCGCATGGAATAGACATGATAAGCGGCTGGCAGGTTATCGCTGGCAGCTGGCAAGTCGGGATTAGGTAGACGTCCAAACAGTTCGATGGTTTTCGGTTTAGGTGTGGCAGTAAAGGCGTAATAGCTTAAATTCGGACTGCTACGACGTGCGGCTAACGTGGCATCTAATATGTCTTCGCTAGATAGCGGCGCGTCATTCTCGGCAGCATTATCAGAAGTACCGCCTTGCTTACTCTCTATATCACCTGAGACCAACACTTCTTTAAGCTGGCGTGCGGTAGAGCCTGTCTGTGAGGAATGGGCTTCATCGGCAATGATGGCATAGCGGCGCGACTTGAGCACACTTGAGTCTTCAATCGCTTTTAGTACAAACGGGAAGGTTTGAATGGTGACGATAATGATCGGCTGTGAGTTGACCAATGCTTCGGCAAGCTGTTCAGACTTTGAGCCATCGCTCTCTTTCCTATTGATCTTACCAACCACGCCATCGGCATGTTCAAACTGATAGATGGTGTCCTGCAATTGGTCATCAAGCACTGTACGGTCGGTGATGACAATAACGGAGTGAAATTGCTTATCGCCATCGCTGTTGTACAAGGTGGATAGCTGATGGGCAGTCCATGCAATAGAGTTAGATTTGCCTGAACCTGCACTATGCTGAATGAGGTACTTTTGACCAGCTCCCTCAGACACAGCAGCATTAACCAACTTGGTCACCACATCCCACTGATGATAGCGTGGGAACATCATAGTCTCTTTTTTAGACTTTCGGCCAATCGCGTCTTCTTCCTCGTCTATCTGCAAGTGCATAAAGTGGCCGAGAATAGCCAATAGATTGTCTGGCGTGAGCACTTCATTCCATAGATAATCGGTGGCATAGCGGCTGATATCGTCAGGCGTATCATTACCCGCACCGCCGTCACTGGTACCTTTGTTAAACGGCAAGAAATAAGTACTGCCACCTGCCAGCCTAGTGGTCATATAAATTTCATACTGACTGACAGCAAAATGTACCAATGCACCACGCTTAAACGTCAGCAGCGGCTCAGGTTTCTTAGTATCAGGGTCTTTAGGTAGGCGTGTCTTCTTATACTGAGTAATAGCATTTTGTACCGCTTGCTTAAATTCCGACTTTAGCTCCATCGTTGTGACGGGCAAGCCATTGACGAATAGCACCACATCGATACGATTACGCTTAGCGACCTTGCCGCCTGTTTCGCCTTTTGGACTGTCTTTTATACTAGTATGAGAGCTATACACCACCTCAGGAACCACACGGCAAATATTGGCCTCATAGCGTGCCATAGTCTCAGGGTTGAGGCTGTGCTCAGGTTTGAACTGGCATAAAGAGAAACGTGCGTTGCGAATCTTGAGACCATGACGCAGTACGCCCAATGTGCCATAGGTGCGCGATACTCTATCGGTAGCTTGCGCGTCTGCCTTATTAAGCTGCTTCACCAATGCGGTGATAAAGTGGCGCTCTGAGTCGATAGGAAAGATGCGGCAGAACTTCTCCCATTCCTTTGGTTGGGTGATCTGTACAAAGTCTAGCGCGTCTTGCTCATATAGTGCGGTCTCTGCCTGATAGCCGCTGGCATGACCTACTTGCCAGCCTTGCGCTTGCATCTGCTCGATGATGTCGGCTTGGAAGACAGATTCGTAGGTGACGTTGTGCGCGTTGGTCATGTTGAGTCCGTTTAGGTTTATTGTTTTTAGATAACTCTTATTTCCCAGTTTATACACTACAATCTATCTACCTACTTGAATCTTCTGTATTGTCTGACTTATTCAATAATTCCTGAAGCTCACTTATACCGTCGTTAGAGTGTACAGCCTCATACTGACTCAAAACTTGCTCATATTCGTCTTTATCAAGTAAACGATCTTCAAGTTTTTCTTCGAGAAATGCGAATAATAGTTGTTTTTCTACTTGTTCAAGTTCGGGGTCTTTTTCAATTCTTTTGATATAGCGTTGAGCTCTCTTATAATATCTAGTTACTTTACTATCATTGTTAACGTAACCTACTACATAAGTTTGATAATAATAAAAGACCACAGCTAAAGGTAATACTATTACAACTGCCCAACCTAATAGCTTTAGCGCACCTGTTGAAAATAGTTTTTGCATCGTCCAGCCTTTATTAATCATTAGTAGGAATGTTAGCGACATTGATCTCTTCAAGTAGTCTATCTATCTCATTCAGCTCTGTATTAACCATATCCAAATTATATAGTTCTTGCGAGCGCAGGATGATCTGCTCATACTCCCAACGGCTAAAAACCCCATCTTTTAAAGCTTTATCAACATAGTCAAGAAATTCTGACTTATCAATACTATTGGATAAAGATTTTACTCTCAGTACAACTGAAGCAACGACATTATAAGCAGAGCCATTTCTTATTTCCTGAGGCTGGCTAACGAAATAAAAAGCAAAAGCTCCAATAGAGAACTCTATCAAAAGCATTGCGATTAAAACTTTAGTCATTATTTTCAATAGAATGGCTCCAAGTGATTAGTAGTTACAAAGTAATGATACTTAATAATAAATTGAATAGATTTCGTTTATAAAATTTAGAGACGAGATTTTGATCATAACTCTGTGTATTCCGCACTGTTTTACTCTAAATAACAGCCGCCCGCCAGCCCCGTACATCAATCTTGCCTGTAACAGCAGCAGAAATTAAAGCAGTACGGCGTTCTTGCATAAGTTGGATGGCTTGTTCTGCTTGACTCATTAAAGTTTCAAACTTTTCAAGTTTGTTATCGATATATGATGCGATATTTTCTTGTTCTTTTTCAGGTGGGTAAGCAATATTCAACTCTCTAATATCTTCTAAACTAAGTTGTATTTTTGTCCCACCGTAACCAGACCCAACAAACTGCTCTTTAGCTGAGTCAGAAAGGATAAAGTAAGCAAGCCATCGCGCAGATTTGACAGATGAATTAGGTCGGCATAATGAGACATGCTGGCTAACAAAACCTCCAGCTATTGAATCATTCGCCACACAAACAGAGCCTAAATCAGCCGTAATTGAAATTAGTAAGTCATTTAATTCGATTTTAGATCGTTCACCTTCAGCACCAGATGGAGGATTAACATTTTTAATAGACTCTAATTTAGGCTCAATAGTATCTCTAGTTAAGTTGGTAATTCTAAAAAATAACTTACCTTCATCTGAATAATACTCAGCCCACCCCCGAGATCCACTCGTGACAAATTCAAGCAAATGCTTATTCTTTTTGACCGCCCAATGCTCAGGCACTTCCCCTAACCATTCCACACCCGAATCTTTCATCGGTGCGTCAGAGTTTAAGCCTTTGGTCACCGCATGACTAATCACGGCTTGGCGCTTTTCTTTTAACAGTTGGATAAGGGTTTGCTGTTTTTCGATTAGGGTATCGATTTGGGCGGTTTCATGGTCGAGAAATTTGGCGATTTGGGTTTGCTCAATTAGCGGTGGTGAAGCGTAAGAAAAATTTACGAATGTATCTTGATACAAATGTACTATCGTACTGCCAGTTTTAAAATAGTCGAAAAACTTTTTAAAAACAGTTGATTCTAACAACCAAAAATAAAATTCCGTTGTAAAACCATTGCTTAAAGGACGGACAACAAACACACCGCTATTAAGAGTGGCTTTTTCATCTACTCCCAGCCCTTGAACCAATGCTATTTTGCCAATAGTTCCATCCTTAGTAAGAAGAAGATCGCCATTTTGCAGTTGGATGTATGGGTCTTGCTCATAACGAGCTAAATCACAGTGATAACAATCCTTCCAAGAAATTATAGAGCTTTTAAAATCGCTACCAGTTACTAGATATGGACCAACATCCGTAAAATCGTCTGTCTTTAGTCCATGCCAGCCAACTCTAGCCTTGACATAAGCCTCATACTTAACTTTGGTAAGATTCCAGTGTGACGGATATTCTTTAACCCACATCAATCCAGAATCTAAGTATTCACTATATTTATCTTGTAGCATTACGAATGCACCTCGCCTAATAACTGCATAATCTCAGTGCTCACCGCATCTAAGTCTGCATCAATCTCAGCTAGCGGACGTGGGGGCTCATACACATAGAAGTGACGGTTAAACGGTATCTCAAAGCCGACAATACCAACCTCTTCATCGATGGCATCAGTCTTATCGCCATTGATCCACGCATCAGGCACATGCGGCTGCACCTCACGGGCGAAGTAGCTTTCAATCAACTCAGTGGTGGTCACTTCAGGATTAAGCGGCACATTTTCATAATCACGTAGGTCACTGTCGGTTTGGAACTCGACTATTTTGGCTGGCTTGTCTGCTTTTTGATTACTAGCGGTAGGCTTATAGCTAAACGCGCCATAGAGTGGACTTTCAACCTTGATCGCTTTTTTGATAACGGGTTCTGCTTCAGGATTTTTCCAAGTGATGGCATCCATCAGCTGCTTTTTCTCTTTGGCGTCCAAATTCACATCAGCGTCTTTTAGCGCTTGCTTAAGCACTTTTTCAAACTCATTGAAGTCATCGAATTGGTGTTCACCGATAGCCGTTTGCAAGGCTTTGGCTTTATTCATAATCTCAAGCTGATCTTGCCAGAGCTTGGCATCAAGCACGTCTTTGATTTGCTTTTCTTTTAGCTCGGAGAAGTCCGACTTAATCATTGCACGAGCTTCTAACGTGACCGCTAATAAGTCGCCATAGCTGTCAGCCGTCCACTCACTACCAAATGCCTCATATAGCGCTGGCATGACCATATCAAACGGTTTAGAAGCATAGCGCAAGGTTTCGATAGCATCATCAGATAACTGAGCAGATAGACGTAGCGGACGCTCAATGGTGATACGGCGATAGCCAAACTCATAGGTGGCAAATATCTTACTGGCAAAGGTTTTAGCAGGCTCAGCTTTAGGATTGGCAGACTGACGGCCACGGTTAGACTTCACCTCTTCTGGCTTATCTAGCACACGCGCATCCACCACTTCAAAGTCACCAAAGCTACGGATAATGGTCTTGATATCATCATCGCTCATCTCATTACGCTTAGAGCCAAGTGATTTACGCATTTTGCCGTATAGGTTACTGCCATCGATCAATTGCACATGGCCTTTACGCTCAGGCGCTTTCTTATTGCTTAATACCCATACATAAGTAGCGATACCCGTGTTGTAAAACATATCGGTAGGCAGGGCGATAATGGCCTCTAGTAAATCAGCCTCTAAGATATAACGGCGAATCTCACTCTCGCCACTTCCTGCGCCGCCTGTGAATAGCGGTGACCCATTTAAGATAATACCGATACGGCTGCCTTGATTGCTGCTGTTATCTGCATCTTTGGCATTATCAGTAATCGGACGCATCTTGCTAATCAAATGCATCAGGAACAATAGCGAACCATCAGACACGCGCGGCAAACCAGCCCCAAAGCGACCGTCAAAGCCTTTTTGCTCGTGCTCGTCTTTAATCTCACCTGATATCTTTTTCCAATCTACCCCAAACGGCGGATTAGACAGCATGTAGTCAAACTTCTCAGCGACCAGCTGATCGCTAGACAAGGTATTGCCCAGCTTAATGTTATTCACCTCTTGCCCTTTGATCAGCATATCGGCTTTACAGATGGCATAAGACTCAGGGTTTAGCTCTTGCCCATAGGTACGCATGACCGCATCAGGGTTCAGCTCTAGCACGTACTCCATACCAGATGATAGGAAGCCGCCTGTACCTGCTGTCGGGTCATAAATGGTGCGAATAATGCCGTCTTTGGTCAGCGCGTCATCATCTTCCATAAATACCAGTGAAGTAGTCAGGCGCACGATATCGCGAGGGGTAAAATGCTCACCAGCAGTTTCGTTTGAGCTTTCAGCAAAGCGGCGGATCAGCTCTTCAAACACAAAGCCCATTTCATGGTTAGAGATAGCCTCAGGGCTAAGATCCGTAGTGGCGAACTTCTGCACCACTTTATACAGTAAGTTGGCATCGGCCAGTTGCCCGACAAACTCTTCAAACTTAAAGTGCTCGAATATCTCGCGCGCGTCTTTAGAGAAAGATTGCACGTAAGTATTGAGGTTATCTTTGATGTCGCTTTGACCCATTTTACTTAGATCCATGGGCGAGGTATTGTAGAACGGTCGCTTGCTGGCACGAATGATAAACTTCTCTTGCGCTTCCTCTGGTAGACCCATATCAGCGATACGTTGGCTCTCAACAACCACAGCAGCTTTGGTCTCTGATAATACGCACTCTAGGCGGCGCAGTAGTGTGAATGGCAAAATGATGCGGCCGTATTGAGATTGCTTAAAGTCACCGCGCAATAGGTCAGCGACAGACCAGATGAAAGCCGCTGTTTGAGAGAAGTTTTTGGTCATGGAATTGTCTTATTGTTTGTTGGGCAAGGTTGAATGCTTGGGATTATATGACAGGCTTAAAATCAGACTACACGTGCTGCGATGGAATACATCGACTTATGACGGCTTATAAAGTTTATTGTATGATAGTAGAGTATATAAAGGCTAGTATGCAAACTTAATGTTGGCTCTATTAAATGTATGATAATTTATTAACTACTATAGATGTGGAAGCAATAATCAACTTCATGAGCTGCGTGCTCGATCATATAGTACAGAGACAGCTCAAAATGCATAGGTAAAAAAATAGATGAAATCAAGAAAAGCAGTAATTAGAGCACCTTTTCTAGTTCTTACTGTAAAAGTGGATGACTTCTAATATTTATTAACAGCTCAATATTGAGCTAGTAATGATACAATCAAAATATTTCTGATGGAAGATTAGCACATGCGACTACAGGCGACCTTGAGCAAGATATGTGTTGGGATTAGTATGTTGGTAAGCTTATCTGTTCCAGCACTAGCAGTGTCACCGACAAATGATAATTTATTATGTGCAGCATATATGGATGTTATTTTAGAGGATATGACCCCATTAGGACTTATTCCTAGGGATAAAGCTAAATTTATGTTTACGGACAGATTTGTTAAAATGTCATCACTGTCTTTAGCTGAAGGCGAATCAGTAAGTGATGTAGTTAGTGAGTTTGTCAGAGTTAGAAATAAGATTAGAAAAGATCAGTCTGCAGCGTCTGGCATGAACTCTATGCATCTTTATACACCTAATCAGGTTGAGGCTTACTCAATCAAACTTGCTGAAAATGCTACTGTCCATTGCTCTAAAGCCAACAAAAACCTTGAAAGTCTAATGAAGACTTATACTACACAAGACTTTGTGAATGAGGTTAAGTTAGTGTCTGATGAAATGAAGAAACAGGGCGAATCATAAAGGCTTACTAACGAGCGAGCTCTTGAACTTATAATGATTTTAAATCCATATGAGCGACTGGCTGATTAAAATACTTACATAACAAACCTATTCCTTTGATAAGGCTACTATCAAAACAGGTGTACTGTCATCACTTTAAAAAACCAAATTAGCAAGAGTACCCAAATAATTTTATAATCAGATCTTCATACGTTTTTATACTTCAAAAAAGCGTTGAAACAGAAGTGACTTTTGCAAATTGCGGTATATTTTGCGGTATATTTTCACTGCATGTAACTTTAAACCTTATATATAATGGTCTATAGGCTAAACTTTACCTCCTGCCGTTCCGACCAAACATAGTAGTAAAGAGAAAAGCCAATCATTGTTTTCAATGGTTGGCTTTTTTTTGTGCTAAATTTGACTGGTGATTATTGATAGTTGATAGAGCAAAAAATAATAAAAATCTTGCAAGGCATGATGAATAACCGCAAACCAGCTGTTCCTACACCTTTAGGCTGGCACTGCCTTGTACCTACTTTGATTTAAGGGTGTGTAAGGGTGTGAATTATGATTAAGTATCTATCTATTGATGAGGCTATCTCAATTACTGAACATAATATCAAAGGCTCAATGTTTGAAACTTTAGGTGCAAAACAGTTTTTAGATAGATTTATAAACAAAGGACAGTTAAAGCCTGTCTATTATTTTGATGGTTTTGCAATTTTGCGACATTCAGCGCCATTGGATTTTGAACACGAATTGATAAGAAATATATGGCTTATTGAGGGTTATTTTAAAGATGACCACTCTTTGTTTATAGAGAATGCAAAAATATTTAGACAATCAAGAGCAATTAGAGACTCGGCTTTCAAAGGTTTGAGTAATAGTATTTTTAAGCTAAATCAAAATACTGGTTACATTCATGAAATTGTGGCAAGTCGTTATGTTGGTGATGATGAAACACATGAAATTGTAGAAAAGACTAATCTAGAAAACGGTTGGAGCTATGAAAAAAGTCATGCCATACTTTTTAATAAAAAACCATCATATGAAAGAACTTACGCTTATGAGAAAATTGAAGAAACTATCCTCATAGATAGAGATAATGTTTTTTTTGATATTCAGGACATTAATAATATTTTGAAGCAGTTGCCTGTTGGTAAAGGGCAGCATATAAATACACCAATAATAAGCACCACACCATATCAAGAAAATGATCAAGATAATCAGCGCATAGCAGATCTTCAAAGACAAATAGCCGGATTTGAAAGCCAAGTAGCACAAGCTAAAACCGAATTAGAAAATACATCAGTTGATGACGAACCAACCCATCATAAAACTATTAATTCTATGGCAACATTAGTAGCTACTTTGCTTAAACTTGCAAGTTATGACAAACAAGACTTAGAGAACCCTCACGGTAATATCAATAAAGAAATCATAGCTAAAGCCGAAGGTTTAGGTTTGACTTTAGGCAAAGACTTTATTGCAAAATGGTTAAAGAAGGCTGATGAAGTTCTATAGAACTCTGCCATTTTCTATATAGAACTATCGAACTACCCTATTTCATAGAATACTTCCATACCAGCCGTAGCAATCAAGCTACGGCAAATATGGAGCTAAATATGACCCTACAAGATCATACCCCACCTCATTTAGAGCAGCAGCCACCGCATAACACGCCCAGCAACTTATCAAAACGGCTACTGCTAATACTTAAAATGGTACTCAGTATTCTATTACCTTACTTGCTATCACCACCTGATATCAGCATTCATATTCATCACATTAATATCATGTTCTAAAATAAAAAACTGCGCACTACCCTAGCGGATACTCGTGTCCTATAGACTTTTATACAGCGAGCCGTTAGGGTAAACGCTACACCTTTACACTGGTTTATCCTATGTCAGAGCCTATCGCTCAGCCCACCTCTACTCGCCTTATAGATGATGCCCCTTGGGAGCGTTACCGTCGACCCTACGTGCGTGATTTGGCTTATGCGCTGGCTTGTCCTAACGTATTAACTCAGTGGATAGACTTTGCACCGCATGAAAATACACATGCTATTTCAGTACATAACGCTAGCTTTTGGCAGGCGCAATTTGAGGCGTATGAGCAGCGGTTAACAGAGCTGGATACCACGACAGACTATCAAGCGCTGACTCGTTATTTACTCAAGCGCCCAAGTCCCAATCGATTGGGGTTTCACTTTGAAGGGTTACTGTCATTTTGGTTAGAGGATGGGTTTGCGCACAAGTTGCATCCGTATGAGACACTTGCGAATAATGTGCAGCTCTATAATGGTAAGCAGACCGTTGGAGAGCTTGATTTGATTTTGTATAATCATGATGAGCATCTGGTCGAGCATTGGGAGCTGGCCATTAAGTTTTTTATGGGGTCAGCACCGTTTGAGCCTGTGAACTGGGTGGGGATTAATGCCAATGACAATCTACAGCGCAAGATGACACACATGCAGACCAAGCAATTTCGGACAGTGTGGGTAGACACCCAAGATAAAGGTCAGGTTAAAATTGATAAACGTTATGGCATCATAAAAGGGCGGTTTTTTCTGCCAATAGATACCAATAACTTTAGTTACCCTGCTTGGCTAACACCCAGCTTTCCGCTACATGAATGGTGCGATAAGAGAGACGAGGCAGGTCTTGCAACCATCGATGTGACGACGTTGCGAGCCGCGCATTATATTGAATGGTTCACCAAGCGCGGCTTTTATGATGTGTGTCAAACGCAAACGGTTTGGTCAGATAGTGAGTCGCCTGCGACAGGATTATATTTTGTGGATGATAGACCTATCGTTATTTGTCCCAGGCAGCCAAACCAATAGCTGTATTCAGCTCAAACAATCGAATGATTCATCGCTGGTTGCCCTGATCCGTTAAGCAAGGTCCGTAGCTAAAAACGATTTAGCAATACTTACCTCACTTGATTAATACCTCTCAATGACATGCATCAACTCATCTCTGAGCATCTCAGCACTCGGCATGCGCTCAGCGTGGAAACGCACCATCGCAATACCTGCACTGGCAAGCGCCTTATCCTTTTTATCATCCGCTTTTTGGCGCGCTTTGCTACTATGCGTCCAGTCATCCAGCTCGATAGCCACTAGCGTGGTCTGAGCATCGACATCTACGATCACATAATCAACGCTCTGGCGACAGATACGATTAAACCAAAAGTTACGCTCTGAGGTCTCACTGCTGTTGGCCTCGATGATTCGTGACAGCTGAACTTGTACAAATATATGATACTCAGGCAGTGCTTTTTTTAACTTATCAAAAAATATGACTTCAGTATTGGTCATGATGGGCATGGGCGCAAATGGCCAAATAGCCAACTCATCACCGCGTACCGGTTTTGGATCAGGCTCGGCGGCTGGCGGCTTTGCTAACAGCTTGGGTAATATTATCACCCCTAAAAACCCAACGGCCAATATTAAAAATATAACACCAAATGACATGGTTTTACCTTATACGATATGAGGGTGATTGGCCGAATGTTATAACTTCTATCAGTATCATGACTTCTATCAGTGCGATAACTTGTATAAGTGCGATAACTTCGTTTAGTCATTAACTGGCCGATCACAACAGGTCAGCCTCTACAGGCCGACAGGTTATAAAAATAGATAATAAAAATCGTGCTTATCCTAACCAAGTGCGCGCCAATCAGCAAACCTAAAAACAAAAAACACGACATTAATTGTCGTGTTTTCATAAAAGATATCAATGCGCGTTCTAGTTTTATAAAACGCTCACTCAAGCTACTGTATTAACGCCAGTATAGTACCCACGCACTGGTCGTATTTACTTTCGGGTCGCTATTGATCTTGTCTTTTAGGGCCAATGCGGCTACTTTCCCGCGTTCAGGCCCAACCACTACACGGACACCACGGCTGGTTGCACTGGTTTTCACCTGATAGCCTGCCGATTTGAATTTCTTTGCCAATTCGTCAGCTTTGGCTTGATTGTCAGCTAGCGCAACTTGTACCCCAAAGCTACCTTTGGCATCCGTCTCTTTAACTTCCTTACGTGCGGCACTGAGCTTTTGCTGGGCATCACGCTTGGCATCGGCAGATTTCTTTGCGAGGGCTTCTTCTTGTTGGCGCTTCTTCTCACGCGCTTGCTCGGCAGCGACTGCTTCACGCTCTAGGCGCTGTACTTGAGCACGTGACGGAATCGTTATACTTTGCCCCAATTGTAATGATGCTGACGGAGAGATATCATTGGCTTGTGCCAGCACTTCGACAGGTACATTATATTGTCTTGCTAACTTAATGAGCCCATCACCTCTTTTTACTTCATAGTCAGAAGGTGATTTTGGTGGCTCGTTTTTAGCCTTAGCCGCTTCGGCAGCTTCTCGCTTTTGTTCTACCAGTGCTTGTGCTTCAGCCTGCTTTTTGGCCTCTGCTTGCCTCTTTACTTTGGCTTGCTCGTTTGCTTCAGCGGCTTTTTTACTATCCGCTAACTTTTTAGCAGCGGCTTCTGCTTTAAGCGTAGCTTGTCGCTTTGCTTCTTGTTGCGCTTGAGCCGCTTTTTGCTTTTCAGCATCACTAGACTTCTTGGCATCGACAGCCGACACATTATCAGTACGAGGCTGAACGGTTAGGCCTTTGTTGATATCTTTTGCCGTATCTGTGCTGTCTTCTACGTCAGGTGTGCGACTTGCCACATATTGTTGGCTCTCGGCACGGGCTTTTGCCAACGCTTCCGCTTCTGCTACCTCTTGCTCTGTCAAAAACTCTTTTGCCCGTTTTTCTTGTTCTGCCACACGCGCGGCACGCTCTTTCTGTTTTTGGGCAAGGATGCGCTTTTCTGTTTCGATATCAGTCGTCAACGGCTGTGACGCTGCTTGCTCTACATCTGGCTTATCTACCATCACTGATTCAGGCTGCGGTGTATCACTCTCACCAATCTGTTGCACCATGGCATATAGCATGACGCTACCGCCTATAATCATCCCAATGCCCAATAAGGCTTGTCTCGAAAAGTTCATCCGTTTACGTCTCTTAGTTGGTAATAAGGTTGACCCGGCAGCGCCGAAAATCTCTCAAAACAACACGATAAATTGCTTTATTCAGACTCTCTTAACGCCAATTACGGTTATCAAGGGTTAGATATGTGCTGACTTTTTATGCGCCCAATTTCTAGACTCAATCTTATAAATCATTTTGATTATAAAGCATATTTTTCTTGCTGTCTGCTATCAGGCGACGACTAAGGTTAACACTAAACACGCCTTACTTTAACTCATATGATCAGAGCCCTAGCGCAGCTAATGCCTCACCAATGGTGTGAAACGAACCGCACACAACGATTAGGTCTTGCGATTGGCTCGCCTCTATTACCGCATTCGTTGCCGATTTTAGGCCATCAAATGCATGTATAGCATCATTATCAATATAATTGACCAAAATGCTCTCTAGTTGCTGGGTACTTGCCGCACGTGGATAATCAATCTCCGCGATGAACCACTCGCTAATGGGCAACCCTGCCGCTGTCAAACGCTGTACCACCTTATCGATGTCTTTATCACCAAGCATAGAGAACAGCATTTGAATCTTTGGCGGGGTGACAGTCGCTGAGCTATTTTGATTAAGCTGACTGTCTACATGCTGCTGCCAAAAAGGTAATAGCTGCGCTAGTAAGAACTCGACGCCTTGCTCATTGTGCGCCACATCAAATAACCAATGACGACTTTGACTCTCACGATAGTCAAAACGCCCTGCCAGCTTGACCCTGTTTAGTGCTTGCTCGATGGCATGGATATCGACATCTAATGGACTGGCGAGTACTGCTGATAGTGCATTGGCGGTATTGGTCAGTGATAGCGCTGGACGTGGTAATTGCAAAGTCACCGCTGCATTACTATATTGCCAAGTATCTGAGCTGATATCACGATAGCTAAAGTCGCGCCCTATCTGATAGCAAGTCGCTTGCTGAGTATCAATGGCTTGCTTCACGCTGGCTGGCATCTCGCTTGACCCATAGACTACAGAAATCCCATCGCGTAATATACCTGCTTTTTCGCGGCCGATGTCTTCAACATTATCACCTAGCCAGTCGACATGATCGATACCAATATTGGTAATCACTGCCATGTCAGGATCAATGATATTGACCACATCTAGGCGTCCGCCTAATCCCACTTCTAATACCCATACATCGCAGTCTGCTTCAGCAAATATCAACAAGGCTGCGAGCGTTGTCATCTCAAAGAATGACAAGGTCAAATCACACTGTAAGCGGGCAGCTTCTACTTTGGCAAATGCATCAATCAGCGTCTCATCACTGACCATCTCACCATTCACACGTACGCGCTCATTGAAGGCACTGAGATGTGGCGATTGGTACAATGCCGTCTTATATCCTGCAGCTTTACACATTTCGGCGATGACAGCGGTTGTAGAGCCTTTGCCATTAGTGCCTGCTACGGTAAATACATAAGCGTCATCTTTGGCTGATTGCACCACTCCTAACGCCTCTGCAACTGGCAACACACGTGACAATCCCATATCTATCGCAGACACATGAATCTGCTGCATATAGTCTAGCCACTCAGTCAGACTAGATTCGTTATTAGGGCTACTAGGGTTGGGTGCTAAAAGGTCAGACATGAATAAAACCTATATAAAATTTAATAAGAGATAAAAATATATGTGTTAGCTAAAACCAAAAATAGCATTTACCGTGCAATGACGATAAATGCTATTAGAAGGTCTTGCATATGCAGTAGATGTTAGCACGCGGCTAAGCCGTTATGCACTCAATAAATGACTCGATATACTGAGTAACTTACCTTATCGAGCATCCCACTTTACTGAGCATCTACATTTGGTACGCGGCATAGTTTTGCAAGTAAACGATAGATCGTATCAATTAGCTGATGACGATGCACCACTTCATCTACTACGCCGTGTTCTAACAAGAACTCAGCTCGCTGGAATGGCTCTTCTAATGTCTCGCGTACAGTCTGCTCAATCACTCGCTTACCAGCAAAGCCAATCATGGCTTTTGGTTCTGCTAAATGAATATCACCTAGCATCGCGAGTGACGCGGTAACACCACCGTACACAGGATTGGTCAATACCACAATGTAAGGAATACCAGCGATTCTTAAGCGCTCAATCGCGGCAGCTGTCCTTGCCATTTGCATCAATGACAACAGACCTTCTTGCATACGCGCACCGCCAGAAGCAGCAAAGCATACTAAAGGTATCTTTTGTTCTAGCGCTTTTTCGGCTGCTTGCACAAAACGGTCACCAACGACTGACCCCATTGATCCACCCATAAAGCGGAAATCAAAGGCACAAGCAACGATATCAAGATTACGCAGTTTGCCATACATAGCAACCAACGCCTCAGACTCGCCTGTTTTTTCTTGTGCTTCACTCATACGTGCAGGATATGGCTTACTGTCCACAAATCCAAGTGGGTCTTTTGCCGTGAACTCTTGCCCTGTCTCGCCTTCGACTTGATCCAGCAACCAATTCAAACGCTCACGAGCGCTCATCGGTAGATGGTGATCACAGTGTGGGCATACATAACAGTTAAAGATAAGCGCGGTGTTGGTAATCATCGAATGACAGTTGCTACACTTGGTCGACGGCTCGGTCTCTACCGCTGTCAGTTGTGCAGTTAATTGCTGCTTGATACCTGGTATCGGACGATTGAACCATGACTGTCCCGCATTGCTGTTTGGCGCGGTGGTAGCAGTCGTGTTATCGGGTGTTGTTATTGTATCAGTCATATTATTTGCCATCATAAAAGGCTTACTGACAAGTTGGCTCATTCGCTTGTCATTGAAAGTGTCATAGTGGTCTGCGCTAAGCGTTACATCCAGTCATAACATGAGCCATCATACAGCGCGATTACGTGTTCAACTTTTCACTTACGCACCGATAGGTTGACTGTGTGCTTATCAATAGCCGCTCGTGACAAATAACGGCTATTAGACCCTATATAATAGTCGTATTAGTTTACACTCGTAAACTAAATTTAGCAAAGTCATTTGATATTGTCTTCGGTCGACACTGATAGCCATATAAGCTTGTAAACCAAAGATGACCACATTTGGTCATCTTGCTATCTATATACTAAAGTTCCACTGCTATGCACTTAAGCTGTCTAAAGCACTGCGCAGCTCATCCATTTTTTCCATAATTTTTTGCTGAGCATTTGCAACAGCAGCCGCGTCATTGGCATCGATATCGGCAAAGTTCTGCACCAATGCACTGCCTACAATGACGCCATCTGCATGAGTACCAATTGCCTTGGCTGATGCGCCATCACGGATACCAAAACCGACGCATACTGGCAAATCTGTTTCTGCTTTGATCGCTTTAACTTGAGTCGCTACAGCATCAGTATCTAGCGTCGCTGAACCTGTCACGCCCTTTAATGAGACATAATAGATATAACCACCACAATGGGTCAATACTTGCTCACGGCGCTCAGGCAAGGTGGTCGGTGATAGCAAGAAAATCTCATTCATCGAATGGTCTGTCAAATGCTGAGTAAAGCTACCCGCCTCTGCTGGTGGCAAATCTACCATCAATAAACCATCAACGCCTGACTGCTCACATAGCGCCACAAAATTGTCATAGCCAATGATTTCAACAGGATTTAGATAGCCCATCAAGATGATTGGCGTCTGAGTGTCTGTTTGACGGAACTCTGCCACCATTTTTAGCGCATCACGGGTACTCGTACCGGCGGCCAACGCACGCTCACCAGCCAAAGCGACCACAGGGCCATCAGCCATTGGGTCAGAGAATGGCAGACCGACTTCGATCATATCTGCACCATGTTTAACTAGGTCATGTAGCAAGCCGACTGTCGTGGTCGGATTAGGATCGCCTGCCATCACATAAGGAATCAGGGCTTTTTTATTTTGTGCTTTTAAGGTTTCAAAAGTGCTTTCAATTCTGGTCATAATGGTCTCTTAATTATTATAAACTGGCTTGTTTGACCTTTCATTTAATAATCTATATTGAACAATAAAAGGTCAAACAATTTTTCCTATAAAGAAGAATCTAGTAACTTATAAAGATACTCGTTACTACATCTCAATCCCTTCTGCTTTCATCACTGAATGCAAATCTTTGTCACCGCGACCTGACATATTAACGATAATCGTCTGATCAGGTGTCATGGTTTTAGCCAGTTTCAATGCATAAGCGACGGCATGAGCAGTCTCAAGCGCAGGGATGATGCCTTCTTTGCGCGTGGCCTCATGGAAGCCTTCTAGCGCCTCTTTATCCGTACAGCCGACATACTCAACGCGCTTCATGTCTTTTAAGAAGCTGTGCTCAGGGCCAACACCAGGATAATCAAGACCAGCTGAGATAGAATGTGTCTCTTGAATCTGACCATCATCATCTGCCATTAGGTAAGTACGGTTACCGTGCAGTACCCCGATCCGACCAGCTGCTAGTGGCGCTGAATGGCGACCTGTTTCGATACCATCGCCTGTTGCCTCGACACCGTACATTTTAACGTCAGTATCGTTTAGGAAATCAAAGAACAAACCAATAGCATTCGAGCCGCCACCGACACAAGCAACCAAAGCATCTGGCATTTTTCCTGTTTTTTCTAAATGCTGAATACGTGCCTCTTTACCGATAATCGCTTGGAAATCACGAACCAATAGCGGATAAGGGTGCGGGCCTGCAACCGTACCAATAATATAATACGTGCTATCGACATTGGTGACCCAGTCGCGCATCGCTTCATTCATTGCGTCTTTGAGCGTGCGTGAGCCAGAGGTCACTGGCACTACTGTTGCGCCAAGCAGACGCATACGATAGACGTTCATCTTTTGGCGCTCGACATCGTCAGCACCCATATAGACGATACATTCTAATCCTAAACGAGCGGCAATCGTTGCCGTCGCCACGCCATGCTGTCCTGCACCAGTCTCAGCGATGATGCGTTTTTTGCCACACATTTTGGCAAGCAGTGCTTGTCCGATGGTGTTGTTTACTTTGTGCGCGCCAGTATGGTTTAAGTCTTCACGCTTAAAGTAAATTTGCGCACCGCCAATCTCATCGCTCAAACGCTTAGCATGATAAAGCGGCGTTGGACGACCAACATAATTGACCAAATCGTTGTGATACTCTTCCCAAAACGCAGGATCGGCTTTGACTTTGGTATAAAGCGCTTCTAGCTCTTCTAGAGCAGCCATTAGCGTCTCAGAGACAAAACGACCCCCATGTACACCAAAGTGACCGCGTGCATCAGGATACTGGTTGAAGTCCTGTACATTTTCAGGGTTGGTAAAAGTATTAACAGATTGTGCAGTGGCAGATAAATCTTTGTTCTCGACATGACTCATGATAATTCCTACTGTAATAAGTGGTATTTTTTAGATAACTTTAGATAAATAGAGAGAAAATAATAAAAGGGATAACAACGTAATAAGATTTAAGCAGAAAAATCGGAATAACGATCAACTAAGCAGATTATGTATGGCAAATAGCTTGATACAAACCCACTTAGATAGCGCCAGTGACCGTAGCGTTTTGCCATCGGTCGCGCTTGACCGCTTTCATAAAGGCACGCATTTTGGCAGCGTCTTTTTTACCTTTGTCAACCTCAATACCACCGCTCACATCGACGCCATAGATAGGCAAATCTAATGTAGCAGCAACATTATCGGCATGCAGTCCACCAGCCAATATGATCGGCAGTGTGCTGTCATGTGGAATGAGACTCCAGTTAAAACGCTGCCCTGTACCGCCGTATGCATCTTGATGATAAGCATCCAGCAAAATACTACTGGCACCTGCAGTCGCAAATTGAGCAATCTGAGCGCGGACACTATCGAGGGTGTCTTGCTCTGTATTGATACGCAATGCTTTGATCCAGCGTTTATTAACCATACCTGCCAGCTGTTGGCACTGTTCAGGCGTCTCATCACCATGGAACTGGATAATATCAAAAGAGACATTGTTTGCTAATTTAATCAGCTCATCTTCAGACATATTGACCACCAACGCCACCACGCTGACAAAAGCAGGCACAGTAGCGCTCAGGGTTTGCGCCTGCTCTATCGTGACTGCACGTGGACTGGGTGGATAAAACACCAAACCCACTGCATCTGCACCTAGCTGTGCCGCAGTCTGTATATCACTAAGCTGAGTAAACCCGCAAAACTTAACGTGCATTTTGTGACCTTGCGTTTCATGGTACTGAATATGACACCGATTATAGCGGCATCAGATAGGTTCAAGCTAAAGATAAATCGTTAGATGTGATGAGGTTTTGTTAACCAAACGGCAAAGCCATTGCATCCAAAAACTTATCCTAGCATACTTTTATCCTTAGTTTTGTTTATGATTGCGATTGATTAATATAGGGATACTTTGATGTCTAAGACTGCACAGACAGCCGCTAATAATACTGATACTGACGACAATGCTACTAGCAAAAATCCACCGCATTACTTGATGTGGTTTCGCCGTGACCTACGTATCCATGACAATACCACTTTAGCAGCGCTTTGCGAACGTGCAAAAGAAGACAACGCCTCAGTGTCTGCCGTATTCTTTTTGACGCCTGAGCAGTGGCAAGCGCATGATACGTCCCTTGTACAAGTCGATCATATTACCCGCACGTTACCTATCTTAGCAAAGACATTGCAAGAAAAACTAAACATCACCTTGATCGTTCAAGTTTGTCCAAGCTTCTCAGACTGTATCGATGCTCTAACCACCTTGTGTCAGGATAACCATATCAGCTGCGTTATGGCCAATCATGAGTATGAAGGTAATGAGATTGATCGTGATGAGCAATTAAGCAAACAACTGGCAAAAGACGATATCGAGTTTGTCCGCTGGCATGACCAGTGCATTTTGCCGCCGCAAAGCATCACGACCAATGATGGCGATAGCATGTATAAGGTCTTCACCCCGTTTTATAAAAAGTGGCGACATACGTTAGACGTCAGCACCATTCAAATGCATGAAGCACCCGCAGTGGATAGCGATTATAAAATCAAACTACAATCATCGCAAACGTTTGCTAATACAATTGACGATATCAAAGCACTAAGTGAGAAAATGCTGAATGATTACCAGCAGACATTAGAAAATAACGAGTCTTTGCCACATATCGATATGACAGCTCAGCTTAACCAAGCAAGAGATGCCTATCCTGCAGGTGAGTCTGCCGCTTGCCAGCGCCTAGAGGCATTCGTCGATGATGATATCAATGATTATGATGTGAGCCGTGATGTCCCCCATCTGTATGCAACCAGTCAGCTATCAGCTTACCTCACTATAGGTTCTATCAGCCCTAGACTTTGCTATCTACAGGCAAATGCAACACAAGAGAAACTACATGGCAATGATGGCGACAACGAAGACATCAATCGCTGGATAAGCGAGCTTGCATGGCGAGACTTTTATCGGCACGTGCTGGTCGAAAAGCCAAACCTGATTCGTCATAAAGCGTATAAAGAAGAGACTGATACCAAGATTAATTGGTCGTATAACACTGATGATTTTGAAGCATGGTGTACAGGCATGACAGGTGTGCCGCTCGTAGATGCGGCGATGCGTTGTCTAAATGCGACGGGGTTTATGCACAATCGCTTGCGTATGGTCACAGCGATGTTTTTGACCAAAGACTTATTGATTGATTGGCGCTTGGGTGAGCGCTACTTTATGCAGCAGCTGATAGATGGCGATTTTGCGTCCAATAACGGCGGCTGGCAATGGAGCGCCTCAACAGGTACTGACTCAGCGCCCTACTTCCGTATTATGAACCCCTTTAGTCAAGCCAATACACATGATTCTAAAGCTTTGTTTATTAAAACTTGGCTACCAGAATTAAAAGACATTCCTACTACTATTTTACATAGCGAGGATAAAATGCGTAAAGAACTGGCAAAGGGTGGTAAGTTTAACGATGTTGATTACCCTGCGCCGATGGTTGAACATAAACTGGCTCGTCAATTGACTATTGCTGAATTTAAAAAAGAAGCTTAAGTTTAAGAAAATAACTAGCAAACTAGCCATTCGCAGTGGCGGGCAGTTGACACGCGCCTGCGCCTTGGGTGGTGACAGTCACCACTGCCCCTGTCAATGCAAATAGCTGCTGCAATTGGGTTTGGGCGTTTTGCAGTGCCATGGTCATGACATCACCGCGACAAGCGCGCTCTAGCACTTCTTTTTTGGCCATGCTCTGGGCTTGGTCAAATATCTTGGGGTCAACTTGCATCATGCCAAATGCCCCTGTCTGCCAATCATAAATCTCGATATCGTCTAGATATACTGAGAATATCTCTGAGGGTGGCAAGGTAATATTGATTTGCGGCATAGCTGTGCTGCTCATTTCTCCTTGTTTACCTTCTGTTGCCTCATCAGGTTGAACCGCTGGCACCACTTGTACCATCTCTGGCGTCAATGCACTCAGATCGACCCCTGCCTCTACGCGACCATGCGCGATGAATAGCCCTTTTTGCTCATCTTGCCACAGCTTTTGCCAACTGCCATTGCGCTCACTGGTGATAACGGTATCAACACTGAATGAGACCGTTTCTAAACGATTCAAATTTTGGATTTGTGTGACCACACCTTCGCGAGTAATGGTTTCTATCGGCGCTTCTTTGGTACTGTTTTGAATGCTATAAACTGCAAATACAATGGCAGCTAGGCCGATAAGCAAAACCACCCACGACATCTTGGCGATTGGGGTTTTGGTAGGCTGGCAATTTTTATTATTCATATCAGGACTATTCATAGAAGCTACCTTTATATTGTATCGTTTTTTATGAGCCATTATAAAATTAGAATCAGCAAAACCAAAATCAACGTCTAAAGTTTAGATATGACTGCCGTGCTATAACTTCAAGTAATCGCTACCAATCTTCTACATAATGACGTATTAAGCTGCCTCTGAAATATAGCGATTTTTTGTTATAAATTTATACAAACTTCTCCGTTATTTGAGCCTTATTTTCGCCGTTACGTAACGTTCGGTCTGAAAAAACAAAAAGTCATTGCGTCTTAGGCCAACTTTACCTAACATAGTCAGATTGTATGCATAAAATGTCAGTGTAAATGCGTTTACCAGACTTTTGATCTGAATACTTTGCATTTCGACATGATGATATCTCAATTCAAATCTACCCCTCTTTCATAAGGGTGGTTTTTGCTAATATGCTTTTTATATGAGCATGTTCGTCACTAGGAAATACCCTAGATTCTTGCTAAGTAATAAAGGTAAGTTTGCCGCGGCAGTGAAACGATTGACCGTACGCTCAACATCCTACTATTTCTTCTTATTTTTTTATCGTTGATAAGGTTCCGCTTTATTTATGAAAGCCAGTCAATTTTTATTTGCCACACTAAAAGAAACCCCAAGTGACGCCGATATCGCCTCAAGCCAATTGATGGTGCGCGCGGGTCTTATCCGTAAAATCGCTTCTGGATTGTATATTTGGTTGCCCATGGGTTTACGCGTCTTACAAAAGGTCGAACGTATTGTTCGCGAAGAGATGCAAAACATTGGCGCACAAGAAGTACTCATGCCCATGACCCAGCCTGCTGAGCTTTGGCAAACGACCGGGCGCTTCGACGATTACGGCCCTGAATTATTAAGATTCAAAGACCGTCATGATCGCGATTTTGTACTAGGTCCTACGCACGAAGAAGTGATTACCAACCTAGCACAAGGTGAGCTGCGCAGTTATAAACAGCTACCGATTACTTTCTTCCAAATTCAAAATAAATTCCGTGATGAGATTCGTCCACGCTTTGGTGTGATGCGCGCGCGTGAATTTACGATGAAAGATGCTTATTCATTCCACGTTGACCAATCGTCTTTGGCCAAAACTTACGATGATATGTATGAGGCGTATACGCGCATCTTTACCCGTTTGGGTCTAGATTTCCGTGCAGTGCAAGCTGACACGGGTTCAATTGGTGGCTTTGCATCACATGAGTTTCATGTATTGGCAGACAGCGGCGAAGATGACATTGCGTTCTCAGATGCCTCTGACTATGCTGCCAACGTTGAACTTGCCGAATCGGTGAGCACAGCAGAGCGTCAAGCGCCGAGTGTGGCACGTGAAGATGTGCTAACAGAGAATATGACCACTTGTAAAATGGTGGCTGAACATTTGGACATACCTCTCACGAACACGGTCAAAACCTTGATTGTGCATGGCCATACCGAAGACGATCAACCACAGCTGATTGCTATTGTATTGCGCGGCGATCATCAGCTAAACACCATCAAAGCTGAAAAAATCGAAGAGGCCAACGTGCCACTGACATTAGCTTCTGATGAAGAATTAAAAGCTGCCGGTTTGCACAAGGGCTATATCGGCGTCGATTTAGACATGCCAGTTTTTGTTGATCGCTCGGCTGCCACGTTGTCAGATTTTGTGGCTGGTGCCAATACAGTCAACCATCACACCATTGGCATGAACTGGGTACGAGATGCCAGCATCACACGTATTGTTGATGTGCGCAACGTGCAAGAAGGCGATCCTTCTCCTGATGGCAAAGGCTTGCTAAGAATCAAGCGTGGTATCGAAGTGGGTCATATCTTCCAGCTGGGTGATAAATACTCACAAGCGCTCAACTGCCGAGTTTCAGGTGAAGATGGCAAACCTGTGACCTTAATGATGGGTTGCTATGGTATTGGTGTGAGCCGTATCATTGCCGCGGCTATCGAACAAAACAATGATGAAAATGGCATCATGTGGCCACAAACGCCGCATACCGCAGACTCAATTTCGCCTTTTGAAGTCGCCATCATACCGATGAAGTCAAAAGAAGATACCGTCATGCAAACGGCCATGGCATTGTACGAAGAGCTCAAAGCTCAAGGTGTCAATGTACTGCTAGATGATCGTAACGAGCGTCCAGGCGTTAAGTTTGCTGATCTAGAATTGATTGGTATTCCACATCGTATCGTGGTTTCAGACCGTAACTTGGCTGAAGATAAGTATGAATACGTCAATCGCCGCGATACCGAAAAGCAGTTATTAAGCCGTGAAGAAGTCATGGCAAAAGTAAGCGGTAAATAGTTTTGTAAATAAAGACTATATAACAAAAAGCGCCTATCTCATATGATGAGATAGGCGCTTTTTCATTGGCTAGAACAAACTATTGAATGTTGTATTTTTTAACAAGTACTTTACTACGTTTCTGACTCTCAATAGCTGTACAAACATTTGCTCCAATCTGAGCATACACGATAGAGTTGTTCATTGGGCCTTCGTATTCAAAGGCACACTTGTCATTTCGAGCTTTTAACCATGCACGTTGTTCTTTATCCAATTGCGCTTTTTGCGTATTGTTTAAAGGGCGATAAATATTGCTATAAATTTTATTAAGTCGGTTTTTTTCGACTATAACTGCATTGTTACCACAATCATAGGCCACTTCCATATAGGCATCTTCACAAACGTATTCATTTTCTATAAATGCCGCCTGCGCTGATAACATCGTAGAAATCGATAGCACAGCTACGCCTACTATCGTTACAACGTGCGTTCTCAATTTCATACTGGTATCCTTACCTCAGATGAATAAAGTTGATTGATTGTAGGGTGTCCCCGTGACTCATAACATCGATATTTACTTACTGACGAATTAAACGGCTCGGCTGTGGCAGTAAGTTTATATCACTCACACGGCAAGGGTTGATATCGATACCGCCGCGGCGCGTATACCAAGCCCGCACTATCAAGGCACTTGGCTCATAGTGCTGGCTCAAATCGGAGAATATCTGCTCAACACATTGCTCATGAAAGCCATTATGCTGACGAAAACTCAGTACATAGCGTAGCATTGCAGCATGATTAATAGGCGCTTGGCTGGTGATAGTAACTGAGAGTGTGCCCCAATCAGGCTGATTGGTGACCGGACAATTACTGCGTAATAAATTAGAATAAAAGGTCACTGGCGCACTGCTACCAACCTCTGCTGTGACATGACAGGTATCTGTTTCATTATCATTCAATAGAGAGGCATCAGGGTGAGCCACTAGTGCAACTTTGTTTGCGCTGTCTGTTAAAGCATTGTCGATACATACACCCTCAGGCTGGGTAATCAGCAACCTTGATTGGCTGTCTTCTAATCCAAATAGCTCGACTGTTACCTCTGCTTGTACGCAAGCAGAGAGATCTTTTGCAACCAATTGTTGTACGGTATCCCAGCTGGCAAATTCTGTAAAATTAAAGCTGTTTAAATACAGTTTCAATGATTTAGACTCTACAATATAAGGCGCGCTTGCTGGAATACTAAAACGTGCCATCACCACCTGTGATATCCCTTGCAGACTAAGCCAAGATACCTCAAACGCGTGCCACCAGTCGACACCTACGGCCAGCTTGTCATCTTGCCAACCTATAGCATCGCGACCAATGCTACGGGCAATAGGATATAACGTTTGCGGGCTATACTCAGTCGGATAATCTGTGGTTTGCTCGCCTAAAATACCGTGTATGCTCATAAATTGCCTTCTAAACTATAGAATATATTCAAATCAGAAAGGGGTTATTTTACAGCAATAACACGCTGGTCGATAATGAATTTGGTTTAAGCAAGCATCAGCATTTAACTGCCAATCCGCTTATCAAAGACATTGCTTTCATAGCCTGTCTAGACTGGCTCGCCGCATCAACCCCTAAAGAGGTGCCATAAAAAAGCCCAACAGTGTCAGGCTTTGATAGTAAAACGGTTTGTTTGTTTATAACAATTTTGGTTACAAGCGCACGCGTGAGCCGTTGCTGAGTAAGCGATAGGCGATAGTATAGAATATTGCACAGAAAACAAAAATAGCTGCCATCGAGTACCAAACATTGACATCAGAGTAGCCAAGGATACCGTAACGGAATGAGTTGACCATATACACAATAGGGTTCAGTAAAGAGATATTTTGCCAAAATGGTGACAAGTTTTCCATCGAATAAAACACACCACCAAGATAGGTAAGCGGCGTCAATACAAAGCTTGGAATAATAGAGATATCATCAAATGAGCGGGCAAATACCGCATTGATAAAGCCGCCAAGCGAAAACAGAATAGAGGTACCCAGTACCGTAAATATGGTCACAAATAAATGCTCAATACCGAGGTCAGTAAAGAATAGCGCAACGATTGAAACGATAACCCCAATGGCCAGACCACGGAAGATACCGCCGCTGATATATCCCATCAGAATCGCGTGCTTAGATACGGGCGAGACCAGTAGCTCTTCTATACTGGAGGTGAACTTAGCACTGAAGAAGCTCGACACCACGTTGGAGTAGCTGTTGGTAATGATCGACATCATGATCAGACCAGGTACGATAAACTGCATGTATGGCACCCCGCCCATCTCACCCACACGCGAGCCGATCATCTTACCAAAAATGACAAAATACAAGCTCATCGTGATGACTGGTGGCAGTAGTGTCTGTGGCCAAATCCGTATTATCCGGCGCACTTCTTTTAATAAGATGGTGCGAAAAGCAATCCACTTTTTGCTCCATGACATGGTTTTATTAGGATCTATCATGTCCTGACTCATAATCCCGCCTCCTTCATACTGTCTGCACTTTGAATATTTTTATCTACTAAGCGCATAAACAATTCTTCTAATCGATTGGCTTTATTACGCATACTGCCTACAGTAATACCCTGCTTCGATAATTGGGTAAAGACGTTATTCATTGACTCACCTTCTGTCAAGGTTACCTCAATTGTCTGATCATCAGGTTGCGCGACCCCTGTTACCCCATCCAAAACCAATTGATGAGTAAGCGGTGTTTCCAAATCAAAGACAAACGTTTCAACAGATAATTGTGCGAGCAAATCTTTCATTTCTGTATTGATACGAATCTCACCATGATCCAAGATAGCGATACGCTTACACAGTTGCTCAGCTTCTTCGAGATAATGCGTCGTCAGAATAATAGTGGTGTTTTCTTCAATATTAATCTGCTGCATAAACTCCCACATAGAGCGGCGCAGCTCAATATCTACACCTGCTGTGGGTTCATCCAAAATCAGTAATTTTGGTTTATGAATCAGCGCACGGGCAATCATTAAACGGCGCTTCATACCACCAGATAGCTCACGTGATTTACTATCGCGCTTATCCCATAGTCCAAGTGCTGTTAATAACCGTTTTGCCCGAGGTTTGGCTTCTTTGGCCGAAATACCGAAATAACCCGCTTGGGTAATCAAGATATCTTCGACCTTTTCAAACATATTAAAATTGAACTCTTGCGGTACGATACCGAGGTACTGTTTCGCGACAGAAGGGTTTTCCAACAAGTCAGTGCCGAAAATATGCACGCTGCCTGTGGTCGGTTTAAACAGCGAACTGATGATACCAATCATGGTTGATTTACCAGCACCATTGGGACCCAATAATGCAAAGAATCCACCTTGTGGCACAGTTAAATCGACTCCTTTTAGAGCCGAAAACCCATTATCATAAGTTTTGGATAAGTTTTTTATCGTAAGTGCTGGTACTTCTGACATGAAGACCTCTTTGTTTGTTATAAATGTATATAAAAATACTTTGAGATGAAGAATAGCTAGAATAGATGTCGTAAAGTCATAAAATGAGGCTGCTGCTGACGAATTTCAACTGCAATGCAGCTGAAGTCTCATATTGATAATATTTATGATAAAAAAAGCGCCTATCCCATTGAATGAGATAGGCGCTTTATAGATATCTATCGTAAAAGCTTGGCAAAACACTGGGGACAGATTAGCTTGCTGCTTCAACCATATAATCTACAGCATTTTGAACTTCTTCGTCAGGAATATCCGCACCACCTTTTGCAGGCATTGCATTGAAACCATTGATAGCATGGGTATATAGCGTATCTGTACCTTTTGCTATGCGTGGTCCCCAAGCGCCGGCATCAGCAAACACAGGCGATCCTAGCAAGCCCGCTGCATGACAAGTATGACATACGGCATTGTATACCGCTTTACCATCGCGAGGTCCATCGCCAGGTGCTGGGCCAGCAACACGTGCCGTCACATCACACACTTCATCATCTTCGAAGCAGACGGTAGCAACAGGATGAATACGCGCAATCAAATTAGGATACAAAGCGATCAGCTTTTGTACTTGCGGCGTATCTTGTGGGATTGGCACTTCTTCAGCGGCAGGTGCAGCAGCAGCGGTTGCTTCTCCATCCTTTGCTACGGCGGCGTCATCAGCAGGCGCTTCGCCATCAGTCGTATCTGCGGCAGCTTGGGTCTCGTCACCTAGCATTTGAGGTGCGGCCTCTGCAGCTTCTTGGCCTTCTGCCACGTCTGATACAGTTACAGGAGTCTCTACAACATCTTCAGCTTGGCTCACCGCGATACTAGCGATTCCTAGAATGGCAGCTGCCGATAACATAACTACTTTTCTCATTCGTCACGTTCTCTTATTACGTATACAAAGGCCTGCACAGCTCAGACATTCTGTCTATCCTCCTTTGATAACCTTTGGTCATCAATAGCAAACAGCCATCCCGCGTGCCAGCACACTTGTAATCGGTGATTATAAATATGAATTCTCCATGACATTATAAGGGAAAAGACAGGTAAATTGCCATGCCTGTTTAATGACTATCTTGTTTTTTCTTAAAAAACATCAATCGCTACCGTCATTTATTGGCTTTATGGTTTTTATTTGTTAGACTAAGCGGTCTTTATTTTTCGACACTTAGTAATACAGCTGATTATTCATACCATTCATTGATATGTCTTGTTGGTTAGCGCAGCATTCATCCATTAAGTGCCCTTGAATAGAGTCGTTGGTTCAGCATATTATGCGCTCGTAGCTCAGTTGGATAGAGTATCGGTCTCCGAAGCCGAGGGTCGTGGGTTCGATTCCCGCCGAGCGCACCAATTATCATGCCTACAACCTTGCTCCACCCTTCCTTAGTACCACACTAAACTGCCCATACTTATCAAAGCCTACACTTCAAGATGTTTGCGGCTTTTCTGTGCTCGTATACTTACGAACCACTCACCTATCGCAAAAATTACTCTGCATCTTGCAGGTTAGCAGTTAACTGAGCGCGGTTGGGTACACGGTGGTAGTTAATCACAGGGATATCTCCCAAACGTCGTTGGCCAACCTCTATCTTTTTATCAATAGTAATCATCGCAATTTTTTTGTCTTGCTTGCTGAGTAATAAATGATTCGCCTTACGGTTTACTCGATAATCAGGGAAGTACTGCTTCAATAATGCTGAGGTTTTTTGCAGACTGTCATTAATAGATTTATTCGCTTTTGTACTCGTTTTTTGGCTATGTTTGTGGCTATGTTTTTCGCCCGCTTTGGCACCGCGCGCCTTTGCTAATAACCATAAGACTGCGATAATAGTAAACAGTATGACAAGCCACCAAATTCCATCTATCATAAGAAAAAACATCCATCATTAGCAAGGGTTCGCTTATGTTAGCAGAATTATCACCAGCGTTAATAGCAGAAGTAGAACTTGCCACCAAGTTATTGAAATCGAAACAGCGTATTTGCATTTTGACAGGGGCTGGTATTTCTGCAGAAAGCGGTATCCCAACGTTTCGAGACAAACAAACAGGGTTGTGGGAGAACTATGGCGTAGAAGATTTGGCCACGCCAGATGCGTTCATCCGCGATCCGAAGCTAGTATGGTCATGGTATCAATGGCGTCGGCAAGTGGTCGCTGACAAAAAGCCAAACCCTGCGCATGATGCATTGGCACAGTGGCAGTATCATTCCCAGTCTTCAAATCAGCAGGTGACACTCATCACCCAAAATGTCGATGACTTGCACGAGCAAGCCGGTAGTACCGTTACCCATTTACATGGCAATCTGTGGTGCAATCGTTGTAGTCAATGCGAGATGCCGTACCCAAATCAAGCAAGAAACTCGTATAGCGGCGAAAACTCTTTTAGCTTTGATGAAACGATAATAACTTGTGAACATTGCGATGGATATATCAGACCAGACATCGTGTGGTTTGGTGAAGCGTTGCCTGTAGATGAGTGGCAAATAGCTGAAAATGCTGCGACTAACTGCGAGGTATTTATAAGTATTGGTACATCAAGTCTCGTCTACCCTGCTGCTGGCCTATCTCAGCTAGCCAAACAAAATGGTGCCAAAGTTATCGAGATAAACCCAGACCCGACACCAAATACACTCGTTGATATAACGTTAGCAGAAAAAGCAGGCTTCATTCTGCCATTATTAATACAAGAGATTACTGCTCTATAGCCACAATGGTATGACTGATATTGATATCTAATATGGAATAGAGCTAAATGCTATATCGTATAATGACTCCATTAAATGAAAGTGTTCTAATAGCACAATAAAAAAGGCTTAACGATTTATATAAACCGTTAAGCCTTGGATGCTAAGGCCTAATCATATTGAATTTACTGTAGTGCCAAATCAACTTTCGCTAGATACTCCGCTTTTAACTCATCATCTATAAAAGAAGACCTAAACGAATTCTTTACTAAAGTAACGATATCGTTTTCTGTTAACGGTAAGTTTTCACAGATATTTATAAAGTTCTGATTGATATAGCCTTTGAAATACGCAGGATCATCCGAGTTGACACTGATGTTCAGACCGTAGTCCAAAAGCTCTTTGATATTATGCTCTTTGTAAGTATCAAAGACTCTTAGCTCGATATTTGAGTTCGGGCAAACGGTCAGTGGCATCTGCTCATCTTTGAGCCTTTGCATCAGCTCTGGGCTCTTTATAGACTGTACACCATGATCGATTCTATTGATATTCAACAAGTCTAATGCTTCGTAGATATACGAGAAATCAGCTTCTTCGCCTGCATGAGCGACTAGCTTAAAGCCTTGTTCTTTGGCTTTTTGGAAGACTTCTTTGAATTTCGATGGCGGATTGCCCAATTCTGATGAATCAAGACCAACGCCAATGATGTCGTCTTTGTACGCCAATGCTTGCTCTAAGGTTTCAAACGCCTGTTCTTGTGATAAATGACGCAAGAAACACATGATGATGCAAGAGGTAATACCATACTTTTCTTTGGCATCAGCGAGTGCTTCTTTGATACCCATGATGACAGCTTCGAAAGGCACGCCTCGGTCAGTATGTGTCTGTGGGTCAAAGAATATCTCTGTATGAATGACGTTGTCTTCTACACATTTGAGAATATATTCCCACGTCAAATCATAAAAGTCGCTTTTGGTGAGTAGGACATTTGCACCTGCATAATAAATGTCTAAAAACGTTTGTAGATTGGTGAAATTATACGCATTGCGTACGTCTTCTATGTCTTTGTAAGGAATTTCCACCTTGTTTTTTTTGGCCAATCTGAACATCAGCTCAGGTTCTAAAGAGCCTTCAATGTGCAAGTGTAGTTCAGCTTTTGGTAGTTTCTTTATTAAATCAATCATAGCATTCCAATAATAATTTTATCAAGACGAGCACTAGTAAATGTTACATAGCAGGATAATCAAACTATGCGTATATAAGGCGTTATCTGTCCCAGAGGCGTCATTTTAACACTAAAAGCATATTGCCTAAAATAAAACACGTTGACCGTATGAGTCGCTTCTATCATCTACCCTTAAATACACTGCCTTGAGGGAAGGGACTCTATCGATAGCGTTACTGACTAAAAATGGTTGTTCTAAATAATAGCTACTTTAAAAATACTACCGTATCAGACAACTCATTACCGGCTGGGTCATGCTCGAGATGGTAGTATTGACGCAATACCTGCCCAATTTCGTCTAGCAGTTCAGCCAAGCTTGCTTCTGTTTTTTTATTGGCAATACCTGATACTGCTTTTTCGCTCATGGCGCGCCAGACAGTTGGGCTCACGTGGTTACTGATACCGCGGTCAGCAACTATCTCTAGTTGATGCTCGCAGATATTGACATAAACCAAGACACCTGTGTTCTCTTCAGTGTCCCAGACTCGGTACTCACTAAACAAATCAACGGCGCGCTCGCGGCAATCCATATGATAAGCGTCTTGAATAGGCAGGTGGTTTTCTACAATCAAAAACACCTCGCCGCGATGTCCAAGCTCAGCACGGGTCACCTCGTCTGTTAGGCGAGCTCTAGCATCTGCTGTCAGCCACTTGCTATGCAATAAAGGCACGAATAAAACCTGACGCCACCAGCGAGCAAGACTGGCTTTTGGAGCATTGTTTTCTGACATTTAATTATTTCCTCACAGACATCATTTTTGCAGGTTGTTTGCGTTTGTTTTACTGCGGCTTCATTTGCTTGGTTTTTACTAACTGGCTTGTAACAGGCATTTACCACGAGCCACCAGCACCGCCGCCGCCGAAACCCCCACCGCCACCACCAAAGCCGCCGCCTCCGAAACCACCACCGCCAAAGCCGCCACCACTTCCGCCGCCCATACCGGGTAAGAAAATCATACCGCCGCGTCGTCTACCACCTTTACCGCCGCCACCTTTGCCACCGCCGCCGCCGCGCGAGATCAAAAACAGCCATATAAATATTGCCATAATCAACGTCATAAAGAACCCGCCGCCCAGTGCCAAAGAGCCTGCAAAAAACCCGCCTGCGGTAATAATAGAACCAAATACTCGGCCTAAGATGTTGGTAATAAAACTACCAAAAATCATCGCCATGATAAATAAGAAAATAGGGGATGGTAGTTCATCTGAGCCTTGTTGTGCCGTGCGCTCTGCAGCTTGCGCATCAGCACGCGCCAACACTTCAGGATCAGCAGTCAAGCGCGTTTTGAGTGCATCGACACCAGCGATTATCCCTGCGCCATAATTATTTTGCTTAAATAAAGGCGTGATATCTTCACGAATAATACGGTTGACCACTGCATCTGGTAACACACCTTCTAACCCATAACCGGTTAGAATATACATTTCGCGATCGTTGACAGCGACGACGACCAATAATCCGTCATCGATTGCTTTATCACCCAATTCCCATTTCTCAGCGACCTGCAACGCATAGTCAAAGATTGGTACGCCATTGGTGGTCGGGACGATAACAACGGCTGCTTGCGCTAGACCTTGCTGATAGATACTTCGGAGCTGTGTCTCTAGACGTAGCTTTTCTTGCGGATTTAAGATATTGGCCTGATCAATAACGGGCTCGTTGAGTATCAGCTTGTCGGCAGCGACACTCTCAGCACTGGATCTGATTGGTGGCTGAGCGGTCGTGTTCGAACCAGCAGTTGCTTCATCACTGACACCGCTTTGATTGATAGCATCGTTGCCTAGCACTGCCTCATTAATGGCCTCATTATTCAACACCGCATCATTGATCGCCTCATTGGATTCTCCTGCTTTGGCAATTGCCACCAAGTCTTCGACACTACGGTTTTGCAGATTCGAGGTATTGTCTGTCGCCACAGCAATATCATTACCATCTTCATTAGGCGCAGCATGCAGCACTGACGCGCCACTCACGCTCAGTGTGAACAGTAATGCTGATAAGATTGCTTTTGAATGATTCATCTACTCTCTACCACCTCAAATGACACGTTTACACATTAATAGACATTAACTAACCGTCATTACGTTATCAGCTAAATAAACAGAACGGCATAGACCGCTCTATTTTTGTATATCCCTAACAAGCTCTACTTTGCCGCTTCTTTAGAATCACCAAAATCGACGCTGGGCGCAGTAGAGATTGCTTGTTCGTTCTCTACCGTAAAGTTG
This sequence comes from Psychrobacter sp. NG27, assembly GCF_016106655.1. Lineage (NCBI taxonomy): Bacteria > Pseudomonadati > Pseudomonadota > Gammaproteobacteria > Moraxellales > Moraxellaceae > Psychrobacter > Psychrobacter sp. NG27. The sequence goes on from NZ_JADGIN010000007.1 coordinate 72,912, forward strand.
GGCTTGGTATCTAAACCAAATACTTTTGCGGTGATATTGGTCGGGAACTGGCGTACCGTTGTATTGTAGCCTTGCACTTCTTGAATATAGCGATTGCGTGCTACTGCAATACGGTTTTCAGTGCCTTCTAACTGCGCCTGTAAGTCTTGAAATAGCGCATCCGACTTTAGTTCAGGATAACGCTCAGACACGGCCATTAGACGTGACAATGCGCCTGTCATCTGACCCTGAGCTTCTGCATAACGCTCCATCGCCTCTGGGTCATTGAGCAATTCAGGCGTCATAGTGATGCCGCCTGCACGTGAACGCGCTTCAGCCACTTGAGTGAAGACTTCTTGTTCTTGGTCAGCATACTGCTGTACGACTTTGACCAAGTTTGGTACTAAGTCAGAGCGGCGTTGATATTGGTTAACGACCTCTGACCACGAAGCTGTCACTTGCTCATCCTGTGCCTGAAGATTGTTATAGCCACAACCACTCAGGCCAACGGTAGACGTTGCTAATACTGCTGCGAGCAAAATAGGTTTTACAATTGATTGACGCGTCATCGTTAACTCTCCTAATAATGATAAATCACAAATATCTGGGAACACATTTTTAATCGTTTTTGAATTTGTCTCGTAATATGCATTTAGCATTCATCTAACTGTCATGTACGCTCTATATTTTAGATAGAAATACATACCTTTGGTTATCATTCAAAAACTGCTGCCTATATAGCGGTTACTACTATTATAGTGAGACGCTGTAGCCAACTATTTATCCTGCTAATAATGCCGACATAATCTTATGTTTACAATTGAACATTACCAAAAAACAACCTCAACCGCTCTAACAATAACGCATCTCTACAATGATAGATATGGAACAAAAATAGGACTTACTCATACAGCCGTACCAAATGTTGTGTAATCACAAACAATTAATCATGAGTTTGGCTCATGTTACCTAAGTATCTGCAAAATTAAATACGAATATATCGACCGTCTATAAAGAAAATTCTAGTAATTAGTACAAAAATATGGCAAATTGCAGTTACGTAGCCGTACGGTTTGAATACATTTGGTAGTGGACTTATAGTTTGATTAGTATTAGCGAATGGCTGATTTAGATATAAAAACATCGATTAGTGCTCAATTACTCGCCAATATCGTCAATACGCCCTACCAGTAGTGTAGTCAATCGGGACAGCTCATAGCAAATTGAATACCATTATGATGCGTATTCAATTATATAATCGCCTGTTTTGTCCGCGGGTTAACTTATGACTCATCTCATTCATCACACGATGATAGGATACGGCAGTGACAGAGGTTGCAATACAAATATAAATGCAGCTGATATTAATGTTGTGAGTGATACACGCTATGTAGATAGTTACTATCACGGATGAGCCAAGCGGATCACTACAGAAAATTACAGTCCATTCTTGGTGGCAAAGCACGCGTAAGGCTTCATTCATATGTAAGTCGGTGCAGATAATTTAACTGCTTAACTTAAATAAGTAAGTTAACCAGTTAGCTTACTCCTAGCAGACAGCGCCACCTTGAGACAGTACTAGGAATATAAATATGGAAGGTTTAGTTAACTTAGTAAACGGAATTATCTGGAGCCCAGCACTGATTTATCTCTGCTTGGGCGCTGGTCTGTTCTATTCCATTATGACGCGCTTTGTACAAGTACGTCTGTTCGGTGAGATGATCAAACTACTATTCACTGGTAAATCTAGTGCACAAGGTATTTCATCATTTCAGGCACTAGCCGTTTCCCTCGCAGGGCGTGTGGGTATGGGTAACATCGCTGGGGTAGCTGCGGCTATCGGCTTCGGTGGCCCAGGTGCAGTATTTTGGATGTGGGTTGTGGCCTTCTTGGGTGCATCTACTGCTTATGTCGAGTCTACCCTTGCACAGATCTACAAAGAAAAAGATGTGATCACTGGCGAATATCGCGGTGGCCCAGCTTATTACTTTGAGCGTGCCCTTGGTCAAAAGTGGTACGGCATCCTCTTCGCAATCGCTTCTATCTTATCCTGTGGTATGTTCTTACCTGGTGTACAAGCCAACGGTGTTATCAGTGCATTTGCACAGGTAATGGGTGAAGGTACGATCATGAACGTAGCAGGCCTAGAAGTTGGCTCTATGCGTTTGGTCGGTTTGGCTATCATCTTAGTCGTGCTAGGTATCATCATTTTCGGTGGCATCAAACGTATTGCAACCTTTACTGAGTTTGCCGTTCCGTTTATGGCAATCGGTTATATCGCTTTAGCCTTGATTATCATGTTCAGCAACTTCAGCTTAATTCCTGATGTATTTGGTATGATCGTTGGTGATGCATTCACTGCACAAGCAGGTTTTGGTGCGGCGATCGGTTGGGGTGTGAAACGTGGTATTTACTCTAACGAAGCAGGTCAAGGTACAGGCCCTCACGCTGCTGCTGCTGCTGAAGTTGAGCATCCATCACAGCAAGGTCTAGTACAGGCATTCTCAGTATATGTTGATACATTACTGGTATGTTCTGCGACTGCATTCATGATTTTATCTACTGGCATGTACAACATCCAAGGTACATTACCAGATGGTCAGTTCATCGTGCAGAATGTTGCCGCTGCTACTGAAATCAATGCTCCTGCCTTTACGCAAATGGCAATGGAATCTGTATACGGTACGTTTGGTAATGTGTTTATCGCCATCGCTGTCTTCTTCTTCGCCTTTACAACCATTTTGGCGTACTACTACATCGCTGAAGTAAACGTGGCTTACTTGACACGCTTCCTCGGTCGCGGTGCAAACAAAACTGGTCTATTCTTAGTCAAGATCCTAATCATGGTTATGGTTGCCTATGGTGGCTTGAATTCAGCTGGTTATGTTTGGGCAATCGGTGATATCGGTGTTGGCCTGATGGCTTGGTTGAACATCGTTGGTATCCTCATCATCTTTGTCGTGGCACGTCCAACGCTTACTATGCTTAAAGATTATGAAGCACAGCGTAAAGCTGGGGTGACACGCTACAGTTTTGATCCTGCCAAGTTTGGTATCAAGAACGCCCCTTATTGGGAAGAGCGTCACTTAGAAGAGCAAAGAAGAATGAATGCAGACCCACTACGTAAAGACAATGTGTAATACTCTTTAATGTAGTGCTGCTAAAGTACTAGCCACTAAGTACAAAAAGCCCGAGACCATAGTCTCGGGCTTTTTTATTTATATATTTTTAATGAGTTAGATCCAAACGAAGACAGCCAAAATATAATAAAGTAAATCATCCGTTTAGATAGATATCTACTCTTCTATTTATATAGTCGATTCAATATAATTTGGATATAAGGAAGTCAAGTGATAGTACTACAGACAGTAGACTAAGCAGGACTGACACCATATCGAATTTATAGAGGATTGACGGCAAATAGTATTTAGGCACAAAAAAGCCCAGCTAAAAGCTAGGCCTTTTCGATATCATTGATAAAGTATAAACAAATAAGTTAAAAACTTACTCAGGCATTAATACCGCATCGATAGTGTGAACCACACCATTGGTTGCCATAATATCTGTACCTGTGATGTTAGCTGTGTTACCAGTCGCATCAGTAATGACATTGGCATCGCTAATATTGATTGTTTTACCATTAGCTGTTTCGATATCAGTACCATAAGGGATATCAGCTGCTTTCACTTCCATTGGCACGACATGGTAAGGAAGTACTTTTTTCAGCAAATCAGTATTTGCTAATAGCTCTTCTTTAGTCACACCCAATTTTTCTAATACAGGAGCAAATGCATCATCGGTTGGTGCAAAAACAGTGTACTTAGTATCTTCCATTAGCATAGTGTCTAGACCAGCTGCTTTTAATGCCGCTGTTAGAATAGTTAAGTTTTCGTTGCCTGCAGCGATTTCAGCGATCGTTTGCGTGGCTTCCATGTTCATATCGTCAGCCATCGGTTCAGCTTCAGTCATCGGCTCTGCTTCAGCTGCTGGTTCTACAGCCATCTCTTCGGTGGTTACTTCAGGCTCAGCGGTCTCTGTGGCGGCTTCTTTGTCACTACAGGCTGCCAATGACATAGCTGCAGTTACTACGGCGATAGATAACAAGTTTTTCTTTAACATAGGTACTTCCTTATGGATAATTAGGTAAATTCTGTGATTAACGAACGTTTATCTTTCATTAATGTCTGTTGATAAAGATAACAGTGACTGATATCTCGTAGATATTATCGACTACTGATTATCTAGTCCTGAGATCAAATTTGTCATGTCGATACATACAATACTAACGGTTTAATTTTTAATTGGTATTTACTTAGGTAGCAACACTGTATCAATCACGTATATGCTGTTGTTTACTTTTATTTGCTATATTGTCTATTCAGCAAATAACTGCTGTGCCAAGTCCGACATTGTCTGAATTGTTTGGCATTCTAGAAATAAGTACTACTAGCCTGATATTTATTCTGTGATACAAAACCAAAACAACCACTATCTGCCTATTCATTTATTACAGATAGTGGCTGCTCTATTCAAAAATTTATCTTGTCGTACTTACACTTTTAAAAATCTAAGAAATCAAATCACTGCGTGTAAGATCATTGCGTCTAATATTATTGCATTTACTTAGGCATCAATACTTTATCGATAACATGCACAACACCGTTATTCGCAGCGATGTCAGTCTTTAAGATATTGGCTGTACGGCCGTTTTCATCCATCAATTTGCCGTCTTTGGTGACTGTTAATGTGTCTTTACTGGCGGTCATAACATTGCCTGGCTTCACATCTTTTGCATACATGGCCATGTCACCAGCTACGACGTGTGAGCCCAAAATTTTGGTCAATAATGGCTTGTTTGCAAATAACTGTGCTTTGGTCATACCTGTTTCTTTCAATGCTTGCATGAATGCATCATTTGTCGGTGCAAACACAGTATAGTGAGCGTTTGGATCAGACAACATACCTGCTAGACCGGCTGCTTGTACTGCCTCTACCAATACTGAGAACTCAGGATTGCTTTGCGCTACTTGTACCACATTCATTTTTGCCATAGATTGGCTATGCATTGGCGCTTTCATATCTGCGCTTTTGCTTGGCATCATGTTATTACAAGCGCTTAAGCCTGTGATTGACAGAGCAAGTGTACCGATAGTAGCGATTTTGGTAAGTTTCATAACATTTTCCTTAATGATTGATTATTTTTCACTGTACTATTCAATTTAGATTACTCAATTGATCACAGTTTAGAATGTCTTTCTTTATAAGTGGTTTATGATAAGCAGCTCATCACAACTAGCACGCGGTATAGACATTCATCATATAAAAAACCCATATGACTGAAACATGCATTTATAAGCAGTGCTTACGAAAAACCTATCTTTCTGAAATCAAATTAACATGTCTGAAAACTTTATCAATCTGCCTTTACGCAACTTTTTGTAGTAGCGATGTAAACTGTGTCTGACTTCTAAGCACAAGCGTTTGTCTTAGATTACAGAATCAACACTTTGTGTAATAGCCAACCCGAATGAGAGTCATTTAGCTTTGTTTGTAAGGGATTTACATCGCCTACTCTCGTCTAAAAGCATTACCGTATTAAGTAAATCTTTTACTTGTCTACTGCCAAAGTAGAATATGCAGTATCCTAATACGACAGATTTTTCATGCTAAAATAATGCGACTTTTCCGACGCCTTTTATATACCTGTTCACCCTATTTGTTATCCCCTCCCTTTATAATATTGACGATATAAGCAGCGCTCCTATGACCCAAACAATGACTTCAAACACTGATGCCACTTCTCACTCATTACAATCTGCTGATGACTTTATACTGACGCCACCTGCCGTGTTTCCTTATAAAGAACAGCAGCTGACGGCACGTGCCCGTATCACTGAGCAAATGGCCTCAAGAATTTTGATGTTAGACGGGGCGATGGGTACGCAGATTCAAACCTATAAATTAGAAGAAGCAGATTATCGTGGTGAGCGCTTTGCGGATATAGACCAAGATGTGCGCGGTAACAATGATTTGCTCGTACTCTCGCAACCACAAATGATTATAGACATCCATAACGATCATTTGACTGCTGGTGCGGATATCATCGAGACCAATAGCTTCAACGGTACGCGTCTATCTATGGCCGACTACGACATGGAGTATTTGGTACCTGAGCTCAATAAGACGGCAGCTCAACTTGCCCGCAGTGCAGCAGATGCGTTCACTGCCAAGACACCTGATAAGCCTCGTTTCGTCGCTGGTGTCGTAGGCCCTACCTCACGCACGTGCTCGCTATCACCTGATGTCAATGATCCAGCCTTTCGTAATATCACCTTTGATGAGTTGGTATTAAACTACCGTGAAGCAACCTTGTGCTTGATAGAAGGTGGTGTCGACCTTATCCTAATCGAAACTATTTTTGATACGCTGAATGCGAAAGCGGCGATATTTGCCATTACTGGCGTGTTTGATGACATTGGTTTTGAATTACCGATTATGATTTCGGGTACGATTACTGATGCGTCAGGTCGTACCTTATCAGGGCAAACGGCTGAAGCATTTTATAACTCAATTCGCCACGCCAAACCATTATCGGTAGGCTTCAACTGTGCGCTTGGTGCCGATGCGCTACGTCCCCATATCCAAACGCTATCTAACATTGCCAATACCTATGTGTCAGCGCATCCAAATGCGGGCCTGCCCAACGAGTTTGGTGAATATGATGAAACGGCTGATGAGACGACAGCATTACTAGAAGGCTTTGCAAAGGCAGGTATCTTAAACATCGTGGGTGGCTGCTGTGGTACGACACCAGAACATATTCGTCAAATCGCGAATATGGTGAAAAACTATGCACCGCGTGTGATTCCTGAAATCGCCCCTGCCTGCCGCTTGTCTGGACTTGAGCCATTTACCATCACAGCAGACAGCTTGTTCGTCAACGTGGGTGAACGTACCAACGTGACAGGCTCCAAAAAGTTCTTACGTTTGATCAAAACTGAAGCCTACACCGAAGCCCTCGATGTCGCTCGCGATCAGGTTGAGGGCGGTGCGCAAATCGTCGATATCAACATGGATGAGGGCATGCTCGACTCCAAGCAGGCGATGATTCATTTCATCAACTTGGTATCAGGCGAGCCAGACATCAGCCGCGTACCACTCATGATTGATTCCTCTAAATGGGACATCATCGAAGAAGGTCTAAAACGCACACAGGGTAAATCTGTCGTCAACTCTATCTCGCTAAAAGAAGGTCATGCTGAATTCGTCGAGCGCGCCAAACTGTGTATGCGCTATGGTGCCGCCGTTATCGTCATGGCATTTGATGAAGATGGTCAAGCTGATACTTACGAACGTAAAATTCAAATCTGTCAGCGCAGCTATGATGTGTTGGTTAATGAAGTCGGTTTCCCTTCTGAAGATATCATTTTTGATCCGAACATTTTTGCCGTTGCTACTGGTATCACTGAGCACAACAACTACGGTGCTGATTTCATCAATGCCACTAAGTGGATTACGGATAACTTACCCAATGCTATGGTGTCGGGCGGCGTGTCTAACGTGTCGTTTAGTTTCCGTGGTAACCCGATTCGTGAAGCCATTAACTCCGTCTTCCTATTTCATGCGATTACCAATGGCCTGACCATGGGTATCGTCAACCCAGCCATGCTTGAGTTATACGATGATATTCCAAAGGAAGCCCGTGACGCGATCGAAGATGTCATGCTCAACCGCAATCAAGGCGAAACAGGTCAGGACGCAACTGAACGCCTGATGACAGCTGCCGAAAACTATCAAGACGGTGGCAAGAAAAAAGAAAGCACAGTTGATATGAGCTGGCGTGAAGGCACCGTCGAAGCGCGTATTGCTCACGCACTGGTAAAAGGTATTACCACCTTTATCGAAGCCGATACCAAAGAAGCGTGGGAGAAATATCCCAAACCGCTAGAAGTCATCGAAGGTCCACTCATGGACGGCATGAATATCGTCGGTGATTTATTCGGTGCTGGTAAAATGTTCCTCCCGCAAGTCGTGAAATCTGCCCGCGTGATGAAACAATCTGTTGCGTGGTTGAACCCGTACATCGAAGCCGAAAAAGTCGAAGGCGAAGTCAAAGGTAAAATCCTGATGGCGACCGTCAAAGGCGACGTGCATGATATCGGCAAAAACATCGTCGGCGTGGTACTTGGCTGTAATGGCTACGACATTGTCGATTTGGGTGTGATGGTACCTTGTGAAAAAATCCTTGATACTGCTATTGCCGAAAAAGTCGATATCATCGGCCTATCTGGCTTGATTACTCCAAGTCTCGATGAAATGGTCTATGTCGCCAAGCAAATGCAAGAGCGCGGCATGACGCTACCATTGATGATTGGTGGTGCCACTACCTCTAAAGCGCATACCGCCGTCAAGGTTGAGCCGCAATATCAAAATGATGGTGTCATCTACGTCACTGATGCCTCACGCTCGGTCGGTGTGGTCACCAAATTACTGTCAAAAGAGCATCGTCAAGCGCTGATCGATGAGACACGTGAAGAGTACGTCAAAGTACGTGAGCGTCTGGCCAAGCGTCAGCCAAAAGCGGCCAAGATCTCTTATGCGAACTCGGTCAAGATTGGCTTTCAGTACGATTGGGAAAACTATGTGCCACCAGTGCCTAATCAGTTAGGCCAAGTGATATTGGATGATTACCCTATCACCAATCTACTGCCATATATCGATTGGACGCCGTTCTTTATCTCTTGGGGACTGGTCGGTAAGTATCCGAAAATCTTGCAAGACGATGTGGTCGGCGAAGCGGCTCGTGATTTATTTGATAATGCTAATGAGCTGATGCAAAAAATGATCGATGAGAAATCACTCGTGGCCAAAGGTGTCTTTAAACTCATGCCAGCGCGCCGTACTGGTGCCGATACGGTCACGGTTTATGACAATGCGCCTACTGATGGCGGCAGCCCAACGTATCAGTTTGAGCACTTACGTCAGCAAAGCGACAAAGCCAGTGGTAAGCCAAACTTTAGCTTGGCAGACTTTGTCTCCCCATCAGAGACGCATACCGATCACTTGGGCGGCTTTACTGTCTCCATCGTCGGTACAGAAGCACTTGCTGAGCAATATAAAGCAGCAGGCGATGACTATAATGCCATCATGGTACAGGCGCTGTCTGACCGTTTAGCTGAAGCATTCGCTGAGCATCTGCATGAGCTCATCCGTAAAGAATACTGGGGTTACCAACCGACTGAGTCACTCACCAATGATGAGATGATTAAAGAAAAATACGTGGGTATCCGCCCTGCGCCTGGCTACCCTGCTTGCCCTGAGCATACCGAAAAAGGCAAATTGTTTGACTGGCTCGGTACGGTAGATGCAATTGGTACAACGCTAACTGAAAGCTATGCGATGTGGCCTGCGTCATCTGTCAGCGGATTCTATTACTCGCATCCTGACAGTGAGTACTTCAATGTCGGCAAAATAAGCCGTGATCAGTTAGAGAGTTATGCTGAGCGTAAAGGCTGGGATATGAAAACGGCTGAAAAGTGGTTAAATCCGAATTTGTAGTCGATTGGCTAATCAAGTTATAGAAACCTAATAGTTCTTTTTTGGCTTACTTATTCAATATAAGTAAGCCATTTTTTATGGCATTTCACTTTGCCCACAATCAGCAAACTTATTGCTCGCTTAATAACAAAATACTTTTATCATTTGCTAATAATAACCATGCTAAATTACTAGACATTCTATTACTCTTATTATTGTGAGACAGGCTATGAATCAGATTGCATTACTTTCTAGTTGGATTGGCAAAACCTTTGCAATCTGGGCATTGGTCAGTGCTGTTTTGGGATTTATTTTTCCTGAATTTTTTGCCTCATTGGCTTTTCTAATTGTTCCCATACTTGGCATTATTATGTTTGGGATGGGCATGACGCTCAAAACAGAAGATTTCCTGGAAATTGTCAAACGTCCCAAGCCTGTACTGGTTGGACTATTGGCACAGTTCACGCTAATGCCTCTCATTGCTTACCTATTAACGGTCATTTTCAACCTCGATCCTTTGATAGCAGTCGGTGTTATCTTGGTTGGCTGTTGCCCGGGCGGTACTTCTAGTAACGTGATTACGTTCTTAGCCAAAGGTGATGTGGCTTTGAGTGTGGCGATTACTTCTATCTCTACCCTACTTGCACCTTTTCTGACCCCTATCCTACTCAGCATTTTTGCAGGGCAGCTGATTGATATCGATTTGGCTAGTATGATGATAACCATTACGAAAATCGTAATCTTGCCCATATTACTGGGTGTTATCTTTCATAAATTTTTGGGTAAAAAGATCGAGTTCGTCACTGAGGTATTACCGATGGTATCGGTATTGGGTATTTCAATCATAATAGCGGCAGTGGTTGCCGTGTCTAAAGCGACTATCTTAGATAGTGGTGCAATCGTCTTTATCGTCGTTGCTCTACATAATATGACCGGTTATGCCTTGGGGTATTTGATCGCCCGTTTGTCTGGCTTTACGGAGCGACAGCGCCGCGCGATTATGATAGAAGTGGGCATGCAAAACTCTGGTCTGGGTGCTGCCCTTGCGGCAACTTATTTCAACCCTGTCGCGGCCTTACCTAGTGCGATCTTTAGTGTATGGCATAACTTTAGTGGTGCACTGGTTGCGAATATATTTGCTAAGAGAGATGCGCAGTAGGTAGGGGTTTTATTGGTTATAGGCTAGTTGTAATTGGTAATGATTGCTTAATGTTTGATATTGAGAACGAAAATTAAAGTGTGGACGTGATTAGGTAAAATACATAAGATCGATAATGAAAAACACCATCAAGGATAGATTATGAATGAACTCGAAAAAAGAATAGTAGATTCTACAAAAGATGGTACTTTCTTAGATGTCTTATATGAAGAGTATCGTAAGTACATCGGTGACGATGATGAGTTAATCCGGACTTTAGTCGAATTACACAGCCAAGAAAAAATAAATATTATTTCTGAGTTTGGTTTACTCAGGAATGAAGCCCCTAGTTCAAACTTCTTCATAATGCGTAACATATTTAGAAACTTATTGCCTTTATTAAACGTACCAGTAGAGGAAGTCAAAAGCTGTGTGAAACAACTTACTATCGAAGCAGGTAATGACATGGCATCACATGATTTAATTTTACCATTCATTGAATTTTGTTCTGCTGATATTGAAAGAGTAGAATCACTACTTGACCAGGAACTAAAAATAACTGATGATGATTTTGACCATATTTCAACAGCTCTTATCAGTGGTTATAAAATAAATAAGAAAACCTATTTTAATAAAGCAGTACAATTATTGAATCATAGGAATCCAATCATAGTTCAAAGAGCAATATTTGCACTAAGTAGATTAAATTATAATGAAGAACCTGAACTGGCGACCACTGTAGTAAAGGAGATAATAACTTGCACGAAAAGTATTGAAGATAAACAAATATTATCGACTGCTATAAACACTTTAATTACTTTGCTAGCTGATTATGAAGAGCTCGAACCCGACATTATAGAGTTTTTCGAACGTAATATTGGCAATAACGATCCTGACTTTATATTTAGAATTGCACAGCAGTTGAACTATCGTCATGCTAATCTCTCAGAAAATATACAAAGATTACTACTTAGCTTTTTTAAAGATATAAATATTGATTGGAAGGGTGTTATCAATCAAATTGATCTATACATATACAAAAAAATATCAGAGTTGAATGCTATAAATATTGCCGAACTGTTCGAATACATACTAAGTAACAATTCCAACTCATTAGACGTAGGAATTCTGACTAATTCTTTACGAAGGCTTCGAGAAAAAGAATATGAAAAAGTGCTTTCTACCATTTTTACGAGATGGCTACTTAAAAGAGAAATGATATATTGTGTATCGGCTGTCAAATTAGTTAAAACTTCAACTACTGATCAAATAAAGATAGGTTTTGATACAGGGCAGGTTAAAGTAGAAGATTTGATGTATCTTGTAAATAAGGCTATTGGTTGGTTTAGTCTACAACCATCAACTTCCTTAAGTCTTATTTTATCAGTTGTACCAATGTTTTCAAGAAGTGAAATGGAAATAATTGGAAATAAGACTTTCGAATTTATTGCTTTAAATTATTCATCCCAAACTAAAAATTTCTTACAAGAATACTTAGATTCTTCAGACAAAAATACTGTGGATTTTAGTGGACATCTTATTGAGCAATTAAAAAGTTTTCTTGAAAAATTTAATAAACTTTACGAGGTAAAAGAGCTTAGACCTAGTACTAGACATAGAAGCGAATATGCAAACTATCAACAAAATTTATTTAGCGAAGCTATGGCAAAACCGCTAGAAGGTTCATTGGTTGATATGTTTTTTCCAAGCAAAAAAGTTACACTTTATGGAAATAAATTTATTCATAAGCATAAAGATTTTAGTGGTAATACAATAAGACAGGTTATGCCTTTTAGTAAAATGTCACACAGTATAGACTTTCCAAGTCTGGCTAACTTAACTCCTCATACGCAAGAGTATTTTTTGAAATTATTAAGAGTTGAGGAGCTAGTAAATGAAACTAATTCTTAAAGAATATCTAGCTTCTCTTAAAGAAAGAGATGAGCTTGATGCAATCTTACCTGACCTATTGAGTCAAATGGGTTTAATAGTTTTCAGTATCCCACGCCGTGGAATCAAAGAGTACGGTGTTGATATAGCTGCCGTAGGTTCAATCGGTGGTGAAGAAGAAAAGGTATATTTGTTATCTGTTAAGTCAGGAGGTTTAACAAGAAACTCTTGGGATGGCAATTCAGATCAATCTCTAAGACCTTCTTTAAATCAAATCATAGATGGTTATATACCTACTAGAACACCTCCAGAACATAAAGATAAACCGATAGTTATTTGTTTATGTTTTGGAGGAGATGTTGATGTTTCGATAAGACAAGAGGTCTCAAGATATACAGATAATAATACTAAAGAAAATATAGCTTTTAGTGAATGGAATGGTGATAAAATTGCTGAATTTATACTTCAGTACTTTTTCAATGAAGAATTAGCACCAGAAAAATATAGACGCTTATTACGTAAGTCTATTGCAATGTTAGACGAGCCTGATACTTCAATTCAATATTACAAGAGTCTAGTTGACGAGTTATGTAATCAAGAACTTGAAGATAAAAAATCTGTTATTGCTGTGCTACGACAGCTGAACATATATACATGGATGCTCTTTGCATGGTCAAGAGATGTAGGAAATTTAGAATCTGCTTATATTTGTTCAGAGTATGTCCTACTCAAGGCATGGGACATTAGTAAATCATTTCTTCAAACGAGAGGTAAAAATACTGAAATCATTAATCATCTTATTTATAAATTGATTAATTTACAACTGACCGTAGCAGATTTCTACTTTGAACAAATTGTTGTACCGTCCGCTAATACATACTTAGGGTTATCATCGATGGTAGCGCCATCATGTGCTGTAGATGTTAACTTAAAACTGTTTGATTTGTTAGGTCGATTATCATTAAGAGGGATTTGGACTTATAATCAATATTGCTTATTAATAAATCAAAGTGAATCAGAAGAAAATTTGAGAGCATTCGAAGTTCAATATCATAAAATTTGTAACCTGATTATGTCTATGATAGACAACAACAGTATGCTCTTGACTCCTTATAAAGATGATCAAGCTACTGACATCATGTTGGCTATTTTTTGCTTATCACGATGTAGGGAATATCACACTTTTATAGAATCTTGGTTAAAAAACCTAGTAAACCTAACTAATATTAGCTTTGCTACTAATCAAACGTATTTTTCAAATATTCGAGAATATAGAAAACTAATTGCACACCCAATCAATGCAACGAAGGAATATAGAGAAGAAGTAACACAAGGATCAATTTTACTACCTTATTTATCTTTAGTAGCAAGCATGTTTAACTTCGAAGAACTCTATGCTTCAATTCAAAGCTTACATCGTGATTTTCTAAGTCATTCGAATATACAGCTATACTTTTTCAATGACGATTCTGAAAATTACTTATACAATAATATGGAAATGCATGGTTCATCTCTCTCCGATGTTGATATCCAACAACCAGCGCAAGACTTACTAACAGATATTATTGAAGAGTGTGAATCATCTAATGAAATTAACGATTTATCAGCAATGAAATCTGGATTGTACCCATTAGTGCTAATAGCTTGTAGGCATTACAGGTTACCGTTTCCGATTCATATTTTGAAACAGCTAGAAGATTAAGTTATATTTATTTTAACAGCACCGCCACCTCTATCTTCCTCCTCTAGCAATATTGGGTTAGAAAACGTTGCGGTTTTCTATTGTCTTATTTTAATTTAATCTGATTTCCCTTTACTCCGCCGACACCGCTCAGAACAATAAATCACCTGCTCCCAATCCTTCTCCCACTTTTTACGCCACGTAAACGGGCGCTGGCAAACGGGGCAGGTTTTTTGCGGTAAATTTACTTTTTTGTGTGCCATCATCTGCCCCCTTGTGCCGTATATCTAATATCTATGGTTAATGTTTACTGCCTATTTATCTTCTTTTTGATGATCTAGCCCTTCGTACTTTTTCACCCGTCGGCATTGGTCTGAGCAATAGACCATGCTCTCCCAGTTTTTATCTAACTTTTTAGTCCAACTGAATTCACGCTCGCAGACAGGACAAAGTTTTTTGCGGACGTTCTTCTTTTTGTGCGCCATAATTTTCTCATTGGTTTGATATAGTCGATTCACTACCATCGGATACGGTGTCAGGCTCGCTGGATCTACTGTTTATAGCAACTTTACTCGCCGTCATCGTATCCAAAGTAGCTGTTGCCGACTATATTACCACTGTCTCTTAATCATAAGCCCTATTTATAGTACTATTCATAAGTGCTATTCATAAGTGCAAGTCATCAGCATTGCTCATAAGCGTTAATAATTAAGCATTAACACTTAATCGTTAGCCATCAATCATAGTTGTTAACCAGTAGTGACTAATCGTCAGCTATTAATCAGTAGTGATTAATCATAATCATCAAAGATTTTATTAAGTCTGTTGAGACTATTAACGATTAACTTACCTGATTGATCGGTGCTGGTATCAATCGCCAGCTTCTCATCCATCCGCATCGTCAATGGCTCTAACGCTTGCTTGAGGGCAGTTGCCATCAATGCCGTCTGCTGATGAATATCAGGGATATCGCTATCGGCTGTTTGATTATCATTATTGCTAACCAAGCTATCCGCCATTTTTTGCGCCAGTTGTTCCACGGCATTGACCAGCTGTACCATCAGCGCTTTTTGCACCTCTTGGTTTTGCTTGAGATACTCGCCTTCTACCTTCTCAGCATTGTGATCATGCTTATATATTTGCACCAACTGACTCATGCTTTTCTCAAAGCCATTATCAATACTGTCGCTGACGACTTTGGCATTGTTAATCACGCTATCGGCAAGGATTTTCTGTGCTTCTAATTGGGCGTTTATCTGGGCATCGAGTTGCGCTTGCTGTCCTGCTTCTCGTAAGCGAGCGATTTGCTCTGGGTCGTTTTTCGTTAAGTATGTCTCAAACTGGCTACTGATGGCATTGAAGCCACTGGCCAAATCAACTAATTGGGCGACGATACGCGCGCCCGTATCGCCATCTTCACCGCCCATGGCTTTGTTACGTAAGAAGTCGGCTTTGATTTGTGCCCAACGCTCTGTTTCTGCTTCGGTCAGCACACCACGCATCTCGCCAAGCTTGAGCAAATTGCTCTCTGCGCCTTGGGTCAATAGCTGCGACTCGCCCAGATAGTGATCATCTATTAGCTGGTTCAGCTCGCTTTCATTCATGACCGCCGACAGCTTTTCAGTCATCTTGTTCATATTACGATAACTGCCCTGTAGCTTAAATATCGGCTCAACACGATACTTATCATCTTGCGAGGCAGAGGCAATATAGGCTTGGTTAACATCCAAAATGACTTCTTGCACCCTAAACATATGGCGCAAGATGGCGATAATTTCGTTAACTTCTGAGGTGCTATACGGATACGTCAGATCGCTGCTTTGTGCTTGTGCAAGATTCGCATTGTCCGTTTTTGCCATTTTAATCAAACGATGCACATCGCTTAAGTCACGGTTGGCCATTGGTGCGAGGACGGTATTAGAGGTCAGCGAGTTTTCGATATAGCTGAGTGCAAATACCTCTTCCATGCCGCTCATGATATCGCCTAAGTTGTAGATATCGGCACGGTTGGCGAGCATGTCAGGCACTTTGAATGCTTCGCCGCTTTCGGTATATGGGTTACCTGCCATGACCACGCAGAACTTTTTGCCACGCATGTCATAGGTCTTGGTTTTACCTTGCCAGACACCATCGATACGGCGTGTACCATCACCCAATGAGATAAACTTCTGCAAAAATTCCGCGTGGGTATGCTGAATATCATCGAGATAGAGCATGACGTTGTTGCCCATTTCAAAGGCCAAGTTGATTTTATTCAGCTCTTCTCGGGCAGTGGCATTGGGTGCTTTTTCGGGATCTAATGAGGTGACGTCATGACCAAGTGACGGACAGTTAATCTTCATAAAAATAAGGCCGAGACGATTTGCCACGTACTCCATCAAAGTAGTTTTACCATACCCTGGTGGCGATATCATCATGAGGATACCCATCAAATCGGTACGCTTATCCTCGCCGATCGTGCCCATCTGTTTGGCAAGATTGTCACCGATAAGTGGCAGATAGCTCTCGTTAATCAGACGGTTACGCACAAACGAGGACAATGGACGCGGCATAAATTCGTCCAGTCGCAACGTCTCTTTTGAGTCATGCAATATCTCTGAGCGCATGGCCAGATAACGTCTGTAGGCAGGGATGACTTGCGTATCATGATGATGCAAACGATTTAAAAAATCATCGACGGCAAAGGTTAAGGTCTGCTGATGAATACGTATATGCTCACCCAGCAAGTTATTAACTTGTATCTCAAGCGATACCTTACCCGTGCTACGCTCAAAGCTCTGTACTTGATTAAGCGGATTATTAATACTGGTCAATGATGTAGTCGATGAAACTGGCGACGAGGTGATTGAAGAAAATGACAAGGCCGATGGCGTGGTACTTGCGCCTTGATTGCCTACTGCTTTAGCACTTAGCCCTTTATTAAAAGCCCCTTTATTAAAGCTAGCACCTGAATCAATGAGTCGTTGCACCAAGGCTTCACGCTGAGCATCATTTAATTGGGTAAGCAAGACGGCAATGGCTTCAGGCACATAATGACGGCCACTCTCTAATTGCTGCTTGCGTAGCGCGTTTTGTGTTTCAATCTCAGCAAGCTGCTCTTCACTGAGTGTCTCGCCTGCCTCATCCGTGCCATCAGCCGACTCAGTATTACCGTAAGTCTTATCAAGTAGTGCATGGAACCATGTGGCTAGTAGCTCATAGGCTGATTTGGGTTGGAACCCAAGCTTACTGATAGAAGACTGTAGTTGATCAAAACTGGCCGTATTTTGCGTGCTACCTGAAGCACTATTCAACGTTTGGCTTAACTGCTCACACAACTGCTGTGCTTGTTGACTGGTTTGCCAGTTTATTGTGTTATATGTGCCTGCACCTGCTTCCGCTGACTGACCCATGACGCTCACCAAATATTCACAAGCAAGCTGAACGTAGCTTGATTTGAAGATGTTGGCGTTGTTATCAACGCTACCTTCTTTATCAGTGCTAAGACTGTCGTCATTATGAGCCATAACAAAATGACGCATCACTTGGCTCATGTCCTCGACTAATAAAGACTTAGCAGTATCACTGCCCAATGCACGGCGCAGTTGCTCGGCGGTCGCGGCTCTATCTATCCAGTTATTTGCGCGCGTCAGCACGGATTCATTTAACCAAGCGTCATAACCAAACTGACGTAAGCTATCTAAACCAAGCGCTTGCACGATATTTAGCTGCCAATAGAATAATTGCGCCAAGGCACGTACTTGCGGGGTATAAATCAGCAACCCTGCTTCACGCAATGTCGGCAGAATTTGCATCAATAATAGCGTGGCATCATGGTCATGAATGCCTTTGTCATACCCAAGCTGATAACGAGGGGTGGCGTAAGCTTTGACCAGTTTAGACAATGGACTGTCATTATCAATATCGCCATTAACATCTAGGGTAATGATAGTCGCATCATATGCTTGATATAGACGGGCTTCGGTCAGTCCATCTTGGCTGTTCTTAGCACTTTCGATAATGCTATAGGCTAAGTACTCGGCGCGGTACACCTTGTCAGACTCGGAGGCGATATTCATGTCCCAATACGGGCGCAAGGCGTTTAGCTCAGCATTATTAAGCACTTCATAATAGTCGGTGCCCGTTAGATGCAAATTCAGCACACGCTTGCCATCTGACTGCTGACGACTCAATAAGGTCAAATCCAATGGCTGAGTATTAACCGAAAAACGATGCTTGCCCAGTTTGATGATTTGACCACCATCTTCAAACAAGTCCGACTTGTCTTTTAGACTCTTATAGCTCTCGATTTGAATGGCTTTTAGACGGGCATCGATGTCATCGGCTTTGACACTAAAGCCCATCGCTTGCAGCTCTTTTGCGATGTTGCGGACTTTTTGCACCAGACCATCAGCCGCAAAATAAGTATTTAATGCTTCCTCTTCTGTAAATCCCGTGACGCCAGTGCTTTGCGTACGTTTTTTGATACTTTCAAGCATCCGCAGCGCACCATCACCTAGGTTTTGCGCTTTGCGATTGCGAGCATCAAGCAGTTGCTGCTTATGATTTTCAAAAGTCTCGTAAATCTCTTCACGCTTGCTGATGATATCGGCCAAGAACTGGTCGCCACTATTGGTCTCTGGATCAGCGAACTGGCTTTCCAACTCTTCTAGCTGTACCAATAGCTTTGCCATTTGCTCGTCTGATTTCTCAGGCGTATTGGCAATGGATAACGCATTGGCAATCGACTGACCAAACAGCTTAAACTGCGCACCAAATTGCGCGACGGCCTCCGCTGAGCCTAGATTTTTGCGTTTATGATTCAGCTTGGCTTTGCTCTGATTTAGGCTGGCATAAATGGTCGATATGTCATCGATGATTTGCGTACGCACTGTAGCATCGGCCACATCTAATGTGCCTAGTAGCTCAGTGAGCAAATCCAACCCTTGCGCTGTTTCATCGATTTTTTCTAGAACGGGTTTTAGTTCAGCATTGGTTTCAGCCGTGTTTAAACGCTCACTGACATCGACCAATATGCCTTCGTAACTCGAAAGCGCTTCTTCGCCACTTAAAAACAGCACGGTTTTTTCGGCAAGCTCGCTTTCTGCCTCTTCTAGCTGCGTCTGTAATGCTTGTAGCTTATCGGCATCTAGATATCGCAAATCTTCCAGGCTGACCAAACGGCCTTTTTGGCGTCTTAATGCTGACAACTGATCGACGTAATCACTGGCGGACTCAAAGCTAGTGACTCGTATCTGCCGCAAAATCTCACTTTGCTGCGTATCGGCATCGGCTAGCGCGGTTTGGGTTTGCTTTTGGATACTTTGTACTTTCGCGAACTCATCAATGACCAGCTCAGCTGTTGCCGTCACTTCTTTAATACTACTGGCAACTTCGCTCAGCTCAGGCTCAGACAACCAGTAATAGCTGTCAAAGAGTCGGCTGGTATTATTGGTAAGCTCTTCATAGAGCTTCTGTGACACGCTTTGATTGTCAATGAGGCGAGTAATGCTATAAAGATCTGAGATACCACGTACCAGCTCTTTATTGCCAATCTTGCCATAAAAACTCGTGCTTTCAGGTAATTCACTGACATACTCGTGTGAGGCATAAGGCGTGTGCCATATCTGCATCGGATGAATACGAGACGGCTCACTTTGGTCACTAAACAATACCAAACGGCCATTCTCAGCCAAAGCCATACCGTTGCAATAAATAGGATTTACCAATTGCTTTTTAATCAGGTTATAAGGAAACAGCCCCGTGACACCCAAGTCTCTGTCGTAAAATAAGAATAAAACATCTTCTCCATTCGGCGATACAATTTTACGCTTAAACCGTAAGTCAGTAGCGCCAACGTTATTGGCCTCGAACAGTTTATACTCACCCGTCTGTAGATAGTAACCACCCGGAAACATGATGCCGTGGTCTTCTGGTAACTGAACACACGACTGTCCAATCGCATCCAAACGCAGCACCGCTTCGGTCAAGGTGTTATAAACAAAATAACGGTAGTCTTCTTCACGATAGGGCAATATTTTGAGCAGTATTAGACTGCCCACTTTGGCATAAGCAATCTCAGCATCCGTCAGCGACTGGGTACGGTCATTGACTGGTTCGCTATAGATACCCTGACCGGATTGCGTATTGTCCTCAATCTTAATGGTCAAATCACCACCGACCGTTTCCACAAATATCGTGTCTAAGATATTCATATGCGGATATTTGCCATTCACCATTTGATCGCGTGTGGTATCAATCCAGTCAAAGTCATAAGCAGGCGGCAGTTCAATGTCACGCTCGCCTCGATTATCCACATAAGCGACTTGCGCCGACTCTGGCGTACCTTGGCTAAAATCTAACGCGAAACGAAACACTCGAATATCAGTGATGCGCTCACCAATCTGAAACGCCAACAGCAATTTGCTGTCTTTCACCGTTATTTGAATCAGGCGCGTTTGCTTGTAATATCGATACAGCTCATTAAAGTCTTGGACAAAAGCGTCTTGAGCCAAAAACGTCCCTTTTAAATCGACCTCTTCGAGCTGATACTCTTCTTCATTACCAGCTGGCTCGTTCAGACGATATAACGACAATACGTCTTTAATATTGCTCGCGCGTTTTAGCCCCATAAAAACGTTGTAGCCAAACAGCAAATAATCGCCGACCTGTACCATGTCTTGTGCCACACAGTTGTATTCGGTACGAATACGGGTACGGGCGATGACTTGCATTTGGGTGCTGCCGAACTCTTCGAGACGCGCGTTATTGAGCGTCTGCGTCTGCTGCTCTAAACGACCGCCTTGTTCAGTCAGACGTTTTTTGATGAGCTCATAAGCATTGCCTGAAGCAACTGCCTGATCGGTTTGGTTGGCTTGATTAGCATTATCGTTGCTGTCTGAATGTGTTGAGTTTTGCGTGTCCGCCATCGTTGCTCGTCCGTTTCTGTTTTTACATAATATAGTCAATCCTTTATAAAAGAGCTACAGCGTTAACCTCGCTTGAAGTATCACAGTTACATCTGCACTCGGTTGCCTTGTATCTCTTTTAAACTGAATCCACTATAAGAGAATTTCGGGCAATAAAGAATCATTGAAAGTAAAGAAGCACTTGGCTAATCTAAAAAAATGAGTGGTCACTGCTATTTTTTTAGATTAGCCAACTCATCATGATTCGTCGTTCTGAATCACCCTGAGTTAGCCAAAAAAATCTGCCGCCTACACGACAGATTTTTTATTTTAGAGAATATTACTTATTCATACTAAATGATAAAAACTTGCTTGCTAATACTTGCGCATTAAGACTAGGCCTTTAGACCCTATTAATAAGTCGTTTTATCATCATTTTTTTGGTTTGATTTCATGGCTTGACTGGCCATCACACCATTGATGATACCGCTCAATGTATCTGACTTACCCGCTAGGCCATCGATGGCTTTACCGATAGACAGTGATTTAGCAAAGTTGTCAAAGAAATGCGCTTCGCCGCCAACAATATCGATTTTGGCTTTCTGTAACGCAACTGCCAATACTTCAGCATTTTCTTTGGCGATTTCTTTACCAGCGTCAATCGATGCCAATGCTTCTTGCAAGGCTGTCTCAAGACTCATGCGGAACTCTTCGTGCTCACGTGCTTCTTTGCTCATGCTACCCATGGCATTGAATTTCTCGACCAGACCATCTGCTTCGGCTTGGAAATGTGCGCGAGTAACTTCGGCTTTTGCCAATCCAACTTCGCGTTCTGCTTTGGCATTTGACTCACCGCGAGCCGCGATGACCTGAGCATCTGCCATACCTTTTTCACGCTCGGCTCTGGCGGTAGATTCACCGCGAGCGGCGATGATTTCTGCATCGACCATACCGATATCACGCTCAGCTTTTGCCTTAGATTCGCCACGAGCCGCGATAACCTCAGCATCTGCCATGCCTTTTTCACGATCTGATTGCGCTTCAGCTTGTCCAGTCGCTTTGATAACATTGGCTTTCGCAATGCCTTCTTTCTCCAGAGAAGCCGCTTTGACTTCTTGAATAGCTGCTTCAGCGAAGCCATGTGCTGACTCTTCTGCTTTGGTACCTTCGGCCATTTTAATCTTGGCTTCTGAATCTTTAGCAGATGCTTCAAGATTGGCGGCAGCCAATGTGGTGATTTCGACGGCTTTGTGCTTGGCAGAAAGCTCTTCTGCTTCGGCTTTTTTCACCTGACGTACTTTGATTTCTTCCGCATCGGCTTCTGCTGCTAGGACGCGTGTTTGCTTAGAACGCTCAGCCTCGCTAATTTCGCGGACTTCTTTGATACGCTCTTCTTCTTGCGCAACGGTTTTGTCCACTGCGATACGTTCACGAATGACGTTGGCAATTTCTTTTTTCTCAAGCTCAATCGCACGTTCGGCTTCGATACGTTGCAAGTCAACTTCACGCTCACGGGAGACAATTTCTAAATCACGAGCACGCGTCACTTTTTCTTCTTCGATGACGACTGCACGCAGGCGATTTTGACCTGCTACTTCGATTTCACGCTGCTGATTCTCACGTTGAATGGCCAAATCCTGCTCAACCGAAATAACGGCAGTTTCAGACTTTTTACGTTCTTCTTCTTCAATCTTGCGGGTTTCAGCCGTTTCACGGGCAATCACTGACGAGATTTCACGTTGCTGTTTGGCTTCAGCATCGGCTTGCTGACGCTCTAGCTCTAGCATCGCCTCTCTGGTTTCGACATTCTTTTTCTTAACGGCCAGCTCTTCGTCACGCTCAAGCTCATTGGTGATGACGTTCTGAAAGGCCGTTAATTGAGTAATCTTTTTGATACCTTCAGCATCTAAGATATTACTTGAATCTAATGATGCTTTTGGCGTTTGCTCCAAATAATCAATTGCCACATCTTCTAAGACATAGCCATTCAGATCGTTACCAATTTCTTGAACGATACTGTCACGGAACTCGCTGCGGTTTTCAAACAGTTTGACGAAATCAATCTGCTTGCCAACTGTTTTTAATGCTTCAGAGAACTTGGCATTAAACAGCTCGTTGACAGCAACTTTATCTGACGCACGCTCTACCCCAACCGATTTGGCGACTTTTAGCACATCCTCTTCGGTTTCATTGACGCGTAAATAAAATGCCACGGTGATATCAGCACGCATGTTGTCTGCGCAAATCAAACCTTCTTTACCGCGTCTGTCCACTTCTAACGTGATAAGCGAGATTCTCATCAACTCTTTTTTGTTGATGACTGGCCAAACAAAACCACCATCAAAACGTACGGCAATTTTACTCACACCGTTGATAATGAGTGCTTTGCCCTGCTCGACCTTAAAGTAAAAGGCCTTGAGCATCAGTAGTGCGACCATCATAAAAACAAACGACAGCACTACAACCACGCCGACGATAATGAGTGTGTCCATATCCATTCCTTTAATTAAAACATTCCATAATCAATTCTATATAAATCAGATATGCTATCAGGCCTGTTAAATTTACTGTTTATAGCACCTTTTATAGCACGTGTGCTTTATAGCCCTATCACGCACCATTCTTATATCCGAATTATCTTGAATCGACTATAACCAAATTTAAAACCGTTTAAATCATTGCTAAAAATATTATGCCTAAACCAGAGATTCTTCTAAAATCTCTGACTAAATCGCTGTTTATTCTATGAGTTATTCTGTGCTAAAAGCGATAATGATGTGCTGAAAATAACGATGGCGAATCATCGTGACTAAATTACTTACTAGTGGCTAAATTATTTATATAGTCGATTCAATTTAAAAGTAGTACAAGGCAACCGAGTGTAGATGTATATCAAATACTTCAAGCGAGGTTAACGCAGTAACACTTTTATAGTGGAGTGACTATAGTGGTTATTTATCTTTTACAGGGGTTACGCGATAGGTATTGGCTGCCTCTAAATACTCTACCAACATCACTCGATCGCCTTGTTTCAGCGAGCCATCATTGATGTCTGAACGAATTTTGAGTATCAATCCTGCACCGCCATCATTCAATTCCACTTCGCCGTGTTTGTCCGTGACACTAAGGGTACGCACAACCGCGATTTTGCCGATATTGCTAGCAGCATTGCGTCTAGGTATTTTGGCTATTTTGTTGCGGATGGGAGAGATGATGATGCCTGTCAGCCACATGGAGATGACCAATACAAAGATTAGCGCTCCGGTGCCGAATAGGTAATATAAGATGCCTGAATCAAAATTTTGATGTAAAAAACTGGTATAGAAGTAACTTAACAACCAACCAATCAAACTGATTAAGCTAAGAATCACGATAAGCGGCACGCCATACAGACCGAATTTGAGCAGCAGACCTGACACAAAACCTGATGAGGTCAAGTCAGCCCCCTCGCCACTTGCATCGCCAATATCTACCGCATCCATATCTACCATACCAAGTAGAGAAACCATCCAATACAAGGCCACAAACATCACCAATCCTGTAAATACTATCGTCGGGTACAAGCTGATTTTGGTGATGAATATCAAAAACGACTCTTGCATTACGTATTTTCTCCTTTTAACCATCTAAAAATTAAGGTGTTAGAATCAACTTATGTTTCTTTATTAATCATATAGACATCTTACCCTATAATACATAGGTTTCGCCATTAGCGCCCCCAAACGGGAGAACGCACCACGCTATTACTCTGACCGCTGATGGCATAGCTTGTGTTACCCGAAAGCGAGTATATAACCAAGCTTCCACCATTTTGGCCGCCCACTTGCGACAATTTTGTCGGATAGACAGCATAGTTACCAGAGGGAGATAAGCGCGCTGGCTCATCGAGTCCCGTCTCTGCCAGATTGGTGACTTGTCCCGTACTCAGGGTCATAACGGCTGCCTTTCGACCATTTAGGTAGGCCATACGCTGACCATCTGTACTGAGTTGAGGACTCGCGACATAGCCACTAGTCGGCATAGGCGTCGCATTGCCAGTGGCAAAGCTATAGCGATAAATACGTGGACGTCCAGCACGAACTTTATCACTGGTATAGACAAAGCTGTTGCCATCGGGCGCATAGCTTGGCTGTACCTCAGTGCTGGGCAGTGTCGTCAGTTGCCTCGTATCTCCATCACTCAGACGCATCTCATAGATATCAGCATTGCCGCCGACCGTCGAGCTATAGAGCAGACTTTGGCCATTCGGTGAAAATGATGCCGACATATTACTGCCTTCAGCATTTACCACCAGATTGCGCGTATTACTGCTCTTATCATAAAGATAAATTTTGGGATGTTGGCGCGCGGATTGTTTGCTATAGGCGAGCCATTGCCCATCAGCTGACCATGCGGGCGCGTAGATATAACCCTTTAGCTGATCAATCAACTGACGATCACTGCCATCAGGACGAATGCTATAAAGTGTCGAGACTTTGGCCGCGCCAAACCCTTGCTCCTCGACATAAGCGATGTACCCTTGGCGATCAATCATAGGCATTCGAGCTGTTAGCGGATTGGTATCGACTGTATTTTTTAGTTTTTTTATTGGCGTACCAGATAGTGTCTGACAGCCAGTGAGCACCGTAGCTATCGCTATCGTCATAGCGCCTGTTGCTGTGCGCCTATTCATGGCTAGTTTTGACATAACTGTTTTAAACATAACGTGATATCCAATAGAACCTGATGATAAAATTATTACAGAACCATTACTCTAGTGTAGCGTAAACTGCATCAAACGTTGGATAAAAAAAGACCCCACTTATTAGTGAGGCCTTGTTAATTCTGAATGGAATGTCTAAATTACTTCCATTTAGCACATAATTATTTAGAAACGGCTTTAAAGTAAGCCACTTGGTTATCATTCTTGATGGTCAGAATAGGTACGTTTTTGGCATTTTTACTGAGGCTATATTTACCTTGTACAGTTGCCGTGGCGGCTGTATCAAAACTGGCTTGCGGCTCAGGACACGCCATCATAGTACTGATGCCGTTTTTGATTTGCACATCGCCGTTGACAACACTGTATCCAGCACTCATGTTGTTGCAGGTGTTCATAAATGCCATGTAATCTCTGCCATTATCACTCATGAAATTGAGCGTTAACGGCTTGGCTGGGTCAAAAAATAGCTGAGTAATCTGATCGCCATTGCTGCGTTTGGCATCAACCAGCTGCCAGTTATATGCTTGCAGCACATCTGAAGTGATTGGTTGACTGACAGGCGCAGGTAAATTGGCTGTCGTCTGGCAACCAGCAGCAAGTGCACCAACTGCAAAAGTAACTGCCATCATGACTGTTTTCATATTTTTCATATCAATTCCTCGCTTTATTAGACCTAAAATTTTCACTAAGTCTGAGAGCTGGATATTAATACCAGACCTCAAGTTTAGTGAAAATTTTGATTTATTATGATTTGTTTATTGTCTTGTGCATTGTTTTACACAATAGCGATATTTTGGATGACTGACAGTCAGGTGTCATTATGAATTGGGTAATTACTTCGAGGAGGTTGTGTTCTACTTTGCAAATATAGACCTACTGGATCTTGCCAACAATCAGGTTACCTGCTAACCGTTTTATCTACTGATGCTTACCAACAACGCTGTTCCTAGAACTCTTATCATTAATAGCATTGGTGGTATTGGTTGTCAGGGTAATTGTTGTCTGATAAAGAATACGTAAAGCGAGCACTACCTATCTGTGTTGACAATTGATTATGGCGTACTGACTACTTTTGTTGTTGCAGTGCAGCATAGCCGTCTAAACGCTTGCGCTCAGTATCGTCAAACAACTGCTGCTCAAGCTGATTTATCTGAATTTTTGCTTGAGCTGGATCTACATTCTGACTTAATAAACGCTGTTTTTGGGTTTCATATTGGCTAAAGCGTTGCTCAAAGTTGGCGTCTTCTCTGTCTACTTGCGCCAGTCTCTCGGCGGCTGGTGCACCCACTAGCTCTCGGCGCATATTGTATAGTGCTTCGGGCGTCGCGCCACTAGCTTTCATCTGTTCGGTACGTGTCATGAGCTCACCCAGATTGGCTTGCTGCATGATATTGGTTTTGGTAGCACTATCTGGTAGGCGGCTTACATAGTCTTGCCTAGCGGCTTGTTTTTGTACATCAGACATTTGAGTGTTTTGGTTGATTCTGACCATCTCTATACTATAGTCATCATAGTCGTCCCCTGCCCCAAAGAATGCAGTGATGGTTGGTTTGTCAAAATACTGCTGACGTAGATTGGCCACATCCCTCTTTTGTTGAGTGACTGTATTTAAATCTAGCTCACCACTTTTGGTCGCTTGTAGTTGCAGATTGCCATAACGTTTTTCTATCTCTGGCAGTGCTTTGAGATAGGCCACATATTGATTAAATATAGCGACCGCTTGGCTGGCGGCAGGTTCTGGCGTGTGAAGACGAATATAACTCTCAACACGCGCAAATATAACGGCTTCGTCCTCCTCTCCTAATGCTGATAAAAAATAATCGAATAAACGCCGCAGACCTTCGGTGACGACCAACTGTTTGTTTTCATCAATGATGATCTCACCATCGATTTGCGTACCCTTTAATGAACGCGGCAAACGCTCCAACCCGGTGACAAATGCAGACTGATTTTGGTTAGCAGTGGTTTGTACCATTTGACCATCATCCAGTCTAGTTGACTGACTACTATCAGCCTCACTAGCGAGAGCGTTAGATACTGGCTGCGCTGGCGTGATAGGTGAACTGTCAGGCTTGAACCACATAATCACCGCCGCAGCTACCGCTATGATGACCACAGCGATGATAGCGATTGGTAGATAGGCTGGGCGGCGATTATTAGACATAAATGAGGGTTCTTTTTATCAGTCCGTTTAAAGGCTTATATTTTTGAGAACTTGCGCTATTAAAGGTTAGCGTTTTTGAGACGATTGACCTGAGTACGATAGATAGATTTTGGCTCAGACTCGCCCCATGCGGTCAGACCTAACACTTGATCGGCGGAGTCTAAATGGTTCATTCTATAGTCATCACGAATCACATAACCCAGACGACTTGAGCAAGCAGATACCAATCCATCATTCGACTCACCGGCGAACGGTACACCAGTTGCTGCTAATAGATAATCACTAGGATCAAGGGCGCTGGTTATTTGTCCAACACCACTGAACGAGTAGTATTTAATGCCATTGGCGGCCGTACTGGTCGGTTGACCACAGTAGTTTTTTGGCATGGCAGCAGGGAATTTGGCATTGAACTTAGCTGCGCCACTGGTCGATAGTGCCACGAGTGCTTGCCAGCCATCTTGCTGTTGTATTTGATTAAAACTGATGCCCGAACCAATATCAGTAAAGCCACCAATTAAATTAAACACACCCGAGACGAGCTGTGTGGTGACGTTTGATGGGGTACCTGTAGTATTGTTTGGCTCGAGGGTGTTTTTGACAAAATCTGCGGTTTTTGACCCTTGTTCTGGGCTTGAGACTGCCGTGACAGAGGCCACGTATTTTGGCGCGACGCCAGCGACATAGCGAATGTCTATACCTCCTTGGCTATGTCCAAATAAATTGACTTTAGGCTTACCAGAAACAGCAGAGATGGTTTTGACTTGCTGTAACAGCTGCTCTCCGCGAACCTCACTGTTATTGACAGCTGAGGTTTTGGTGGTATATACCTCTGATCCGCCTTTCATCAACTCTTGAGGAATGCCGTTGAAATAATCAATGACCCCAAACAGCTTAGTGAAGCCGCCAAGCCCATGAGCCATAACCACTGGATACTGAGTTTTGGTATAACTAGACGTGAAGTACTTGCTGTCAACTAGCGTACAACCATTGGCATTAGCACAGTTATAGTATTGGCCTGCTGCTTGGGCTGATGCGGTTTGCAGTGTCATCAAAAGAACACCAGTACCGATTGACCCCAGTATTGGCAAAAAAGCGCGTGGCTTGAGCTTGGCACGAACGTACGAAGAAAGTGTCATAACAACATCCTTGTTATCATTAATGTGGGTTATCTTTACCTCTCAAATACGACAGCAGAAGCGGCAAAGATTGCTGCTAATCCCTTTAGCAGGCAAAATTACATTACTTATATCTTCTGTAACATTCAACCCATTTATTAAAATATGAATATATTGGCGTGACCAGAGGGTCATGCCCCTACTTTTGTGCTGTAAAGCAATTATTATCAATCATAGTGATAGATTTACCATCATTCAATCCAGAACTGTCATCCATCCATTTATGGTATAATCTGCCCATATTAAACCCATAAATATAAGACAGAAAACGATGACTAAAAAATCTCTTATCCAGTCAGCCGACGCCATAGAAAAAATGCGTGTTGCCGGTAAACTTGCTAGCGATTTGCTGGTAATGTTAGACGAGCACGTTAAAGTGGGCGTCAGCACCGAAGCATTGAATCAAATTGCTCATGACTATATTGTCAATGTACAAGGTGCTATCCCAGCGCCACTTAATTACAATGGTTTCCCAAAATCAATCTGCACCTCGGTCAATCATGTGGTTTGTCATGGTATCCCAAGTGAAAAGAAACTGCTAAAAGATGGTGACATCATTAATATCGATGTGACGGTTATCAAAGATGGCTATTATGGCGATACCTCAAAAATGTGGATCGTGGGCAATGGCTCCATTATGGCAAAGCGTATATGTAAAGTGGCACAAGATGCCCTCTATGCTGGCATGAGTGTTGTCAAAGATGGCGCACGCCTAGGCGATGTAGGTGCTGCGATTCAAGAAGTGGTCGAGCCTGAGCGTTTCAGTATCGTTCGTGAGTTCTGTGGACATGGTATCAGTAATGAATTCCATCACGAGCCACAAGTCATGCACTATGGCAAAAGAGGCACAGGGTTCGAGCTAAAAACAGGTATGACATTCACCATCGAGCCCATGATTAATGAAGGTAAATGGCAGACCAAAATCTTACCTGATGAATGGACGGCGATTACCAAAGACCGTAAACTGTCTGCGCAGTGGGAGCACACCATGGTCGTCACAGACAATGGCTGTGAGGTGTTTACTGCCCGCCCTGAAGAAGATTTAAGTTTTTTGACACAGTAACATCATAAGAGATCGCTTAGGCGGTCTTTTTTTTGGCCAATAATTCAGGCATATTGAGTATTGTGCTGACAGACTTTTTGTCTTTATACTCTAAGGTATGTCCTCAACCTGATTACCGAGTTACTTACTAAGTTGTTTACTTAGCTACTTAATAAGCTACTGAATGATATATTTACTGCTGCTTTTCGCAGGCTACCAATCATCATACTGATCGCCACAGGTTTTTCAGCAAATGTTTCAGCTGGCCTCCTCTATTTCTAAATTTTAACGGGATAACGCTCATGTTTAATTCTGATGGCGCTTCTATCGATTTAACGCCTTTACCTCTGTTAGCAGACGAGACAACAAACGATACGTCCTTGTCACCAACCCAAAATGCGACAGAAAAGATGCTGCTTGGAATTCCTGAATGGCTGGCACAAATCAATGAGGATATCAGCCGATTACTTGAACGCGGCACCAATATCCGTCAACTGGTAAGCGCTCGTGCCTCTGCGATTGACAGCTTATTGATTGCATTGTTTAAATGGTTTGAATTGGATAAGACTGATTTGGCATTCTTTGCCACTGGTGGCTACGGTCGCGGTGAGTTGTCTCTATATTCAGACATCGATATTTTATTGCTCTCTCCTGATGAAATAGGTGCTGATGCCAGTAGCAAGATTGACAAGTTGGTCGCCTTGTTATGGGATATTGGTCTTGAGCCTGCTCTCTCTGTGCGTAGCATTGATGATGCGCTAGAGGCGGCGCTTGACCATACTATTGCCAGTGCCCAGTTAGAGGCGCGACTGCTCATTGGTAATGAAGCACTACAAGACATGCCTATTCAAATCGTCAATAAACTGTGGTCGCCGCGCGCGTTTTTTGATGTAAAGATGCAAGAGTCCAAAGCGCGTTATTTACAGCACAATGCCACAGAATATAATCTTGAGCCAAACATAAAGACCGCGCCTGGTGGCCTACGTGATATCCACATCATCGGCTGGGTGACCAAACGTTACTTTCGGGTGGGTAAACTCTATGATTTGGTACAACAGAACTTTTTGACTGAAAAAGAGTTCGATGAGCTCAGTTTTTCAGAAGGTTATTTATGGCAAATACGTCATTACTTGCATGTACTGACCGGCCGTAACGAAAACAAGCTGTTGTTTGATTATCAACGTGAGATTGCACAGCTAATGGGCTATGAGACCCAGCCAGATGATCAGCCTAACGCTGCGGTCGAGCGCTTTATGCGCGATTACTACCGCTGTGCCATGCAGATATCGACGCTGTCTGAGATGCTGACCAATCACTACTATGAGACCATCATAGAGCCGCAACTGCCTGATGATGAACGTCCAAAAAAACAGCCCATCAATGCGCGATTCAATCGGATTGGCAATCAGATTGCCATCGCCCATCATCGAGTGTTTGCGCAGCACCCTGACGCCATTTTAGAGATGTTTTTGTTGATGGGTCAGCATGGCATCGACAAGGTTCGCACACATACGCTACGTGCGCTCAAAATTGCGGCACGAGGCATCGATCAGGTTTATAGAGACAATCCTGCTCATAAGACGTTATTTTTGGCCAATTTAAAAGAGCAAAACTATCTGTTTCATCGATTGCGTACCATGAATCGCTACGGGGTATTGGGCAATTATGTGCCTGCTTTTGCGCAAGTCACGGGCCTCATGCAATATGATTTGTTTCATCGCTATACGGTCGACGCCCATACGTTGTTTTTGATTCGGATTTTGCACCGCTTTACTGATCCGATGTTTTGTGACGAATTCCCATTGGTCAGCTCCATCTTTCAGCGTATCGAGCGTAAAGAGATTTTAGTATTGGCGGCCATGTTCCATGATATCGCCAAAGGTCGGGGCGGCGATCATAGTCAACTTGGGCAAATAGAATCAATTGAGTTTTGCTTATCACATGGCATGAGTTTGGCAGATGCCAATTTGGTCGGCTGGCTGACCCGCTACCATCTACTGATGTCCATCACTGCCCAGAAAAAAGACATCTCAGATCCTGAAGTAGTGACTATCTTTGCCGATCTTATCGGTAACGTGACCCACCTAAACCATCTCTATGTACTGACCGTGGCTGATATGAACGCCACCAATCCACAGCTTTGGAATAGCTGGCGGGCGACGCTCATGAAACAATTGTATTCGCAGACCCGTCGTATCTTGCGCGCTGATATCGATGCGCCGACCAATCGCCAAGATATGATCATTGCCACCCGCACGCAAGCGCAAGCGATGCTAGATAATGTCAATAACCAGCACATGAACCGTGATGAGGTATTGCGGCTGTGGGATGACTTAGGCGATGAGTATTTTTTGCGTGAGATTCCAGAAGACATTTTATGGCACACTGAGGCCATTCTTAATCACCCACCGATTGGTCTCGCCTCTAACGCCGATAGCCCGCCGCTGGTCGTACTACGCGAGCATCGTGAGCTGGCACTAGATGCGGTACAGGTCTTTGTCTATACCCAAGATCAGATAAATCTGTTTGCAGTCACCATGGCGGTGTTTGATCAGATGAATCTAGATGTTTTGGATGCGCGTATTATCACGGCCACTCGTGATTTTGCCTTGGACTCTTATGTATTATTAGATCCTAGTGGTACATTATTGGTCGATGAAGACAGTCAGCATGAGCTTAAACAACGCCTGATTAATGCCTTCAAAGATCCTACTGTACTCAAACTCACCAACAAACGGATGCCGCGTCAGCTCAGACACTTTGAAGTGACAACGGTGATTAATTTTGAGTTCAATGATGCATCAGATCAGCATATCCTGAGCTTAGAGACACTCGATCAACCCGGCCTATTGGCAAGGGTAGGTCAAGTGTTTTTACAAGAACAAATCGAGGTGCATGCGGCTCGCATTACCACGCTAGGTGAGCGCGCAGAAGATATGTTTTATATCAGTGATCAAAACGATGAGCCGTTGTCCGCAGACAGACTTGAAGCCTTAAAATCAGCCTTGATGGACAGTCTCACTACAAAGAGAGAAAATAACGTGGTTTATAGCTATTAATTGACTTTATAAGAGCACGTTTTATAGCGTGCTCTTATAAAATATTTCATCAGCGTGTTCGTTGAGATCACCATCAGCAAGCTCTGGCGGCAAAACGCCCATTTCTAGCGGTTGATCTCCTATTATCAAGCGTCCAGCATCAACTTCTTTTTGTAACAAACACTGCAAACTCGCCAAATGAAGCTGACCACCAAGATAATCATCTAACTGCTCTAGAGAGATAGGAGATTTAGCATGTACATCCGGATAAAGGCTGTCTTCCGCCAAAATAACCATCTCATTAAGCATCTCTTCGCTCATTAACTCATCGTTTTCTATTTTGCGTTGTAGCTGATTTTCGAGCCGACCTTTGGCTGCGAGCATACCGATAAAAAATGCAGTTTGTAAAACAAATAAGGCAACGTATTGCCATAATGGTAGCGATATATTCAAAAAATTATTAAGTAGCATTAGCACCATGGCCACAACCACGTAACCCACCAGTTGCCACAATAACCACATAAACAGACTGTTGTCACCGTACCAGAACATTTTCTTTTCTTGACGCTCTATTAGCTGTTGGCGCGCTTGCCACCAGCACTGTTCACGCTCTTTTAGTAGTTTATATAGGTCTGCACGCTGCAAACCTTCATCGAGATTTTGATTACTGATATCTTTAGCGATGAGACCATCATTGTTTAGCACACTAGACATATCAATTTATCCTCAGAACACTCTACCGATAATACTGGCAGTCACTCTTTATATTGTTATTAGTTATGAACCACGAAAATTTTTAAGTGTTGTGCTGCGGGCTGTCGTACAATTAATCGTTCAAGCCCGACACAGTTTTCATCATGATATAAGAAGAAAAAGACAAAAAATTAGAGAAGTGCTACACTGCTCTAATGTAAATTTTCTTTATAACTTTATTATTAATTGTCTATTATAGTTACCGAACTTATGAATCACAACTTAAAGCATCTACACCCATATCCCTTTGCAAAGATGGCTACTTTACTGGCCGATAGTAAGCCTGCTAATGGTTACAGTGAAATAAAACTGGGTATTGGTGAACCAAAACATGAGCCGCCTGCATTTGTGCTGGACGTACTACATGAAAACTTGGACAAAATAAGTCGTTATCCGACGACCAACGGCTTGTTTGAGCTGCGTCAGACCATTGCACATTGGTTAGAGAAGCGGTTTTTTCTCAATCATGTCGATGCCAACTCCCAAGTAATACCAGTTATGGGCACACGCGAAGCCATTTTTAGCTTGGTGCAAGCAGTCGTCGATCATAGTCCTGCGAGTATCGAAGAGGCAGATACATCAGCCACATTGTCTGACGTTTCTCATCAAGACCCTCTAGCTCCTCAAGACCCTCTCATAGTGATGCCCAACCCTTTTTATCAAATATATGAAGGGGCGGCGATATTGGCACAAGCAACGCCTTACTTCGTTCCTTGTACACAGGATAATGAGTTTAAGGGTGATTATCGTGCAGTCCCAAAAGAGGTGTGGGCACGCACGCAGCTTTTGTTTGTCTGTAGCCCAAACAACCCCACAGGCTCGGTTATGACAATGGATGACTGGGAGTATCTGATTCGCTTAT
Source organism: Psychrobacter sp. NG27 (assembly GCF_016106655.1). NCBI lineage: Bacteria > Pseudomonadati > Pseudomonadota > Gammaproteobacteria > Moraxellales > Moraxellaceae > Psychrobacter > Psychrobacter sp. NG27. Next base: position 107,760 of record NZ_JADGIN010000007.1, read on the forward strand.
CAGACCAGTACGGTTTTATCATTGCCAGCGACGAGTGCTATAGCGAGCTGTATTTTGATACAGCACCGATTGGCTTGCTACAGGCCTGCGCGACACTCGGTCGTCGTGACTTTAAAAACTGTATTGTGTTCCACTCTTTATCCAAACGCTCCAACTTACCAGGTTTACGCTCTGGGTTTGTGGCAGGTGATGCTCAGATTTTGCAATCCTATTTACAGTATCGTACGTATCAAGGCTGTGCGATGCCGATACCGCATCAGCTCGCCTCTATCGCAGCGTGGCAAGATGAAAAACATGTGGCGCTCAACCGCGCACTGTATAAAGAAAAATTCGCTTTATGGATGTCTGAGCTGGGTCAGTTATTGGATCTGCGTATGCCAGATGCTGGGTTTTACTTTTGGATTAAAGTTCCTGAGCAGTTTGATGGCGATGATGAGACTTTTGTTAAAGCACTGTATGAGCAGGCCAATATCCATGCACTAGCAGGACGCTATTTGTCACGTGAGGTCGATGACGAAAACCCAGGCAAAGGTTATGTGCGTATTGCGTTGGTCGCAAGCGTTGATGAAAGCCGAGAAGCCATAAGCCGTATTAAAAAATTGCTAGGCGCATAAATAGACGTTTAGCGTTCAAATAAAAGCTTAGTCCTAATCAATACAGCAACCTCTAACAACCTTATGCAAGCAAAGGTTATTAGAGGTTTTTTGCGTTAATGACTGTTGTCTTATTTAGGGGCTTTTGTCTGAATAGTGCTATAGTAAAATCTCTTCAGATATACCATCAAGGATGATGCCATGCCCCATCTTGATTTTACTCAGCCGCCGTTTGATGTATTGAGTCTGGCCGAACGTCAAAGTATCCGAAAACACACCCAAATACGCTATCTTGCTAAAGATGAGTACTTACCTGCTGATGAATTGCAGTATCTCTATGTGGTGATAAAAGGACAAATCGAGCAGTCATTGGATGGCGAGTTCGTCGCTTCTTATTTAGGAAGCAACCACTCTGATGATCCAAACAACAACGACTGGTTTGATAGTCGTCGCCTACCTGAATCACTCATAAAACACAGCACGCCAGCAAGCGAAAACGCGCCCATACAACCTTATCAATTTTGCGCCAGTGAAGAGACTTTATTGCTTCAGGTTTCAGGAATCGCTGTCGATAAAATCAGCGCGCAAAACCATTTGGTACGCCAAATGCTATCGGATAAACTGCCTGAACGCTTGAAGGCCTTGCAGCAGCGCCGTCACCATAAACCATCAAGCCCTAACCACTACAATGATCAGCAAGAAGTACAGCAAATCATGCTGCAACCAGTGATAGAGGTTCGGCTGTTGCCAGTACACATCGTCAATGCCGATAGTAGCTTGTACCACGCTACTCGTATCATGACCCAAGCGGGTCTAAAACATGTGCTGGTGCGACCACTGAAGCATTTAACAGTCGAGCAAGAGACCGCATCCCAAACTAAGCACCTGCTAGGCATGCTGACGGACACCGATATCTGTCGCGCCATAAGCGAACAGCAAGATCCTGCCACTACCACATGCCAGCGCTATGCAAATTTTAATCTACGTACAACCAAAGCCACTGATGAGATTGGTGACGCACTGCTCACCATGACTCGCTACCGGATTCACAGACTGCCCGTCATTGATGATAAGGGTAATGTCGTTGGGGTGCTGGGGCAAAGCGATATGCTGGCACACATTGGTCATCACTCACAGCTCATCAGTATTCAAATCGAGCAAGCAACAGACTTGCCGAGCCTAGACACGGCAGTCGATCTGATTGGTCGCTATATCCGTGCACAGCATCAGAATGGCGTGAAAATCGGTAATATCAGCCGCATGGTACAGACCCTAAATGCACAGGTATTTACCAAGCTATGGCAGCTTATTGTGCCTGATGAGGTGATAACAAATACCTGCCTGATTGTCATGGGCTCAGAAGGACGTGGTGAGCAAATCATGCGTACTGACCAAGACAATGCTTTGATCCTTCGAGATGGCTATACCCATCCTGACTTGGCACAGTTTGCCGATACCTTTAATACCCATCTAGCGGCATTAGGCTATCCGCTATGTGATGGCAATATTATGATGACCAATCCTATGTGGCGACAACCGCTGAAGGTGTTTAATGCGCAAATCAGCTTGTGGTTTAGAAACACAGACCCGATGCATGGCATTTATTTATCCGCCATCCTAGATGGCGAATATGTCTGCGGCGATGAATCACTGCTCACGCAAGTACGTCAGCATTTAATACTGGCGCACAGACAGGCAGACCCTATGTTTGTGCGCCAGTTCGCGCGAGCAGCGTTGCAATTTGGTGATGTCAATCAGTGGTGGCAAAAGTTTGTTCCCTTACTCAGTGGCAAAACTGCGTCACCAGATATCGATCTAAAAAAAGCCGGTATCTTCCCACTGGTGCATGGCATACGTACTTTAGCATTGGAAAACGATGTGCTGGACGTACCCAGTAGTAAAGATCGCCTAAAAGCATTGGTACATGCCCGCGCGTTGACCCAAGAGCGTGCGGATACTTTATTAGAAGCGTTAGAGTTTTTTATGGCACAGCGTCTCACCGTCGCGCTCGCTACTGAGGATAAACAGGCACGGCAAGTAAATCCAACGACACTAAGCGCACTTGAACGTGATTTATTAAAAGAGTGTCTGGCCGTGGTCAAAAGTTTTAAGAACCAGCTGCGCCAGCACTATCAGCTAGAAATAACGTAAATATAGAGGGATGAGCGACTAATATGAGCTGGCTACAGCAATTGGCTAACACTTGGCAAAAGACGCAGCTACAGCGTCCAGAGTTGGCAGCGATGTTCACCAAGCCTATGGCTGAACAGTGGGTAGCGATTGACTGTGAAATGACGGGGCTGAACCCAAAAAAGCATCATCTATTGTCCGTGGCAGCGATACATATCAATGGCAATATAATCGACACAGGGAATGGCATGCATCTGATATGTCGCCCACCTGTCATGCCAGATCGCGACACTATTGTCATTCATGGTTTGCGTACTGCCGATGTCGAGCACGGTTTAAACTACCATGAGATATTGGCACTGTTATTGCCGTTTATCGGCAATCGACCCATCGTTGGTTTTTGTACACGACTAGACATGGGATTTTTGAATCCTTTGGTCAAAGGCTATATGGGCACACCTCTGCCAAACGAAATCATCGATGTGCGGCATTTATACAGTCGACGAATCAGTGGGCATACCCAAGGACTCTCCGCCCAAGCCCAGCATTTGAGCCGTATTTTAGCGCATTATGACATTCCTGACATGGGTGCTCATGACGCCTACAACGACGCCATGATGACCGCAATGGCTTTTTTGCACGTACGCTGAGACTTTGCACATGCGCCAAGACATCGCTGCTAACTTATAGTTAGTCGCTAATCATAACGCCCCTATCACAAACCAAACGGCCAAAAATTTATAGCATAAAACACCTAGGGCGTGTCATCAACTAGATTGTGAGGCTTAAAATGAGAAAAATTGTAGATAAATGAGGAAGAAATTGCCGTGAATATGAACATATTGACAAAATTTCTGACGATATTTATCAAAATTTAGCCATTTTAAGACCACTAAATATATTAATGTGGTAATTGATGACATGCCCTAGTATAAAACATAGAGTATCTACGCGAAAACAGCCACTCATGTTACCATAGGCCGTTTTTGCTACCTGATGAAAGATGCTCATGAGACACTCTTCTAAACACCACCACTACGCTACTATTTCCACCCAAACCCTTACCCCTCATGACCATCTACGACCGTGTTATTCGATTGGCAAACGTCTGTCTCGCCTGACTCTATTGGTAGCGGCTATGTCATCACCGCTTTATGCACAAGCGGTCTTACCAGAAGCCATACAAATGGCATTGTCACGTGCAAATTTGACAGAAGCTGACATCAGCATCATGGTGACACCAATAGGTAACAAAAACGACAGCCATTTGCCCTCTCCGATTCAGGTCATCGATAGCAGCAAGATGAATAACGACCCTGCTTCTACTAAAGCTGACGGCGATGGACAAAAAATATCGCAAAATAATCATAATGCTATCAGTAACCCTAGCTCTCTCAGTCATCAAAGCACACTGATAACGATTGAAAAACGTACGATTGAGCAGCATGAAAATAAGATACACGCCTATACGGATGACCCTTATACCTACCAAAGCATAGAGGATGTTTCCACCGTATTGGCTGATGCGGAAAAATCAGCACTATCCCATAACGATAGTGTCCATACAGACTCTACTCATACAGACAGTAAACAAAGCAGCAATGCCAGCACCGATAAAGCTAAGATAAAGATATCATTTTCGCCCTTGCTTAATCATCAGTCTGACATCCCTCGTACGCCCGCCAGCACCATGAAACTCGTCCCCAGCTTTATTGCTTTGGACACGTTAGGGGCTGACTTTGTTTGGTATACCCGTGTTTATCACACTGGCATTATTATTGGTGATCGATTACAAGGCAATTTGATTATTCAAGGCAGTGGCGATCCAAAGATGACCCACGAGCGCTTAGAACAGCTGCTGTACAAAGTACAAGCGGCAGGGGTTCGTCGTATCGATGGCAACATCATCATCGACAGTGCCGTATTTAAAAACATCAGTAAAGACCCTGCAGCCTTTGATAATGCGCCCTTACGCCCTTATAATGCCAGCCCTGATGGGTTTTTGGTCAACTTTAGCACCATCGGTATCAAAACCTACCCTTTGGACAACGGCCAAGCACGTTTGACCTATGAGCCGATGCTTGCAAACTATCAGCTGCCAAGCACGATAGCCACCCGTACAGCCTCTTGTGGGTCAGCGAGCTATAGCCTAGCGCCGCAGTGGCAATCACAGCAATTGTCGCTAAACACCAGTCTGCCAGACAGCTGCAGAGAGCATGCCTTTTATGTGGCGTATCCTGATGCCAAGGATTTTGCCACGCGCGTGGTTGTCTCCAAGTGGAAAACCTTAGGCAACACACTGAGCGGGCAGGTAGTCTCAAACGAGATGCCTTATGATATGACAGAGCAGCCGACAGCGGCACATGGTCTGTCTGCCATTGCTGTGTCACCGCTGCCGTTGGTCAGCTACCCATCACTGACGCTAACCCAGCAGATTTATGACATTAATCATTTCTCAAACAACGTTATGGCTGAACAAGTGGCGCTATCTATAGGCGCTTATGGCAAATCGCATGTCATGCCCTCAGTCGCTCCTGACGATAAAACGCATGATGATAAAACCAATACCGTTCAAACACACAGTGGTGAGCGCGCGCTTTATCAGCAGCCCACTCAAAAACTGGCAAGTTTATACCAGTTTGGTAAGCCTACCACGACCGATTATCCAGCAGCTTTGCAGACCATCAACCAGTGGTGGCAGACCACGCTACAGACGCCTGCGCCTTACCTGACTAACGGTTCTGGACTCTGCCGTGACTGCACAATCACCGCGGCCAATTTGAGTGAGCTGCTGGCTTACGCCTACGATCGCCCAAGCTTTGATGCGTATGTCAACTCGTTGGGTATTGCTGGTGTCAGTGGCACCATTACCACCCATAGCGAGCGCTTGCCTGAATCAGCAGCCATCGGCCGTGCTTGGATAAAAACGGGCACCCTAAACAATGTCACCTCAATGGCAGGTTATGTCAAAGGCTTGTCCGGTCAAGATTATGTCGTCGTTGGCATCATCAACACAGAAGATGCATTGAATGCTTATACAGCCAGACCTGTATTAGATTCCCTACTCGACTGGACTGCCAAGCACTAAGCCTCAATCTTGAATACTTTGATTCAGACATTGAGAGGTTTAATATCCTACGTCTAACATCAGTAGTGTCTGTTTCTTCCCTTATTTTTTATCTTTATACAGGTCAGTTTATGTCACCCAAGACAACCAATCTTAATAAACCTCAAGCGCTAGCACCGACGCAGCCAAAACTGGCGCAATATATCGGTTTTTTTGCGATTGGCTATACGCTTGCCAGCGCCATATTCATGATGATTCAAACCCAGTTTGCGCTGAACTCACAATTGGTAATGGCACTCTCTATCGTGATTGGTGCGTACATTGCCGTTCGTAAATTTATCAAACATCAGCAGCGAGCCTTAAATCATAGTGAAATTAATCGGTTGATGTTTGGCGGCGTCGTAGTGGTCTGGGTATTAACCATCATTTATTTCTTGGCCATCTGGTTTTGGTTGTTTGATACTGTCAGCCGTGAAGTCCTGTTTGAGATGGGAATGGCACGTCCTCTCCCCCTACTGTCCTCACTGGTCATGATGCTTGTGTTTACCTTGGTGAGCGCGCGAATCAGCCTATGGACCATCAATCGACTGTTGAACCCTGCACGAAAAGCAGTTTGAGTGTAGACTATTAGATATCAGCGGCAATACCCTGTTGTCCTGTGAAAACACAGAAAACTATTAGAATAACTGCAATCAAGCAGCGCTTGGAGTTAATCGATTTCCCTTTATCATAGGAGAACGTCATGGAAATGTTATTTTTTGACAATATAGACAAACTTGGACGTATCGTCTTAACGACCATTATGATTTACGTATTCATCGTGTTGATTACAAAAATCTCTGGCAAGCGCTCGACGTCACAGCTCAATAACTTTGATTGGGTCGTCACCGTGATGATTGGCTCATTGGGTGCCAGTACTATTTTGCTAAAAGACATTCCTTTTGTCGAAGGGGCTTCATCGATTTTAGTACTTTATATGTTGCAGTTTTTGGTCACCAAATACGCGTCTATTTCACCGCAGTTCAGTAGCGTTATTTTATCGGATCCGCGTATTGTCTTTTATCAGGGTCAGTTTTTGCCCGATGCGATGCGCGCTGAGCGTCTGACGCGTCAAGAAATCGAATGCGCCATGCGTACTGAAGGCATCAATAGTTTCGATGATGTCGAAGCCATTGTCTTTGAATCTGATGCCAAACTCAGCGTCATTCCAAAGCCAAGTCCAGAGTCACGATCAAATGAGGACGATAGCTCGAATAGTGATAGCACTGTGCCAGAAACCATTAGACCTTTGATGTAGGCGTCAAATCATAACCCAATCACAATTAATGAAAGAAAATTGATACTTATTTAATTATTAAGATGGTACGTACTATGAAAGTAAGAATTTTGACGGTTGGCAATAAGATGCCTAGCTGGGTACAGACAGGATTTGATGAATACCATAAACGTATTCAGCCCATGCTGAGCACAGAGATTGTAGAAATTGCGGCTGCAAAACGTGCAAAGAACCCATCTGATGCTAATCTAGCACAATACCGCGAGCAAGAAGGCCAAGCCATATTGGCCGCTCACAATGCCTCAAGCCGTGAGCAATTATGGGTATTAGATGTCAAAGGAAAAATGATTTCGACAGAAGGACTGGCGGATAAACTGGCTGATGGGATGCAGCAAGGCGATGATATTGCTCTAGTCATCGGTGGTGCGGATGGTGTATCGCCAGAAGTATTGGCAAAAGCCGATGCAAAATTATCACTATCAGCACTGACATTACCGCATCCACTGGTACGTGTCGTACTGATGGAGCAGCTATACCGCGCGATGAGCATTAACAATAATCATCCTTATCATCGTGGTAATTAAATCAGATACCCAGTCATGCTTTCGTTCACGATATCTCTAGCAAATAGATTGAAAAACCAATGCATGCCCTAATAAATGCAGCATGAGATATCCAAAACACGCCACACCCAGTCGTTCAGTACACAACTCTCAGACTCGTCATCCACAGGATGAGTCTGAGAGTAAAGTGCGAGCACCTATTACTTCTGCTACTGCATTTGAAGGTACGCCTACAATAACGGCCAATACTGCCAAACTGCCTGCACTATTCATCTCGCACGGCGCACCGACGCTAGCGATTGAACAGTCTGCCACGACAAGTGCGCTGGCACGTATCGGACAGAACTTACCCAAACCGCGTGCCATCATCATCATGTCCGCGCATTGGCAGTCAGCCAAACTTGAAATCAGTAGCAATCCGCAGCCAAAAACGTGGCATGATTTTTCAGGGTTTTCACCTGAGCTATACGAGCTACAATATCCTGCTATCGGTCAGCCCGCACTGGCTGAGTCGCTTGCCCAGCAGCTCACAGCACGCGGTATTAGCTGTAGTGTCAATCCGGTACGTGCCTGTGACCATGGCGTTTGGGCGCCGCTCAGACACCTATATCCCGATGCGGATGTGCCTATCGTACAGATATCATTGCCGCAGCACTATGACAGTATCGCCTGCTATCAATTAGGGGCGCAGCTTTCGCATCTGCGTGATGAGCAAATCCTCGTCATTGGTTCGGGTAATATCACACATAACTTGCAGGCATTGCGTTGGCAAGCTGACAGTATCGATCAAACAGCAAGCGCCTTCAAACAGTGGTTGCTCCAGCAGCTAAAGATAGACATTCCCACTGCACTCGACTGGCAACAATATCCTGACTATAAAGACATCCACCCGAGCGATGAGCACTTACTGCCACTATTTTTTGCATTAGGGACAGGTCAGCGCGTTTCAGTTGTCCATCAAAGCATGGCACACCACAGCTTAGGCATGGATATTTATCGTTTTGATTAGGGGCTGTTTGATATTCAAATATTAGGGCTGCTGATCGCTAAAATTGCACTAAACTAGGCGCAAGCCGACGATAATGTCGAGACCTTAGCTAAGCTTGCAACAACGTTTGGGGTGATTTTAGCATCAGCCTTTCAGGGCAGTACTATTTTCTGCCAATATATGGCGAAATTGTCTAACCTAGAATGACTAGGCATCAAAAATTTCACTGCATATTGTCTAAAAAATAGTGACTGCCAGCATCACATTTGAATATCAAACAGACCCTAAGCATTATTTAGCCAAAAGTAGAATCTTAATCTATTATTAGAAGGCAGGCTTAGTAAACAAACCAGCGCGCTCAATCTCGCCTGCCACGCTAAACAACGTTGCCTCATCATTCATACGACCGATCAGTTGCATACCAATTGGCAAGCCTTTTTTGCTCATCGCCACTGGCACTGACATCGCAGGCAATCCTGTGACATTACCCAGTAACGTAAAGCCCATCTTGCCTAATACAGGTGCGCTTAGTTTTTCAATCATGCCTGAGCTAAAGGCATACTTGCCCATATTAAAGCCTTTATTGAGCACCTCAGTACTACGCATCATCATCTCGTCTATACGGCTGGGTGGTAGTACGCCATGTTTGACCGCAGGTGTAGGCACCGTAGGGCACAATATCATGTCGTACTCTTCTAGTAAGATACCCGTCTGATATTGGCTATGGTGCCAACCGTGCTTGGCATGAGCCAAATCCACTGCGGACAACGACCGACCGAGCAGCGCCATATTATAGGTTTGTGGTTCTAGGTTTTTAATATGCTGGGCACCAAACTCACGCTCGATATTATCAATGGTAAAGGCAGTATGCGTACAGACCACCACCAGATAATCATGCCAAAACTGCTCGATATTAATGTTTGGCTCAGCGTGTACGACTTGATGACCCATCGCCTCTAGCTGCTTGGCCGTCTGTTCAAGAGCCTCTAGCACTTCTGGGTCCACTTTGGTATTGGCAATCAATGGTTGCTGATGCAAGGCAATCTTTAGACGCCTAGGTGCACGCATCGCCGCTTGCAAAAACGTGCCCTCTGGCGGTGCAATGATAAATGGCGCACCCGTCTCCGCACCGCTAGTGGCATCTAGCATCGCGGCACTATCACGCACAGAGCGCGTAATAACATGATCCGCCACTGCGCCTTCCCAACCTTCACCATAGGCTGGCCCCATAGGATTACGTCCACGACTCGGCTTGAGACCAAATGCGCCGCACCATGCTGCTGGAAAACGTATCGAGCCGCCACCGTCACCCGCCCCTGCCATCGGTACGATACCGCTGGCCACTGCTGCCGCACTACCACCCGATGAGCCACCAGAGCTGTACCCCTTCTTAAAAGGGTTGTGCGTTGCGCCATGTGCTTTTGGTTCTGTGGTGATGATCAAACCAAACTCAGGCGTGTTGGTCTTACCAAAGGTGTTGACGCCTGTCGCTCTCATTCGTCTGACGATTTCACTGTCGTTCTCTGAGATGATATTGACGCTACGACTGCCCATCGTGATAGGTTCATCAGCAAAGCTAAATGACAAGTCCTTTAGTAGGTAAGGCACCCCGTTAAAGGCACCTTTTGGTAGACCTGCTTGCGCGGCATTATAAGCACGCTCATCAAAGCGATGGATGATGGCATTTAATTTGGGATTGAGTGTGTTTGCTTGGTGAATCGCTGCATCGAGCACCTCTTTTGCGCTGACCTCACCTGAATTGACTAACGATGCTAAAGCCAAAGCGTCATACTGAGTATATTCTTTAAACATAACTGACCTTCCTTGGAGAGTAACGACCTAAAATTTTTAATAATGGCAGGTATTTATTTTATACATATTTCTTAGTGTAGTATAAAAAACCGCTACTTATGAGTGATAAACAAACTCATTAGTCATTTGGGCATTCAAGCAATCATTCATTAAAGTTAACCAAAATAATGCACAAAAAAAACGAGCCACTTTCGTGACTCGTCTTTTCATATCATCATAATTAAGACAACAGATTTACATTAGCAACTCGCGCTTACCGCTTTTACCCATTGAGCTGACCAAGCCCGCTTCTTCCATCGAGTCAACGATACGAGCTGCTCGGTTGTAGCCGATACTGAATTTACGCTGAATGCTAGAAGCGGAGACTTTACGCGTCTCCATGATAAAGGCAACGGCATCGTTGTATAAGTCATCATCTTCGCCAGATGCATTGGCACTACTGCTGCTACCGCCTGGACTGGACAATTCAAAATTCCCTGCCATGTTGTCAATATAGTCAGGTGCGCCGCGCTCACGCCACGCATCACAGACACGGTTGACCTCTTCGTCACTGACATACGCACCATGTACACGGTCAGGCTCAATTTGCCCTGGCCCTAAGAACAACATATCACCATTGCCGAGCATGTCTTCTGCACCGCCACTATCCAGAATCGTACGTGAATCGACTTTTGAGTTAACACGCAGTGCCGCGCGTACTGGGATGTTGGCTTTGATCAAACCAGTGATGACATCGACCGATGGGCGCTGAGTCGCTAGCATTAAGTGAATACCGGCCGCCCGTGATTTTTGTGCCAAACGAGTGATAAGTTCTTCGGCTTGTTTACCAACTTGCATAATCATATCGGCAAACTCATCCGCGACAATGACAATCATTGGCAACGTTTTTAGCTTGGGCGCTTGGCTGATACTCACGCTATCATTTGGTCGCCACAACGGGTCAAGCATAGGGTTACCGGATGCCTCGGCAGCTCGCACTTTTTTATTAAATTCATCAAGCTTACGAACTTTTAGTAAGCTCATCAGTTGATAACGCCGCTCCATCTCAGCCACACACCATGACAACGCGCTCGCCGCTTCCGTCATATCTGTGACAACTGGCGTTAGCAGATGCGGAATATCATTGTAGTTGGCAAGCTCAAGCTGCTTGGGGTCAATCAAGATTAGACGCAGCTCATTAGGCGTGTATTTAAGCAACATTGATAGCAGCATGGAGTTGACCAATACTGATTTACCAGAACCTGTCGTACCAGCCACCAGCATATGCGGCGCACGTGCAAGGTCAGTAATAATAGGTTTACCGCCAATGTCTTTACCCATTGCCATGCTGATTTGCGCTTTGGGGTCTTTGAATTTTTCAGTATTTAACAGCTCTATCAGGCGCACCATTTCGCGCTTTGGATTGGGTACTTCGATACCAATATAAGGCTTGCCCGGTATCACCTCAACCACACGTAGAGACGCCATAGACAGCGAGCGTGCCAAATCACGTGAAATACCAGTGACCTTACTTGCCTTAACCCCTGCAGCCAGCTCGACTTCAAAGCGTGTCACAACCGGCCCCGGAATCGCATTGACGACCGATGCTTTTACATTGAATTCTTGTAATTTGATTTCTAAGAGCTCTGACAGCTCAACTAGTTTTTCATCGGTATAACTCGGTTGGCGGTCAGGATCTGGCTTGTCTAAAATCGACATCTCAGGAATCGGTGTCAGACTACTACGGTAGGCCGCTGTTTGCATTGAGCGTGACTTGGTACTGAACGCTGCATCATCGCTGATATGCGGCATAACAGGAGCAGCATCGGTGCTTGTCTCATCTGGCATCATATCGGCAATATGGTTGCTAGAGTCGCCTTCAGGAATATCAAAACTGACATGGGCTTTAGGGGCTGCAACTGTTGCAATCGCTGATTCAACCACAGCAACTGATTTAGCTGTTGGTGGTAATGTTGGGTTGGCAGGTGGTGTATTGGTCGGCGTCATATCCAAGGTGCTTGATACTGGCGGCGCAACCTCTGACTTGGCTGATACAGCAGTAGCTTCAGATGCGATAAAGGCTTCATCATTATCCGCTAGCACGTCTACATCATCGGACGGTTGATGTTCAGGCGCCTGTGAGTAGTCAGTAGTGACTTCTACTACCGGTTTTGATACCGGCGTGCTTATTTTTGCCACTGGTTGCTCAATTACTTCTTTTTGCACGCTATCAACTGTCTGAGTCGTAGCCGCCTGAATAGTAGGCGCTTTTGTCTCAACTGCCTGAATAGTTACTGGATCTGATATGTCAGCATGCTCAGCCAACCATGCCTCTGCTAGCTTATCTACGCTTTTGCTACCAGTGTCTGATACGACTATTTCCCTTTCACTACGGTCTTGATTCATCGTTTCAGTATTGATCGCTTCATTGACTGATGGCTGAACGATACTTTCTTCGTCATAAGCAGCTGACTGGGATACGCTAGTATCAGCTAATGTATCTTGAGGCGCTGTATGGGCGCTGGTTTGGAAACTGGCATAATTGGGTATTGGCGAAGCAAAGCTGTCCGTACTGTCTGCGCTATGAGCCATTTGCTCACGAGCCAACAAGTCATCAACCGTATTGACATCATTCCATGCAAAGCTTGGCTCGACTTTACGGTTCGGTGTCGCAGCAGGACTTGGCGTCGAGACAGACATAGCATTGTTCGTGTCATCATTGCTGCTATTATTACTATTGCCACTACTGTTCGCAGCGGTAGAAACTTGCGGCTCTTTTTGATGGCTAGAGGTTGCAGCTTCTTTTGCTACAGCTAGAGAGGCTTTCACGCTGTCGGCCAATCCTGACGTCGTCAAAAAATCTGATAATGCATGTCCAAAACGACCGCCACTGCCAAAGGCTTGGGCATTACTGGCGTGCTCTTCCGGTTGCAATTCAAGTGGCAGCTGCTCATGCTCTGCTTTTTGACTAGTCATGTCATTGAGAGTGCTGTCGTCTAGAGTGCTGTCATCGTTTAGACCGTTGCTGCGTGACTCATCGCTATGTGAGTTTTGCGCCATGTCTTTATTTTTGATACCTGATCCAAGCCATGACAGTGCTGTAATTTTTTGATATATCGCAAGCCAATGCACATTGAAAGCAAAAGTCGAAGTGATAGCGACAAATATGGCTAAGAAAACCACACTCCCCCACTGCGATAATAATTGCGCCAAACGCTCCTGCAACTCAAGTCCAATGATACCGCCAGCTACGCCCTCTAGACCTGTCGATGCAGGGTTGGTCACGTGCTGAACCAGTGCAACCAGTTGGGCAAATAACGCACTGGCACTTAATAATAAAAACACATAGGCGACCAATCGCATAAGCCAAAACGTCGGTTTATTGTTCCACCAAATAAGAATGGACTCATAGACCACAAACGCAAAAAACCACCATGCACCAAAACCGAAAAAGCTGTATAGCAAATCCGATAACCAAGCACCCATCTGGCCACCCATATTATTGATCGTAGTCATATCACTGCTGATATGCGACCAACTCGGGTCATTACCGGTATAGGTCATCAAAATGACAAATAAGTAGACTGCCAGTATTAACCCAAGAAGGGTAAATATTCCCTTTTTTAAATACTCAATAAGCGGTGCTGATATCACGTAAGATCTGCCTTGTTATTAATACTAAATGGTCGCCAACGCATGACTAAGCTTAATCATGCTGACATAAAGTGCTGACATAGAGTGCTGGCAAAGTGTCGGGAGGACGTACCTATTATAAGACCCTGATATAACCGGTATCGCTTCGGCTCTATCACACTTGGCATAACTTCTTATAATAACAAATACATAGGTATAGTGGCGACACTCTTATCAAGAAAGCGTGTAAGAAAGTAAATCAATGGCTAATTTGCGCAAAAAGCAACCCGATAGCAAAACACGGCTAACAGAGCATGGCTAATAATCTTGCGTAGATCCTATAAACGACCTACTGTTTTTGGTACGTGTGTCTTAAGGCTTTTATCTTTGATGCCATGCACGAATGCTACGAGCATAAAAGCGATAAAGCAGCCAAGTGCAAATACTGATGAGAGGCTTTAGGCAAATCAGCACTGTCGCTCCTTTCTAGCGGATTGACTATAATCAGTTCAATATAATTTCGATACAAGGAAACCGAGTGCAAGTTATACATTAGTATGCTTAGCGAGGATAACGATGTAGCGGATTTATATAGACTTGACTATATATGCTTTGATTCTAATGATACCTATGTTTGTTTTAGCAAACTTGCACTTTGTACGATATGCCCTTATGTTATTATCCCATAGCAATCAGCAAAACCCTATTTGTTGTAATTTTTGATTTTTTTATCACTCATTTTATCCCTGATACTTTTAATCAGTCTATTTAGCAAGGAACAACTCATGGCAACTGACACCACTGCTCCACGTCACGAAAAACTCATTATTTTAGGCTCAGGCCCTGCTGGATACTCTGCTGCCGTTTATGCAGCACGCGCCAACCTAAAGCCTGTCATGGTCACTGGTATGGAAGTAGGCGGACAGCTCACCACCACCACCGAAGTCGATAACTGGCCAGGCGATGCTCATGACTTAACAGGCCCTGCATTGATGGAACGCATGAAAGCCCACGCAGAACGCTTCGGTACCGAATTGGTCTATGACCATATCAACGAAGTAAACTTGAATGTACGCCCTTTTCAATTAACGGGTAATAACGGTAGCTACACTTGCGATGCCCTAATCATCTCAACAGGTGCATCTGCCCAGTATCTAGGGCTAGAATCAGAAACCAAATTCAGAGGCCTTGGCGTTTCAGCTTGTGCTACTTGTGATGGTTTCTTCTACAAAAATCAAAAAGTCGCTGTCATCGGTGGTGGTAACACGGCTGTCGAAGAAGCTCTCTATCTATCAAACATTGCTTCTGAAGTAACCTTAGTCCATCGCCGTGATGGCCTACGCTCTGAAAAAATCTTACAAGACAAACTGTTTGAAAAAGCCAAAAACGGTAATGTCAAAATCGAGTGGAATCACAGTGTCGAAGAAGTGGTTGGTGATGATATGGGCGTCAATGGTGTTGTTATCAAATCAACCATCGATGGCAGCACCAAGCAACTAGATGTATTTGGCATGTTTGTGGCGATTGGTCATAAGCCCAATACGGACCTGTTCAAAGATCAGCTAGACATGAAAGATGGCTATCTGGTCGTCAACAGTGGTCTGCATGGTAATGCCACGCAAACCAGTATCGAAGGTGTGTTTGCCGCAGGGGATGTGGCCGATCATATCTACCGTCAGGCTATTACCTCTGCTGGTACAGGCTGTATGGCAGCACTAGATGCTGAAAAGTACTTGGATTCTATTGGTGAAGCCCATGCCGCCGATCATACCTATGCGTCAACATTGACCGCTGATCAAGACGCCTAAATGGTCACGCTCTCTGAATATAATAATAAAAACATCACGCCTGAGACCTTAAAAAGTCTTGGGCGTTATGACTTCCCAAGTCCTATCTCTGTCGATCCTGATGGTGTTGGTATCGTTGCAATGGGCGGCGACCTTGCACCCGAAACACTGATATCAGCCTACGCTCAAGGGCTATTTCCTTGGTTCAATGAAGATGAACCGATCGCTTGGTGGTGCCCTGAACCGCGCTGCGTGATTGTACCAACTGCTTACCAACCTAGTAAGTCATTGCGCAAACAAGCGAGTCGCACGCGTTGGCAGCTGACCCTCAACCAAGCATTTGATGAGGTTATACATGCTTGTAGTCTGCCCCGTAGTGATGGTCTCAATGCTGAGCTGCCTGAAGGTGAGCACACCTGGATTCATGATGAGATGATTGAGGCTTATACCGAACTACACGCGCAAGGATTTGCCCATAGTATCGAGGTCTGGGATGAGACAGGGTCACTTGTTGGTGGATTATATGGGTTAAAAATAGGCAATATCTATTTTGGTGAATCGATGTTTCACCGTGCGTCCAACGCCTCAAAGCTCGCCTTTTGGGGCTTAATGCGATTGTGTGAACAAACGCACGTGGCACTCGTTGACTGCCAATTGCCAAACGATCATCTGATGAGCTTGGGTGCCACCACTCTACCGCGTGCTGATTTTTTGACTCAACTAGACACGCAGATAGCGGGTCACTGGAGCAAATGGCACAGCAACTCTCATAAACCCTTGTCAGTGTCGCATCTCGGTACGGCACAACCTTGGCAAGAGAATTTATAATGGCTAAAGCGTTACGAGGCGATTATGGCTACTGACACATTGTTTTTATTGATCGGGGAACTGGCAAAAAGCGCCAATACGACCAAAGACACCGTTCGCCACTATGATCAGCTAGGGCTGCTAAAATCACGAAAGCGCCAAGCAGGATCGCGTCTGTATACTGAGTTTGATTCAGAGTGTATCGAACGGATTGATCTGATTAAAAGCGCACAAGCCATCGGTTTTACGCTCACAGAAATCAAAGACAGCCTGAACGACTATTACGATGGGCAACTGGATGTCGATCTGCAGCTGATGCTAACCAAGCAAAAACTGACACAAGTCAAAAAGCAGCAAGCCAATATCAGCGTCATGATAGAACTGCTGAGCGAGCGCATAGATATCCTAGGACATATGAAAGCGGATAAAGCCTATCGGTTGGACATTGAAGTATGCAAAAAGAAGATACCTGACAGTATCGACTATACATTTAATGTTAATTGATATACTTTTTCTCTGCTATCACCTTTATCTTACGTACTCAATCATATTCTAGAACGTCAAGTACCTCATCAAACATCTCAGCTCAGTCCGTCAGTCCGTCAGTCCTCAATATATACACGCTGCATAATAAGCGCGTCGATTGCTGGCTGATGCGGCTGTTGGTAATAGCTTTTGCGTTTATGAATAATGGTAAAACCCTGCTGCTCATACAACGCGATTGCCACAGCGTTGTCTGCACGCACTTCTAATAGAAGACTCTCTACTTGACTCTCTGCCAGCCATTTATGCAGCTGGCGAAAAACCTGTGAAGCGATGCCTTGTCGCTGATAGTCAGGGTGCGTACCAATACGTAAGATTTCTGCTTGCTCAAAAACCACTTGATATAAACAGTAGCCAACTACTTCATCAATGTCGGTACTCATAACAACCATCAAGTCTATACTGTCTTGCATGAGTAATTCAGATAGAGCCTGATCATTCCAAGCATCTTGCGACTGAATCTTAGCTTCGATCTCTGATACGGCATGAATCACCTGCTTACGCATGACTACACCAGTCGGTAGCGCCTCTATCAAAAACATAACGGTCCCTTATTTCCTATTGCTTAGACTTGCCTAAATGACATAACTGAAGCTTATAGAAAGTTTGCTCAATATTCTACACCCACAAAAAAGCCACCCAAAACAGGGTGGCCTTTTTATGACTAACTTAACAGCTCATTACTGATGACTGATAGATTAGTTTAGTACGTTAGCAACAACACCAGCGCCTACAGTACGGCCGCCTTCACGAATAGCGAAGCGA
>NZ_JADGIN010000008.1:0-102567 GCF_016106655.1 Psychrobacter sp. NG27
ATAACCTCAAATATATCATCTTGCTTCGGCTATCACCCCTCCTTCAATTCCTCAGCATACTTTTTGATACACCACCAGAATTTTATCTCACTAAAATATATCAAATTATTCCAAAACTAGAATGAGTAAAGATGTAATTTTGGTAGGTAAACATGTATTTAGATAACAATTATCATCACGAAAACCAAATATAGAAAAAGCATTGGGTAAAACTAACAACAATTGCAAGTTATTCTTGCTTTTATAAGTATAAATAATTTTATACCCACTTGTAATCATACTAATAATGCAATAATATCTTGCATTACCATTTAGTAAAAACAGTATTAGTTTGTATTATCTCTTTCACAAATCCAATTTTTAACAAAGGCTTGAACAATCATGGCTGATGACAGCAGCACTCAAGCAGAACGGCTGGTACAGTTACGCCGTAAAAAAGGACTGACTGCTGAGCAGTTAGCACAAGCAATGACCGCAGCAGGTGCAAAGGTCAGCCGCGGTGCAATCTCGAACTGGGAGCGTGGTACCAATGGTATTGTCTCATCTAAATTACCAACGCTTGCTCGTATTTTGGGCTGTAGCGAAGGCTATTTGCTGCGGGGTGAGCTACAGAATGAAAACTCTGATGACACATTATCTAAGCATAACTTTTTATCTCAAGATAAAGAGCATCAAGGTGCTACATTCACAACCGTAGCCGAACAATCAGAAAGTCAGTCCAAAATACCATCAATAAGCCTCAACAATACCCAACATAATCCGATAAGTAGTGACACTATGAAGACCATAAAAAAATCTGACAAGTTGCAAAACGTCTGCTATGACATTCGTGGCCCCCTATTGCAGACTGCCAATAAGATGGAAGCAGAGGGCAAACGCATATTGAAGTTGAACGTAGGCAATCCAGCGCCTTTTGGTTTAGAAGCCCCGCATGAGATCTTGCGTGATGTGGCTATGAACCTATCTGAAGCGACTGGGTATTCGGACTCGCAGGGGATTTTTTCAGCGCGCAAAGCCATTTTGCAGTATTACCAATCAAAGGGGTTGCTGTCGGCTGTTGATGTGCGTGACGTATATTTGGGAAATGGTGTCTCTGAGCTGATTGTCATGACCATGCAGGCACTGATGAATGATGGCGATGAAGTGCTGATTCCGATGCCAGACTATCCGCTTTGGACAGCTGCGGCCAACCTCGCGGGCGGTACTGCTGTGCATTATCGCTGCAATGAAGAAGACAACTGGCACCCTGATATCGAAGACATCAAATCTAAAATTACGAGCAAAACAAAAGGCATCGTGGTTATCAATCCCAATAACCCGACAGGCTCGCTTTATAGTGATGAATTACTAAACCAAATCATTGAAGTCGCGAAAGAGCACGACTTAATCATTATGGCTGATGAAATTTACGATCGTATTCTCTATGATGATAATGTACATACACCGATGAGTACCTTGACTGATGAGGTGCTGGTACTCTCTTACAATGGCTTGTCAAAGTCACACCGTATCGCAGGGTTTCGCTCAGGTTGGATGATGGTATCGGGTCGCAAACAGCATGCCGCTGACTTTATTGAAGGCTTGGATATGCTCGCCTCTATGCGTCTTTGCTCTAACGTGCAAGGACAGTATGCTATCCAAACAGCGATGGGTGGGCATCAGAGTATGCAAGACTTAACCTCCGAAACAGGTCGTCTATATAAGCAGCGAGAAATGGCAGTCTCACGCCTTAATGCTATCAAAGGTATATCTTGTACCATGCCTCAAGGCGCGTTTTATTGCTTCCCAAAGATGGATCCAGCAGTTTATCCTATCACCGATGATATGGACTTTATGATGGATTTACTGATTGATGAAAACGTGTTGATGGTACAAGGTACAGGGTTTAACTGGGACAAACCCGATCATTTTCGTTTGGTATTTTTGCCCAATTTGCTTGACTTAGAAA
The DNA here is from genome assembly GCF_016106655.1 of Psychrobacter sp. NG27. Lineage (NCBI taxonomy): Bacteria > Pseudomonadati > Pseudomonadota > Gammaproteobacteria > Moraxellales > Moraxellaceae > Psychrobacter > Psychrobacter sp. NG27. The sequence continues at coordinate 1,949 of NZ_JADGIN010000008.1, forward strand.
ATGCGATGGATAGATTGGATCGCTTTTTTGCGAAAAAACGTAAGCAGTTTGGTACCGAATAAATCGTCATACGTCATTAAAAAAACGCTTATCCGCATGATGCTGATAAGCGTTTTTTATGATGCTAAGATAAGCTTTATTAATGGACTCTATAGCTTAAAAAATATTTACCAATATCAGATAGCTAATTGCAGACATTGAGGCTGCCGCAGGAAGGGTAATAACCCATGCTAGACCAATAGGCTTCATAAGCTTCCAGTTAGTATCTCTATTGACGATACCAATGCCCAGTACTGCACCGACCAAAGTATGCGTGCTCGATACAGGCAGACCCATCGTTGACGCACCCATCACGACAGCCGCAGCAGCCAGCTCAGCCGAGAATCCAGAAGCTGGATGCATCTTCGCCAGATTGGTACCAACCGTCTGAATCACTTCTTTACCGATGAACCAAAGACCCACAATCAATGCGACGCCAAAGGTCAACATGACCGCAGGTGGTACTGCTGCTTCGGTCGAGATGCTATTGGTACGGATAACATCCATAATTGCGGCAAAAGGACCAACCGCATTGGCAATATCGTTCGAGCCATGACTAAAAGCAAATGCTGAGGCCGTAAAGACCTGCATCCAACTAAACATAATAAACGTGGCTTTGGTCAAGTCTTCTTTATGCTTACCACGGATGCTCTTAGTATAAATATAGGTTGCCAGCCATACTAGCGCTGCAATCATCCCCATGATTAAGAAGCCTTGCAGCGTCGTCATACCATTATTGACGTTTTTCAGACCTTTAAAGACAACCAGAGAGGCCATGACTGCACCGCCCATAGCCGCAATCATAGGCACCCATTGCTTCAGTGCTTTTAGAGTATCGAGATTGCTGCGTTCGTTCTCAATCTCATACAGCTCTTTGTAATAGTCAGTCTCTAAATCTTCAACAACACAATCATCATCTTTGTAGATTTCTTGGTCACGTAACATCGCTGATGTATAAGACAACTGCTCAGACTCAGTTAGAGCGTCTAAATACTCTTTATGCGAGTGTTTTAGCGTCTTTTTATTGTCTTTTAGCGTGGCAATGTGCGCCTCTGTTTTATCATTATACTCAATGATATTTTTCTTGATCTGTCCATATAGCAAATAGGACAAGACGCCGCCTAGTAGCGGTGATAGAACCCAAGAGATGGCGATAGTGCCAATTTTACCCCAATTCACAGTTGATAACGCCATTTCAGTACCACCTAAGGTGATGCCTAATACAATGGAGCTACCAACCACGCCACCGATAATCGCGTGTGTGGTCGAAACTGGCAGACCTTTTTTGGTGGCAAATAACAGCCAAAATGCAGCAGCAATGAGTGCTGAGAGCATGACATAAATAAACTGGTTGGGCTCGACTGAAAGGCCATCTAGATCGACAATGCCGCTTCTGATAGTGTCAGTTACTTCACCACCTGCCAGCACAGCACCTGACACTTCAAATATCGCGGCGATACCCAAGGCTTGCGGAATAGTCAACGTTCCTGCACCCACTGACGTACCAAAGGAGTTGGCGACATCGTTCCCACCGATATTGAATGCCATAAAGACACCAAAAGCGGTCGCTACAATAAACAGCGTCGTTTGCTGACGCATGGTGTAATCTAGACCCCACCACAAAAAGTAGCTGGTCATAGCAATCAATAAAATGGCAAAAAATAGATTTATTCTCATAGAGCCGACTGATTTGGTTGGCTCTGTAGAACTGCTGCTAATACCCATACGTTGATACGTCCTGCGTAAGCTGATTGAAATTATAGGCGATTGATGACATTGCGCAGTTATCAATGTAGATGTTGACATCTTACATTGAAATAACACTATATAAATGCGCAACATGCTTCTTAAACAATGGAGCTTTTAATGTTTGTTTGCTATCGTATCCACAGTCAAGCGTCACTATTTGACGTTTGATTTAAGCTGTCGATATATACTCTTTACTAAAATACGTCATTTCACATATCACAAAGCCGCAAGTCATATTGCCAAATCATCTGATTACAGCATCTTGCGGCTTCACGACTTTATGGTGTTACGATTATTTCAGGTTGCTAATATTACTCTATTGGTCTACGCAGCAATATTTTTATATACTTCTGCATCAAACAATACAACCGCTACCTGTTAAGATAATCGGTTGCGTCATAAAGACCACGATGGATGCGCCTATTATATTAAATATAAGCGCACAATGCATGATGATATTACAAAATTTGTAACCGCGCGTTTATGTTGCTTATCCTGTCCGTTTGATGAAGCAGATCAAATCGTTTTAGACAACAACGCTAGCTGCTCAATAGCATGATCCAAAACATCCAAACGTGCTTGATATTTTTCGTTGGTCGCGATTATACACCATGGTGCTGTCTTTGTGTCTGTACGTGCGAGCATGTCAGCGGCAGATTGCACATAGTCCGACCATTTGTCACGGTTACGCCAATCATCATCCGTCAGTTTAAATTGTTTGTGCGGTGTTGCTTGCCGAGATTTGAAGCGTTTGAGTTGTTCTTTTTTATCAATAGCCAGCCAGTATTTTATGACGACTGTCCCTGCATCAGCCAAGTCTGCTTCAAAACGATTGATCTCAGCATAAGCGCGTTGCCATTCATCATCAGTTGCAAACCCTTCAACACGCTCAACCAGCACTCGCCCATACCACGTACGATCAAAAATAGCGATACGGCTGATATGATTCGTTTGCTCATCAGGCAACTTTGTCCAAAAGCGCCATAGATAAGGATGCTGCGTCTCATATAACATGGGGGCACCAATATTGTAAATCTGATACTCGCGTGGATCGAGCGGCGCTACCAACCTTTTGATTGCACCACCTTTGCCAGCGGCATCCATGCCCTCAAAAGCAAAGACCACATGATGGCCGTCACGTGCACGTAACAGCTCAGCGAGGTGCGCTTGTTTCTCTGCTAGCGCTTTGCGATAGTCGGACTTACTTATTTTAGCGTCATCAATAGAGGTTAGTTGCTTAGGTATCGGTACAGGCTCAAACACGTCTTTTTGTGATTGTGATTCAGACTTTTCAGCTTTGAACTTATCCTTACGCTTGATCTTATTCTTAATCTTGTTTTTAGACTTAGCATGATTTTTTGTAGTGTCATGAGCTGCTATTTCACTGCTTGCCAATGCTGTTTGCATTGCATATAAAACCTCGTGACAAAAGTTATCCGCTGCCGTTGACTTATCGTCGCCATCAATGATAACCCAATCATCCTGCGTCTGTAGTAGTGTTGCAGCCACTTCGTTAAAGGTTTCAATCACTTGCTTGTTGTTCCAGTCAATTTGATACAAAAACTGTGGGTCTGCTTCAGTGTCTTTTAGACGGCGGCACAACATCTCTATATCGACATGGAACCAGCATTTTAGTAGTTTTGTTTGATTGGCTGCAAGGTCTTTCTCAAACGCTTTTAGCTCATTTAATTGCTGATGCAGATAGTCCTGCCATTTGACACTAGGCAATGCGGACGCATCAACCTGTTTGTTATTTTTTGGCTGATTCTTGGCTTTTTTATTATCCGACGTTGCTAGTCGCATGACGTTGTATAGCAAGTCTGCATACCAATTGCCAAAGTACACCATTACCTCACCGTGACGCGGCAACTCGCTGGTATGGGTTTGCCAAATAGGCTGATAACTTAGCGTTGAATGGCCAATGGTTGCCTCAACTTTAAGCAGTCTCGGATCGACCCATTCCCTCAGCTGCTTAACCGCCATACCCTTACCCGCCTGCTCCATACCATTGACGAGCACGAGCAGCCCTGTTGGCTTGTTTAATGTCTTTGGCGTGGCTGTTGGGGTTTGTTGGCGAGTGGCTCGAAGGGCATACTGTGCGGTGACCAGTGCCAGTCTTAGGGCGTTCTCATCCATCGAAAACTGACTGAGCGGATTGGGCACTAAACGCCGCTCAACGACTTGCTCACTAAATTGTGCACTCACCCCTTGTGGTACCTTTGGTTCAGTAGTATCATTTTTTTGAGACATAATTGCACTCACCATAGTAATTGTTGTTGAGTTAACAGCGGTTATGGAGCTGTTTGGCTATCGTTTAATCATAGCACTGAGCCAATCGAGTAAATAATAGTGCTATGTAACAGTTTGGCATTTGTATTCTTATTTATTTTCTTTTATGGTGAACACCATTTTGCACACTTATTAGGATAGATAATCAAAAATCTATTACACTGTCCAGTACATCAAGTGACTTTAGCCAATTAATCTTCAATTCAAAAAATTATCTACTTCTATAGGATTTACTGCCATGACTGCTTTAGCTGATTTACAACAGCATTTGACTCGTTTTTGGGCCTTGCCACATCATCAAGATGACGAGCTAAACACCAAGCTCAAAGACGTACAATCATGGCAACAAGCACGACTTAAAAAAACGCATCGTGCCTTATTTGAACAACCAAAAAATCAGCTGATGGCAGAATATTTTCTCACACAATTATATGGTGGTGAAGAGTTCAAACTGTTGGCCGAGCAATTGGCACGTATTCTCCCAAAAGCCAAAAAGCTAGAACGTCTTGCCAAAGAGTCTGCGTTAGAGGCGGGAAGCATGGGTATACAAGCAGCGATTTATGCGATTGAGTTGGATCTGCATTTGGCGCAGTGGCTACTTGACCAAAACTTGCCAGTAGATGAAGACAACATGCTAGCTGCCTACCGTGCGGTCAATGAAGAAAAAGAGCGCCGAGTACAAATTGCCAATCTAAAGGATGTCTGTTATCGCACGGACAAACACTTAAATTCGTTTATGCTCAAAAAAGCCTTTGCATTAGCGAAGAGCACGGCCTACCGTCATGGCTATCAGCCACTTTATGATTTTATGGATGCAGGCTTTAAGGCCATGAAGCCGCTCAAAAGTGTCAGCGATTTCATCGAACCGTTTTGTGAGCGTGAGCTGATGATTATTGACCAAGTTCATGATACGGATAATGGCAGTAAGCCAGTAGTGTTTGATGTATCATAGGGTCAATACCTTATACTATGGTTTGCTCGGCTGATAAAACAGCTTGCACACCACCTGATACAGACAATCATAAAAAACAAATTCTAGGACTATGCAATGACCGACACTTCAAGTAACAACACTGCTAACTCTGAACATTCAGTGATGACCAATGGCCATCTGCAAGACAAGTTAGTCAAAGACAGTATCGCCCACAATCAGCAAATCAGTGCGCAAATATTACGTGCCCAGACAGCGGCATCTCATACAGATGATAGTCAATCTACTAGCAACAACGACTTTACCAAAGTTCAAGACCTACCAACCGGAACGCCGCAAGGCCAACAGACCACTATGCCAAACAGCAGTGAAAACAATACTTCTACTAATAGTGCTGCGCAAAGCATCAAACAAGCGCTATTTAACCAGCGTGATGACATCAATAATCCGCATACGCTAGAAACTGACGGTGCCGAAGAAACGCATTTTGGCTATAAAACAGTTAATAAAGCCGAAAAACAAGCCCGCGTGGCCGATGTCTTTACCTCTGTTGCTAAGAAATACGACATCATGAACGACTTGATGTCATTTGGTATTCATCGTCTGTGGAAACGCTATGCCATTAGCCTGTCAGGCGTGCGTGCTGGACAGCATGTACTCGATATCGCTGGTGGTACAGGTGATTTGGCCAAAGTGTTTAGCCGCGAAGTCGGTAGAAATGGTCATGTAGTATTATCCGATATCAATGCAGCCATGCTAGAAGTGGGCCGTGAGCGCCTGATCAATGCAGGCTGCAACAACGTCGATTTTGTGTTGGCGAATGCTGAAACATTGGCACCATTTGATGATAACAGCTTTGATTTGGTCACCATTAGCTTTGGTCTGCGTAATGTCACGGACAAAGATGCGGCGCTCAAATCCATGTACCGCGTCCTAAAGCCAGGTGGTCGTCTATTGATTTTAGAATTCTCAAAGCCAATATTTGAGCCACTATCTAAAGCCTATGACTTGTATTCGTTTACCGCATTGCCAGTGATGGGTAAACTGATTGCCAATGATTCTGAAAGTTATCAATACTTGGCAGAGTCAATTCGTATGCATCCTGATCAACAGACGCTCAAACAAATGATGCAACAAGCAGGTTTTGAGAACTGTGATTATCATAATTTAACTGCTGGCATCGTCGCTGTACATCGTGGCTTTAAAGCATAATGCATCATTAGCAAGGCCATATTAGACCTAACCTTAATACCTCATAACCCATGCGCTGATGCTGCTAATGCAGAGGCGCTCATTTTACGATGCGAGAGCTTTATGCTGACTGTCTTACTATTGGCTAGTGCCGAAAAGCTGATTAACATTGCCATTGCTAGTGATGAGATTACCAAAGTGGGCCTCGCACCGCTGGCAGGTAAAGTGTTGCGTCTCAATATGGGATTGCCTGATATTCATTTAGATGTACTATTCACTCACGAGCGTTTACGCTTTGAACCCGTTACAACGGAGAGCGTGTTTGAGCCAAGTGGCCAGATGAATGAACGCCAAAAAGCCAGTATGGAGCGCGCCCGTTTGGGTCATAGCCGTCCGGACTGTACCATCACCGTAGACAATCCCGCTCAACTGCTCAACCTGATGCGCGGCGCGGAGGGTAATTTGCCTATCGAGGGTGATTACAAAGTACTGATGCAGCTAAAACAGCTGGTGGCAGGCTTTGACCCTGATGTGGCAGGTCAACTTGAGCCTTTTATTGGCAAACCAATGGCCAGCCAGTTGCACCTACTCATCTCTCATCTCAAAGGCAGTTGGCGTCATAGTGCTAAGCGCGCTTTTGATGATGTCAGTGACTGGGCCAATGATGTGGCAGGTAACAGCACACCTGATCCTACTGAAGTCGCTGAAGTAAATGACCTCAAACAGCAACTCCTAAAATTGCGTGCTGATGTCGAACGTGAAGAAGCCAAGCTTGCTGCTATCAAAGAAGAGCAAGCACGTTTTCTCAACAACGCGTTTCATCAGTAATCTGCTTTATTAGTAGCGTATTTGATTAATCGTAGGCAAACGCTATTACTGATAGTGTTGTCTATCGTTAAAAACAGCGTCTACCCTATTTTCGTTTTTGTCCAGAGTACCTAACCTCATGCTACTATCCCACCGTGCCCGTCTACTTGAACTTTGGCGTATTGCCGCGACGTATCGTATTGATACCCATTTTTCTGTCGAAGAAGCACCGCAGCTACAACCTTTAGCGCGCTTGATTCGGTCGCATCCTGCAGCATGGAGTAAGAAGCACCAACCAAATGCCATCAAGTACGCACTTGAGGATATGGGCACGCTGTTTCTAAAATTAGGCCAACTCCTCTCAACACGTCGCGACTTGGTACCGCCTGATATTATCGCTCAGTTGGTTCAATTACAAGACAAAGTTAAGCCTTTTGACGCTGATATCGCTGTTGCTCAAATCCAGCACCCTAAACATGGTCTCGGTCAGTCTATCGACACATTGTTCGCTCGATTCGATATCAAGCCGCTAGCAGCCGCGTCTATTGCACAGGTACATACCGCAGCCTTGCATGATGGACGTGAAGTGGTCGTAAAAGTGGTTCGTCCTGATATCCGTACTGTGATTGTTTCTGATTTTGAGCTGCTACGAGAATTGGCAAGCTGGGCATCCGCGCGTATTGAAGCGGCGCGTGCTGTGCATATTATCGATATTATCGAAGACTATCGCCAAGTCATGCTTAATGAGCTAGATTTGACGCTCGAAGCTGACAACACGACGCAGATGCGCAATAATTTCTTAGGTTCGGCATTGATGTATGTGCCTGAAGTCTATGATGCGGCCAAAAATGTGATGGTGATGGAGCGTATCCAAGGTGTGCCTATCTCGCAAGTTGAGATGTTCGATCAGTTAGGTTATGACCGTGCAGCACTCGCAAAAAAAGGCTTAACGATATTTTTTACCCAAGTCTTTCGTGATAATTTCTTTCATGCTGACATGCATCCGGGTAACGTGTTCGTAGAGACACCACCTGTGCAAACATTGCATGCAGGTATGGCAGCGGTTGATTTGGGTCATGAACCACGCTATATCGGACTTGATTGTGCCATCATGGGCACACTATCAAAAGACGATCAGCTCATCGTGGCGCGGATGCTGCTGGCAGTAATGAATAATAACTTTACTGCAGTGGTCGATATCGTGAGCCGTGCAGGCTGGATACCACCCAATGCCGATAAGCATGCTCTGATGCGTGATATGAAACGCACCGTTGGCCCTATGCTACAAAAATCAATTAATGACATTGATTTTGCAGGCGTGCTCATGCAAATTTTGGACATTGCTCGTAGGCATCATATGAGTATCCCGCCGCAGCTAATGCTTTTGCTCAAAACTTTGGTCCATGTTGAAGGACTCGGCCGCGATTTATATCCTGATCTGGATATCTGGTCACTGGCCAAACCGATTTTGAGTAGCTGGATCAAAGAGCAGCTTGATCCTATGCGTAACCTGCAGCAGCTACGCCAGCAATTGCCTGAAATGCTATTGTCTACCACTGATATCCCCAAGCTACTGGACCAAGGGCTACAAAGCCTTGCTTCACAAGGGTCACGTCAGGACAGTCAACTTCGCGAAATACAGCAAATACGCGCCGATATGCTAAATGACCGTCGTCGCGATTGGCTAGCATTAGCAGGATTTGCCATCTTCATCGCTATCGCGACGCAAGTCGTCGGTTGGCTATCACCTATCTTGTATATATTGGCTATCTTGGTAGTGGTTTGGCGAATTTTGGCTTAAAGGTGTTAGCTTAAACGCCTAGCAGTCGCCTGTATTAAAGGCTTATCAACATGCTTGAGCACATTTCCATTGTCGTTCACAATTGAAGCTTTAACGGCTTCCTTATCATACGATAGCAACCAGTGTCCGAAAATAAAATTAAAGCTATAGAGTCAAAAAGAAGCCCCTGCTTTTAATCAAAAGCAGGGGCTTTTTTTATACTGAACACTATAACATCTGATCAATCGCCATCTGTGTCAGTACGCGACCGCGAGCAGTACGCAGTACATAGCCTTGCTGAATCAGATACGGCTCGATCACATCTTCGAGCGTGCCTCGATCTTCGGCCATAGCTGCGGCTACAGCCTCAACGCCAGCAGGACCACCATCAAAGCGCTCTTGTAATATTTCGATATAACGTCTGTCTAAGTGATCAAGCCCTCGTCTATCGACTGCCAACATATCTAGCGCACTACCCGCAATCGCACCATTGATGCTGCCGTCGCCTCTGACTTCAGCATAGTCACGCACACGGCGTAACAAGCGGTTGGCAATCCTTGGTGTACCACGTGCACGGCGGGCAATCTCAATCGCACCATCTTCACTCATGGGCACGCGCATCAAGCGTGCTGCCCGACTGACAATCGTTGTTAGATCAGCAATATTATAAAACTCGAGGCGCTGCACGATACCGAATCTATCACGTAAGGGTGAGGTCAACAGCCCTGCTCTGGTCGTTGCTGCCACCAAAGTAAATGGCGGCAAATCAAGCTTGATCGAACGCGCAGAAGGACCTTCACCAATCATGATATCCAATTGGAAATCCTCCATCGCTGGATAAAGAATCTCTTCAATAACTGAGCTCAAACGATGAATTTCATCGATAAAAAGTACATCGCCCTCTTCTAAGTTCGTCAGCATGGCTGCCAGATCACCTGGACGCTCAAGCACAGGCCCGGAAGTCGAGCGCAGATTGCCGCCCATTTCACGAGCGATGATATTCGCCAGTGTGGTTTTCCCCAGTCCTGGTGGACCAAATATCAGCGTGTGATCCAGCGGTTCATTTCGGCCTCTAGCAGCCCCAATAAACACCTCCATCTGCTCACGTACGACCGGCTGACCAATATATTCAGCCAACAATGCTGGACGAATATTGGCATCAGGCGCATCACTTGCGCCTTCTAGCGGGTTAATTAAGCGATCTTGCATCATAGAATTTATCATTATATTAAAAGTTTAGGTAACAAATAGCATAACCAAACGCTGCGCATAAGTCATGCAAAACCTCATCAAGCAGGTGCTAAAACGAAAATAAGCGACACTTAATGTCGCTTATTTATTCGATATGTATTAATGCAATCGTTGATAGCAACAGTAGCCAAAACTACTTAAACGTTGATAACTGCTGTAACGTGGCTTTTAATAAGCCTTGAGTATCAGCGAAAGTATCGCCTTTACTCTTGGCCGCTTTAATCGCTAGCTGCGCTTCTTTTTCTTTGTAGCCCAGACTGATAAGCGCGCCCTCTACTTCAGCAATGATACTGCCTTCATGAGAAACCGTTACCATCTGAGGCATCAGCTCAAGCGAGCTATTATCAACCTCGATGTTTTTTAGCTTATCTTTTAGCTCAATCAGCAAACGCTGCGCTGTTTTTTTGCCGATACCTGGTATTCGCGTCAATGCCGCTTCTGAGTCTTGCTCGACGTGCATTTTCAGCTCAGCCGCTGACATTGCAGACAACATGGCCAATGCCATTTTTGCCCCAACACCATTGATCTTGATCAATTGGCGAAAGACATCGCGCTCTTTACGATCGATAAAGCCATAGAGCAATTGTGCATCTTCACGTACATGAAAGTGCGTCCAGATACTTGCCTGCTCGTTCAGCTGTAGTTGGCAAAATGACGGCAATGGTAGCTCGATATCATACCCTACGCCAGAGGTGGTCATGATACAGGCCGTCGGTGCCATCAAGTACTGCACCTGCCCAGTAATCAATCCAATCATCGCTTGCTACCTCTTATAGGGATTATTATAAAAATGACACTCGCTACCATTACACGACATATAACTGAACCATATCAGCATAGCTTCACTATCAATATCGCTTAAATTAGCGGCGAGCTAGTAAAAGTTCACCATGCCTTCTAGGCTAATTGGGCGAATTTTGTGCGCCTGACCTGCCGAACCGAATGCTTCAAAACGATTGGTACAAATATCTGACATCGCGACCATAGATGCTTTAAAGTATTTACGTGGGTCAAATTCGCTCGGATTTTCTGCAAGAAACTTACGAATAGCGCCTGTCGATGCTAGACGTAAATCTGTATCGATATTGACTTTACGAACACCGTGCTTGATTGCTTCTACAATCTGCTCAACTGGCACACCATAGGTCTCGCCGATATTGCCGCCATTTTCATTAATGACTTTTAGCCACTCTTGCGGTACTGATGACGAACCATGCATCACCAAATGGGTGTTAGGAATGCGTGCATGGATCTCTTTTACACGCTCAATAGACAAAATATCGCCTGTCGGTGGACGCGTAAACTTATAAGCACCATGACTGGTACCAATCGCAATCGCAAGTGCATCGACATTGGTGTCTTTTACAAACTGCTCAGCTTCATCAGCGCTGGTCAATAGTTGCTCGTGGTCTAGTACGCCTTCAGCGCCAGAGCCATCTTCTTCGCCTGCCATGCCTGTCTCAAGACTACCCAAACAGCCAATCTCACCTTCGACAGACACGCCGCACGCATGAGCCATCTTGACCACTTCGCGAGTGACATTTGCATTGTAATCATAATCCATTGGTGTTTTGCCATCTTCACCAAGTGAGCCATCCATCATCACTGATGAAAAACCGAGCTGGATTGAGCGTTGGCAAATAGCGGCTGACATACCATGATCTTGATGCATCACCACTGGGATATGTGGCCATTCTTCGATAGCAGCAATAATCAAATGACGCAAAAATGCTGACCCTGCATAACTACGCGCTCCTGCACTGGCTTGAACGATAACAGGTGAGTCACAAGCATCCGCCGCCATCATGATTGCACGCATTTGCTCTAAGTTATTGACGTTATAAGCAGGAACACCGTAGCTGTGTTCAGCGGCATGATCTAGAAGTTGACGTAATGATATTAAGGCCATAAAACGCTCTCTGATTGGATTTTGAATGGTATTTAAAAAATACTTAAAAGGCATACATGATAATAATCACGTCAACATCTACCCAGCCATACTGATGGTATATAGGTTCGTGATGGCTGAATTGATTTGGTTGTGATTATTATGCGCCAATTATAGCAAATATTATGTGCTCTTCGTAGCAGTTGCCTGACTATTTGTCAGTCTAGACAGTCTTATCGCTCAAATTCAGTCTATATATTAGTCTTTATCGAACAGACTATCTAATTGGTTTTACCAAACCATATAACGCAAAAAGCCTCGGCAATCACCAAGGCTTTTTTAGTATTTTGAGGCTTATAAAGCAATAACAATGACTACTCCTAAAGATACTCTATCGATCGATAGCGTCCCAATAGGTCAGCCATTATAGTGCTTAGTCATTGTACAGCTTAGTACTGTTGCTCTGCATCAACTGCAACATCATTTGCGCCATCAGCAACAGCAGTAGCGCCTTCAGCAACGGCTGAAGCAGTGCCTTCAACTGCAGTGTTAGTGCCTTCAGCAATAGCATCACCAGTGTTTGCTAGAGCGTCTGTTGCAGCAGCACCAGCAGTGTCAGCGCCTTCAGCGATTTCAGCACCAGCGTCTTGAGCAGCAGCTTCAGCTTCAGCAGCAGCGGCGTCTGTTTCAGCAGCAGCAGCATCAGCGTTAGCAGCGGCATCGTCGCCCGCAGACTCAACAGCAGCTTCAGTGTTTTCTTCTGTTTGTTGGCTACATGCAGTGATTGCAAAAGTACCAGCAAGTACACTAGCAAATAATAAATGACGTTTTAACATAATAAACCTCTCGTAAAGAATGCATGTCAAAATACATGGTCGCGCTATTTTATAGAGTGCGAATAGGACATGCAATAATAATTTTCAGTATATAAACAAATAATTAACGCTTAATAATCAATGACCACCACTTTTTGCTCACCAAATAAATTCAGCAAAATGACAGTCAAAACATTACTTCCACAGACTACCTGAGATACCAAAGGTTAGTTGTACGTCTAATGTTACCAAAATCTTGAATATTGTTAGATGTTTAGGCATTGGTTTGCAGAGCTGCCACTGCAGGAAGTACTTTACCTTCAACAAACTCTAAAAACGCACCGCCGCCTGTTGACATATAACTAACGCCATCCGCAACTTGATATTTATCAATAGCCGCCAACGTATCACCACCGCCCGCGATCGAAAACCCGTCGCTATTTTTGACCGCAGTTGCCAGTATTTGTGTGCCTTGACCAAAAGCATCGACCTCAAAAACACCCACTGGACCATTCCATAAGATGGTTTTTGCATTGATAATTGCATCAGCAAGCTGTGTTGCGCTTTCTGGTGCAATATCCAATATCATGTCATTGTCACCAATCGCATCAACAGACTTGATCGTAGCCACAGCCTTTTGCAAAGAACCCGTAAAATCAGCAAAATCGATATCATTCTTATCAGCAACGACGACATACTCAGGCAATAAAATTTCCGTCTTGGTCATGATATCACGCGCCGTATCAAGCAAATCTGCTTCATATAATGAGGCACCAACGCTATGCCCTTGCGCTGCTAAGAAAGTATTGGCAATACCGCCACCAACGATAATCTGCGTGCAGACTTCAGCCAAGCTATGTAACACTTCTAACTTGGTAGACACTTTCGATCCACCAACGATGGCAATCATTGGCTGTGCAGGTGTTTCAAGTGCAAGGCTCAAAGCATCAAGCTCAGCGGCCAATAATGGGCCTGCACAAACCGTCTTATCTGCTTGTCGCATTGCTTGGGTGACACCTTCTGTCGAAGCCTGCGCACGGTGAGCCGTTCCAAAAGCATCCATCACAAAGACATCGCACAAGTCAGCATATTTTTTCGCTAAAGTTGCATCGTTTTTCTTTTCACCGTCATTAAAGCGTACGTTTTCTAGCAGTACCACTTCGCCAGATTTTACAGCAGCCCCTTGCGTCAGATAGTCAGTATTAAGACGTACAGGTGTTGACAATTGCGAGCCTAATTTGTCCGTCAAATAATCAGCGACTGGTGCCAATGAGTATATGGCTTCAGGATTACCTTCTGTTGGACGTCCTAGATGTGAGCAAACAATGACAGCAGCACCTTTTTCCAGTGCCATTTTGATCGTAGGTAGACTGGCTTGCAAGCGAGCATCACTCGTAACCTTGCCGTTTTTGATAGGTACGTTTAAGTCTTCTCTGATTAATACCACTTTATCGGTTAAGCTCAGCTCACTCATACGCAAAAAATTCATTACCTGCTCCTATGCATCACTATATCTGTTAATTGACGATTGCTATTATGATTGATATGACCTAACGATCATCTACCATATATATTTTGACAATTGGGCTTATTACGCTTCACTTTTACTATTTTTATCACTGTGCTCTCATACTAATGATCCACGCATGTTATTAGATCAAATAAGTAAGTAGAAATCAGCGGCGGTGTATTCTATCAGCTTTCTATCACAGGCTCATAAGCAACCTGCCAAAATTTTAGCAAGAATGCTGCATTGAGCCGATATTTTTAGACCCTGATTTCAATGAAACGATTATAGTTAAAAGCGTTAGGATGATTCAATAAACAGTAACATTTCGTGGTGGTACTCAGCAGTCAGGCTCTTTATGATAGATGCGTTGACAATAAAAATAATCCTTTAGGAGAACACAATGAGTATCAATTTAGACACTGCTAAGCAAAACCTATTAACACTCAAAGATGAATATGAGTCACGCATTGACAAAATTGAAGATCATATCCAAAACCCACAAGATGATCTCAATGAGCACTGGGAAGATCAAGCCATATCTTATCGTCAAAATGACATGCGCAAAAACTTAATGGCCGAGGCACGCCAGAGTCTAATTTATGTCGAGAATGCTTTGAGTCGTCTTGAAAATGGTACCTACGGTGAATGTGAAGTATGCGGCAAGCAAATCGAAGAGCAACGCCTAGAAGCATTGCCCTATGCTACCTTATGTATGGAACATGCCGAATAAAGCGTCATCCTCTTTTAAAAGCATGTCTTAAGTAGGCGTATTCCATTTGGACAACGCCTGCTGCCATTCATCACAGCGCTGAGCTATTTTCTCAACTGGCAAATCCATAATATCTCCCACGACGGCTATCAGCGCAATTGGTAAGCCTGCCAGCTCTACGACGTTTTCTGCGCTCAAGCCTCCTATCACACATATTGGTATGCCTTGTTGACATCCTTCGATCAGCTGCTGGCGTGAGATCGTATCGGCATTTGGCTTGGTGGTAGAGGCAAATATAGCGCCCATCGCAGCATAGCTTGCACCATCGTTTTTTGCGGCTTTTATTAGCCCAACATCTTCATGACAAGTACGACCAATGATTTGATGCGGCGCAAGCACTTGCAACGCATCATTTATCTGTCCGTCCGTCTGACCTAAATGCACACCAACGCCAAGCTTAGCCGCAAGCTCAATATCATCATTGATGACCACTGGCACATTATACATTTTGGCCAATTTAGTAATTTCCTCTGCTTCCTCAAAAAGCGTCGATACACCATTTGGCAGACTCAGCGTTTTTTTACGCCGAATTTGCAAGAGCGCAATCAGTCCAGTTGCTAGCGCTGTATCCAGTTTTTGATACAAAACAGCAAAATCGTCATCGTTGGTTAGCAGATAGAGCTTCGGTGCAGTAAATGCGATTGGTGACTGAGTCATAATGTATGTCCTGATTTATTAAGTTCAACACATTGACTTCCTCCCCTCCCTAAAAGTGAAGGGGATTCCTACTAAAGACGGTCAAGCCCGACCGCGAGTATATTTTTGGCTCCATTAACGTCGCGTTGATGGGCAATTTGACAAGAACTGCAAAACCATACTCTGACACCAAGCGATGCTCTACCTTTCGGACTGTCTTGGCGAGAGCCGCAACACGAGCAGGTTTGGGTTGTGTACGCTTCATTTACTTCAATATAGTGGCAACCTGCGTCCGCGCATTTGTAATCCAGTTGCCGCTTAATTTCAAACCAGCGTCATAGACGGATTTGGCTAGATTTGTTGAAGTGAATGATTTTGATTTTATCTTTCCAACAACGATTAAGTTATTGGCTTTAACTAATGTATTGGTAAATTTATGAATCAGGTCTTGGCGGGTGTTTTTAATTTTGGCGTGGATCGCCTTTACTCGCTTTTTATGCTTAGCGCGTTGGGCGATTGCTAGTTTTTCAGCGTACTTATGAGTCAGCTTAGTGGTCAAAACATCACCATCACTGGTGACTGCTGAATCTTTACAGCCTAAATCAATACCAACTTGACCAGTACCACAAGCGGTTTTTGGAAACTCTTTAACAGTGATACAGGCGTACCAGTTGCCGCGAGAATCTTGCACCAGCTCACACGTATTGATGCTGTAGAGCGAGAGGTTATAGCTGTCCCACAAATCAATGATCAGCTTTTGACCTTTAGCTAAGCTGAATTGCAGGGTGGTTTTCAAGCTTTTCTTAACTGATTGACGGGTTGCTAAGTGTTTGATAGCCGTCTTTTTAAAAGGAATCCAACCAAGTGACTTGCGTTTGGCTTTTGGGTTATTGGTGCGCCAATTGAGTTTGGCTTTTTTAAACTGTTTACGAGACTTAGCGTGGGTTTCAGTTATAGCTTGCAAGGTTTGGCTGTGCAGGTTTAGGTATTCACCTGTGCCTTTGGTATAAGCGGCTAGATCATAAGCTGAAAAGAAATGAGATGTGCGCTTAAGGTGTTTGAAACTCAACTCATTGACGTAATTCCAGACAAAATTAACCGCACCAGCCAATATATTTAGCTGATTGGCGTGTTTGTCTTTGACGCGTAGTTTGAGTGTTTTCATGAGTCAAGTATGGTTGTGTGTTATATCAAAATCAATAGCCATTAACAGCTATGCGACAACTGCTGACGCCTGATATCCACGCCCTAGAAGTGACGTGGTTTTACGGCGCTATTTGATAATAAAAAAGCCGTTATATAATATAACGGCTTCTCATATATTCGAAATAGCAAGATATTTAAAGCATCAAACTTATACCGTACGGCGGGTTGCTAAGCTATTTAGAATGTTTTTGGCATCGCCCCATCGTGTCGCTGAGCTGTTTGCGCCTAAAATCACAATAATTGCTGGACGGTTATTCACACGGGTCTCCATCACCACGCAACGTCCTGCTTCATTGATAAAACCAGTCTTTGAGATACCAATTGGGTAACTGCCATCACGAACCAATGTGCTGGTATTGTTGGCTTTGTAAGTACGGTTACCACTTGAGTAGTTTGAGACAAAGAAGTCATAGCTCTTGGTCGTCGAGAAACGACGAATTACATCATAGTTACCAGCAGCACGTACCATTTTTACCAAGTCATTTGATGAGGCAACATTACGCTTATCTAAGCCTGTCGGATCACCAAAAAATGCCGTATTCATGCCCAAGTCTCGTGCTTTGCGGTTCATGGCACGCATAAAGGCATCATAACCACCTGGATAGTTACGCGCTAGGCTCTTTGCAGCTGGATTTTCAGACTTCATCAACGCCATCAATAAAATTTCAGCGCGGTTCATGCGATCGCCAGATTTTAGGTTAGAGCTGGCACGCTTAGGACCGACAAAATCTTCTGGATCCAAAGTAATCTCTTCGCGCATATCAAGACCGGCATCAAGCACGACCATGGCAGTCATTACTTTAGTAATACTGGCCATGGGACGCGCGATATCAGCGTCTTTTTCATAGATCGATTCACCAGTTTCCGCATCAATCACAGCGACACTACGAGAGTCTGTGCTGATAGGAATCATATCGCTGCTACCAAAAGCACCACGATAGGTCGTGTTGTAACGATTACTGTTGCTGTTGTTACTGCTACCAAAGCTGGTAGTATTTGTAATATTGGTCGTACCAAAGCCATTATCGACTTTCTTTATAGCAGAGCCGCTGGACGTATACATGATGTTGCGAGCTTCAGATAAGCTATCAGCACCGCCCCAACTCATACGGGCGCTAGAGCCTGTATCAGAGCTACCATTAATAGTAAGTGCCGCTTGTGCAACACTGCCCAAACTCAATGAAATCATAGCAGCGATTAATTGCTGTTTGGTTAATGGTAGTTGCTTCATAATGTCTCCTGCTGTCGCTATTACGCCAGTTACAGTGACTGACGCCAAGAACGTACGTAGCGTTTATAGGTGTGTTTGTAAGTACTCACATAGAGTTTTTGTATTTTTAGTGTATCATGGTTTACATTTAAGTTTAATCTATCAAACTGATTTAACGGTTTTTTTTAGTGTCGTTCAAATTTTGCTACAACCACTTGATGTTATAGAAACATTGATTTACATCGTAGCAATATAAATTAACGTTGAACAGTATGCTTGTTGGTATGTTATGAACACTGGTCGCACGTAATTGTAAGTGTATTACCGACTCTGTTTCGCACTGAATATGCATAGTTTGTAAGCAATGTATATAGATATACTGACCATTAATGCTTAGTATCTTAGTTTTGCGATGGCTTAAACATTTCTTATATTTCATTGAATATTTATAAAACATTCATTCTGACAAACAATAATAAAGAGTATGGTTATGATTAAAGTATTGGTGGTTGACGATCATGATTTGGTGCGAATGGGCATCAGCCGTATGCTGTCAGACAGTGCTGATATCGAAGTAGTTGGCGAGGCTGATAGTGGCGATATGGCGATCAAGATGGCCAAACAACTGCGTCCTGATGTGGTATTACTTGACGTCAACATGCCTAATATTGGCGGGCTTGAAGCCACTAAACGTTTGATTCAACTTGATATGGGTATTAAGATCTTGGCGGTCAGTAGCATGTCTGCACAACCTTACCCTTCAATGCTGATTAAGGCAGGGGTGAATGGTTATATCACTAAGGGCACGCCGCTCGATGAGATGATACGCGCGGTCAACAAGATTTATCAAGGAGGGCGTTATTTTAGTCAAGATGTCGCAGAACAACTGGCCGATGTCTTACTCTCTGATAATGCTAATTCTCCTTTTGACTTATTAAGCGATAGAGAAAAACAAGTGGCCATGATGGTTGTCAACTGTCAAAGCCCTCAACAAATCGCCGATCAGCTGTTCGTTAGTGTGAAAACCATCAATACTTATCGCTACCGTATCTACGAAAAAGTCGGGGTTGATAGTGATGTCAAACTAACACATCTGGCCATTCGTCATGGCTTGATTCAGCCATAAATCGGCTTGGTCATCACCCTATTATTATGGTCAATCTATGAAGCCTGCTAGCAGCCTTGTCTCTGCCATTATTCGTTATGCACATCATGATGACACTCTATCGCTGCCGCAATTACGCAAGCTAGGTATCATCTATAGCAGTTATCGATTCGTCGTTAGCCTGTTTTCGATGCTCATGCTATACATCGCAGCACGTGCTGATAATAGCGCATCTTTACCGAGTTTTTTGCAGCAGACGACGCTGAGCTTTTATGTACTCTTAAGCTTGATTTTGCTCGGTTTGTTTTATGTGGTTAGAACTCAGATGCGGCGTCAGCTAGCAGTTGGACTGGTCTTAGACGTCATCATATTAAGTTTGTTACTCTATACAGCAGGTGCGCCCGACTTACAGCTGACTATGCTATATATGGTGGTGGTTGCCGCAAGCTTTATGTTATTGCATAGCTCACAAGCGCTGGTCATTACTTTGCTGGCGATCATTTTTGTGATCTATCAGCAGTTTTTTTATGCCATTGCCAATAGCATGAGCTTAAACAACTTGGGTGATGCCTTATTAATGTCAGCCAGTTTTTTGGCTGTTGGTGGCTTGAGCTGGTCTATCTCACAACGCTTAGTACAGCTAGAAAAAGTCGCGGCCAACCATGCTAAAGAAGTTGAACGACTGAATGTCATTAATCAAGAAGTCATTACTCAGATGGTAAATGGGGTCATTGTCATTGATCGACATCATATCGTCTTAGCAAATCTGGCCGCTCACCAATTACTCAGTATTTCACTCAGTCCACTGCGAGCCACTCGCAGTACGTCTAATAATGAAGATGAGATTCTAGACAACGCACAAAGCACACTTTTATCTCACTTTGAACAGCAGCTTACCCAGCAACATTCGCAGCTGTTCAAAGCCTGTTTGTCTGTTGCGACAGGACAGTCGCGTACCTTCACCTACGATGTGCCTGCGATAGCCAACGCTTCTATATTTGGTAAATTACGCGTACAGATTATTCCGCTAAAGGACGATAGCAAGTTAATCCTATTAGAAGATTTGCGCCGTGAACAAGCCAGCGCTCAACAACTGAAACTGGCCTCTTTGGGACAGTTAACGGCCAGTATCGCTCATGAAATTAGAAACCCCCTAGCAGCCATCTCTCAAGCCAGTCAGCTGTTGATGGAAGATATCGTACAAGTCGATGTAGAAAGTACAACAGATGACGGTGTATTAGCAAGCAGCATGCCTGTTGACTTGGCTGGCAATCATGAGCTTTATGAGATGATATTCTCACAGACAAAACGGGTAAACCGCATTATTGAAGACATTTTGAAACTGTCGCGCCAGCAAACCGCCACTCAGCAGTCCATTGTTTTGGCGCAGTGGCTACCAGAGTTTTTGGACAATCATTTCCAAGGTCATGATATTTTTCTACGCGTCAAGACCCAGCCAACTATATCATTTGACACGCATCAACTAGAACAGATATTAATCAATCTCATCAATAATGGACTGCGTTACAGCAGCTATGCCCATCCTCATGCCTACGTAGAGATGGACATTTACTGTGCAGACAACGATGTTATAATCGATGTATTGGATAATGGTCATGGTGTGAGCGAGGCTGACCTGCCCTATTTATTTGACCCATTTTTTACCACAGACAAAGCGGGTACAGGGCTAGGACTGTATTTGTCACAGGCATTTTGTGAGGCCAATCAAGCACGCTTACTCTATATCCCTGAACATCCAAAATCCTGCTTTCGTTTAGTAGTACCTGCCGTCAACTCTAAAAACAACGCTCAAATATCAGAGTGAGTTTTTAATTAATATATAGCTATTTTTAAAAACTCAGGATGGGGTTTTATTATGTGCTGCTATAGTAAATGGATGACAGGCCCTACCCTGAGTACCAATATTTTGTAACCATCGAACATAATGAGATGATGTATGACAACACGTGCGCTAGTCGTCGACGATGAAGTAGATCTGTGCAGATTGATGCAAATCACGTTGACCAAAATGGGCATCAAGAGTGATGTGGCCTATACTTTGTCACAGGCAAGATCATACTGGCAGGATAATGAGTATGATTTCTGTCTGACCGATCTAAATCTGCCTGATGGCTCAGGTCTGGAATTGGTCAAAGAGGTTAGCAGCAGCTCTAACACACCAATCGCTGTCATTACGGCCCATGGTAGTATGGATCTGGCCATAGAAGCTCTAAAAATTGGGGCTTTTGACTTTGTCAATAAACCGCTTGAGCTACCACGCTTACGTCAGTTAGTCGAAAATGCTCTAAAGGTGATGCATCAAGACAACAATGAAGAAGCCACGCCCGAATGCTCTCCCGAGCAAAAAATGTTAGACACTAGGCTGATTGGCAACTCCGCTGTGATGCACCCACTCAAACACACTATCTTAAAACTGGCACGGTCACAGGCACCTGTTTTTTTATCGGGCGCCTCCGGTACGGGTAAGGAAGTTGTTGCCAGACTGATTCATGATCTGAGCCCGCGACGAGATGGTAGCTTTGTACCTGTTAATTGTGGCGCGATCCCCTCTGAGCTGGTAGAGTCTGAGTTTTTTGGTCACAAAAAAGGCAGTTTTACAGGCGCCGTTACTGACAAACAAGGGCTGTTTCAGCAAGCCAATGGTGGTACGTTATTTTTAGATGAGGTAGCAGACTTGCCATTGGCGATGCAAGTCAAACTATTGCGTGCTATCCAAGAAAAAACCGTTCGAGCCATTGGTGACACCAAAGAAATACCCGTCGACATTCGTATCTTGTCCGCCACTCACAAAGATTTGAATAAACTGGTACAAGATGCTGCATTTAGACAAGACTTGTACTATCGCATCAATGTCATTGAGCTAAAACTGCCTACTCTGAATGCACGCCGTGATGACATACCTGTTTTAGCAGAACATTTTTTGACAATGATTGCTGCTGAGTGGCAACTTGAAGCAACGCCTTCGTTGACGCATGAAGCATGTGAGCGTCTACAGCGTCATGACTTTGCTGGTAATGTGCGTGAGCTTCGAAACTTGCTTGAACGTGCAGTGACCCTTGCTGAGACTTCTCAGATTGATGTCAGTCAGTTAGGGCTTGCTGATATTGAGCAACCACTCGAAAACCCGCAACCTCAAAACGAAGTCACGCCTATTTATCAGACGCAATTGGCTGACCCTAGTATAGAAAACCTAAACCATCAGAGCAGCTCTCAATCAACACATCCTCTCAGTGGTCAATCTGCCAGCGATGCAATGAGCGCGCATACGAACCAAAGCACCAACAACTTACATCCTTATCGTACCAATACCAATCATTACCCTTCAATGATGCAGCGCTCATCCTCTACGCACGCTAATGTTTCAGAAGCATCAACCAATCCAATCGCGATTGATGAAAAAGAGCCAACCGTTGAAACTGCTCAATTCGCAGTCGATGATACCCTCAATCTACAAGAGCTGTCAGATGGTCAACTGCCACCCAAAGGGTTAGAACATTATCTACAAGAGCAAGAAAAACAACTGATCATCACTGCCCTTAAGCAGACTGGTTGGAACAAAACCCAAGCAGCTGAATTGCTAGGAACCACTTTTCGCTCTCTGCGCTACCGTATGAAAAAACTAGACATTGATGAAGATCAAAATTGATGGTCATCTTTTGATTGAAAATTTGAATAATAAAAAAGAGCCTGATTACTAGCGCCTGATTATCAGGGATAGTATTCAGGCTCTTTTGATAGAGAGACATGATCTATTTAACAGTCGGATCAATAGTCGTGGCCTTACGAATAAATCGAATACCTGAATCAAGGGCACGCGCTTTTAACAAGTCTAACGCCTGCTGCTCCCACGTGCTCTCACTACCTGATAAGGTCACATCAGGCGTGACACCGATACCATCAATCTGTTTGCCTGTCGCTGTCACATAGTTGGCAACCGTCAGTTTGACCGCTTGCTCATCATTTAGTGGTATCACTGACTGCACCGACCCTTTACCGTAACTGACTTCACCGACGATTATTGCGCGTTTTTGTGCCTGTAAACTACTAGATAATACCTCTGCTGCTGATGCTGAATAGCGGTTCTGTAACACCACCACGGGTAGCGGTTTGAGTATCGCAGTGCCTTGGGTGGATAGCACGCGCGCTTTACTCTGACGTGCTTGTACTTGCACCACATCCGTATCGCTCATAAACAAACTGGCGACACTCACCGCTGAAGTCAGTACGCCACCTGGGTTATCGCGCATGTCTAATAAGATACCTGACACAGGCGCATCAAGATTAATCAGACCCTCTAGCACCCTTTCACGACTATTGTTTTGAAAGGCGGGCAGTTTAATAATCGCAATGCCGTCTACAATTTTGGTCTCAACAAGCTGAGGATGACTGTTATTTCGCTGTAATGTGGTCGTATGCTTACGTCGGCCAGCTTTAGAGGTCACGATGTCGACTTGTGTCCCAGCAATACCTGTCAACAGCTGCTCGACATCGTTGACCTGTCGTTCCTCATCAAGCTTGAACTCATCAACTTGATGTAAGTAATCACCAACAGCGATGCCTTTTTTGTCCGCAGGTGAATCATCGATAACGTCTGTAATGATCCAATACCCATCCCTTGGCTGATAAGCAACCTTGATACCGATATCGCCTACGTCACCCTCTGTAAAAGCGCGCAAATTCTCATAAGCCTCTGCATCCAAAAACTCAGCATGGCTATCAAGCTTGGTCAACATACCGCTCATCGCATTGTTGAACAGCTCTTCATCATTGACCGCATCTACATACTGACGGCGTACCAAATCCACCACTGCCACAAAAGTTTTGAGCGTTTCAGGAGAAATCGCATTCAATGACACTTGTGCCACTTCTGCTGGAATACCGGTGTCAATCTCATTAGCATCATCGGTTAACGCGCTTTCATCGGCGATGCTGTCTATCGAATCATCAGGCTCATCAGCGACATCCAGCATATCTGCGATGTCTGATAAGCTGTCGTCATTCTCTTCTGCAGCGATCTCATCGGCATTCAAGCTAATAAGCTGTAAGCCATCTGTAAGGCTAGCGGCCTCTGTAGAAGTCGCTGCGTGGGCATGCATCGCAATCGCACTGATGCCAAGTATGCTGATGAATAAAGCAGGCTGACAGAGTGTCGTCACTATAGAGACCGTTGAGCGCTTGACGCAGATAAAAAACATAAAAAACTCATTTAAATAATAAGAAATATGAAGTAATGGTTATTGTATAGTCAAAGAAATCTAAAATGGGTACAAGGCAGCCGACTGCAGATTGTACAAATAGTACATCTAGGGAGAGTAACGCTGTAGCCGTTTAGTAGTTCTCTGACTATAGTTGATTCAGCTTAAAAGAGAGTCAAGGCAACTGAGCGCAGAGGTAACTGTGATACCTTAAGTGAGGCTAACGCTGTCACTATTTTATAGAGAATTAACTGTATTATAATTATATATTGCCGCTTCAATATACGTAACATGTAAAGCGACCGAGTGGCCATGCCTCATTGCCTCATTGCCTCATTATAATGCCCGTCGGCATATCTGATAAGCCCAATGAGGAAACAGCGATATAAAATGTACCACAAAAAAGGAAGCGATAATTCATATCGCTTCCTTTTTATTTTTCATTCCAACCTACTCTGACCATCAACAGCCAAATTATGACATTGGAAGCAATAGCGTCTTTCCAGTCATCTCAGCAGGCGCATCGATATTCATGAGCGCTAAAATGGTTGGCGCAATATCACTCAGCTTACCACCTTGACGCACGTGCAGTTTTTGCTCACCCACATAAATCAGCGGCACATGCTCGGTTGTATGCTGAGTATGTACTTGACCGCTTTCATAGTCTTGCATCTGCTCACAGTTGCCATGATCTGCGGTAATCAGCATATCGCCACCGGCGGCTCTCACCGCTGATTCTATGCGGCCCACACACACATCTAGCGCTTCTACTGCTTTTACCGCAGCATCAAAAATACCGGTATGTCCGACCATATCACCGTTTGCGTAATTCACCACGAGCACATCGTATTTACCAGACTCAATCGCTTCCACTAGTTTATCAGTCACTTCCGGCGCGCTCATTTCAGGCTGCAGATCATAAGTAGCAACATCAGGAGAAGCTACTAAGATGCGTGTCTCGCCTTTGTACTCTTCCTCACGGCCGCCGCTAAAGAAAAACGTCACATGTGCATATTTTTCAGTCTCGGCGATACGTAGCTGTGTTTTGCCTTGATCCTGTAGGTACTCTCCCAATGTATTGGTCAAAGACGTCGGATAATAAGCAATGCTGGTTTTTGCATTATCTGCCAAGACATCTGAATACTTAGTCAGCATCACAAATGCCGCAAGTTTCGGTTGTTTTTGGCGGGCAAACCCAGAAAACTCATGGTCTGGTAAAACAAAAGCTTGAGCCAGCTCACGAGCACGGTCAGCACGAAAGTTCATAAATATCAGCGCGTCATTGTCTTCAACAGTATATGGCACTTCATCACGACCAATCACGGTCGTTGGACTGATAAATTCATCCGTCTCACGGGCTTTATACGCGGCTTGAACCGCACCATCTGCTCGAGTTGACAAGCGATCAGCTTTGCCCTCAGTGATCAACTCATAGGCTTTTTGTACTCGATCCCAGCGGTTGTCTCGATCCATCGCATAATAGCGACCAATAATACTGGCAATCTGTACGCGGCCACCTTCATAGTGTGCATTGAGCTTGTTGATGTGCTCACGCAAACGATTGATATATTTATCAGCAGATTTAGGCGGTGTGTCACGACCATCTAAAAAGCAATGGATAAAAACGTTCTTGGCACCATGGACGAGCGCTGAATGGCACATCGCTTCGATATGATCTTGGTGCGAGTGCACACCGCCATCAGAGAGCAGACCCATAATATGCACATTACCACCCAACTTATTGGCGGCTTTTACGGCATTGACCAGTGCCTCATTTTTATAAAACTCACGATTGACAACCTCGCTTGAGATACGAGTAGAGTCTTGATAAAGGACACGACCAGCGCCCAAGTTCATGTGGCCGACTTCTGAATTACCAAACTGACCATCTGGTAGACCCACGTCTTCCCCTGAGGCAGAAATCAATCCATGAGGATACTGCTGATAAATCTTGTCTAAATTTGGCATGTTTGCCGCCGCAATGGCATTGTCTTTATCTTCTTCACGATGACCAAAGCCGTCCAAAATCATTAAGACGTGCGGTGTTTTCTTGTTCTGTGCGCTATTGTTATCGTTACTAGCACTGTTACTGCTAGTGCTGTGCTGCGCTTGAGTATCATTAATAGATTCTGATGCTTGCTTGGTACTGGTCATATATTACCGCTCCTCACGTGAATGAACGCCTATCGTGCTGTATTGGGATATCGAAAGCCCTCTATATTAACACAAATCTCAAAATAGCTGAAAAACTGACAATCTTTCACTTATACAAGAATAATTCAATAGAGCAGCAATACCATGATAGCTATAATCAGCGCATTACTAACACTGCTGATAAGTGACGGTACGTATTAATCTGTAAATCATACTTGCAATCACTCATTTCATTGGTTAAGATAATTATATTCTGAAGTGTTGGCTAGTAGATGTTTATTCCCTGAGCCGATAATGCTTTACCAGGATGTGGTACCTATTGTCTCATTGTGTATGCCTGCACCGCTTGCGGTGTATCAGGAAACCTGCAGAGGTAATGACGCATCCGCCCTGAACTTCACGGTTCATGGGTCACCATCTTACAGCGGCACTTCGGTTGTTTCATTCGGTTTGTAATTATATTGCCTATAATCAATATGTTCACTGCCACTAAAAAGCCCCTTCCGTCATTGACGGAAGGGGCTTTTTTTATGTCTACTATTTGAGTTATTGACTACTCATCATTGGCAGACTTCGTGATTTTCTTGACATCTTTAGGAATATTTTTGGCAGTGCCATCAACCGTGGTATGTTGTTTGATCACATCACCAAATGGGTTTTGCTGCTGTTGACCAAACGGATTTTGACTATTCATACCATTTGCGCCGCCAAATGGGTTTTGTCCACCCATGCCACCAAATGGATTTTGACCGCCCATTTTTCCGCCCATCTGCTTTGCCATCATTTCCATCATTTTTTGTTGATTGTTCATGACGTAATTATTAGCAAAATCTTTTAACTTCTTTTGTACTGGTGGCAATATCACCAATAGTGCGAGCAGATCACTGAGCACACCAGGGATCAGTAATAAAATACCAGCGGCAGCCATCGCGATGCTCTTAATCATGGTAGTCTCTGGCGGACGCATCGCAGGATTCATCATGCCACCCGCTTTCATCTGTTGGGCCATTGGATTGAGCGATGCCATGCCCTTACGTATGAGTGAGATACCAATGACGGCAGCGATAATAAACCACATGAACACCCACCAGCCACTCATAAATTGAGCAAGCAAATACCACAGTAGCATCTCGATAATAAACCAAACGATGGCTATACCAACTATCTGACCCATAAAGTGTCGTCCTATAAAATAAAAACCAATAAATTGAGCGCCATGCAAATTAAAATGGCTAACATATGATGTATATGGGGATTGGTTGCTATACTATCAAACTTAAGGCTAATTTTTAAGCCATAAAACAAAATGTAAGCAAGATGGAATACTATGGCAATTATTATCGGGATTGACCCAGGATCACGCATGACGGGTTATGGCATCGTGCAGCAGACGGGAGATAAGCTCACCTACATCGATGCTGGGACGATTCGCACAGATACCAAAGAAATGCCTGAACGTCTCAAGCGTATTTTCAATGGCTTAACGCGCATCACACAGCACCATTTAAAATATGCTGACGAACCCATTTATACGGCAATTGAGCAAGTATTTATGGCAGAAAATCCTGATTCTGCGCTTAAGCTTGGGCAAGCACGGGGTGCTGCCATTGCAGCCATGGTGGCATTGGATTTAGAAGTATCAGAATATACGGCTCGTCAGATTAAGCAAGCGGTATGCGGCTATGGTGCGGCGGCTAAAGAGCAAGTACAGGAGATGGTCTGCCGGATACTCTCACTAGACGTTGTACCCCAACAGGATGCGGCCGACGGTCTGGCCTGTGCCATTTGTCACGCACACTCAAGCCATTCCATGAATAAACTACTACTCAACAGTTCTATGCGAGGACGCGGTGGTTCTAAGAAAAAAGGACGCTGGCGTTTGACTGAGGAAGATTTGGGTAACCTACGCTAAAATTGGAATAGATAGGCAATAAAAAACACGCGCTATTGAACGCGTGTTTTTTTGTGAGAACAATCATGGTAGTTTTCAATCTTTAAAGTGCTAAATGATAGCAAATCACTCTGCGACTTCGCTTTCAATAACAGCGTCTAATACATAAGCATACTGTTTATCATCGGTATCATCTACTGATGACTCATCGATGGCTAATAAATTGCCATTATCTAGCTGATAGCGCTGCACGCGTAACACTTCTTCATGCCTATTATCATGCTGATAGCCGTCAATTTCACCAGCAAACAGTCGCCATTCTCCTTCATGAATTTTGATGCCTTGATCGTTATAGGTGACGGGTCTAATTTGCAAGCACTGCTGGTCGCCATGCTCTACACAAGCTAATTTTTTTGGGCTGACTGCTAAAAACACCGTCTCGCCCTTGCTATTGTATTTTGCTTGAGAGGTCAGTCTACCATTCCAAACCAAAGTGACATTGTCACTGGTAAGCTGCGTCAATACTGGATGCTCACCTTGCTCAACTTTTATTTCACTGCTGCCTACCATCAACGTATTCAGAGTGTTTTCGGCTTTATCAAGATCGCCACAAGACATTTTGGTACTCATGCCATCCTCAATAGTCAAAGTCTGACCTTGTAGCTGATAGGCTGCACTAATCAAGTTACAACCTACGCTAAAACTTAGCGTGTCTTGCCCTTGATATTGGTTAAATGCAAGCGTTACCTGACCGTTAATCTTTGCAAACTCAGCCATAGGGTTATGGCTTGCATCCATCGCACTCGTCAATGTCCAGCGATGTTGAGACAAAGTCGTTATCAATTTTCTTTCAGGCGTGATTTCGGTCGAATCAATTGAACTCGTTGTAGGACTCACATTAGATGCTAAGCTTTCGCTAGCCACCGCATCATTAGGTTCAGTGACACCTGATGCATCGTCTTCCCTAGATAATGATTCAGGTACCGTCTCTTTTTGACAAGCGCTTAGCATCAAACTTGCTGCCAATACGCTTGGCAATAAAAACAG
Organism: Psychrobacter sp. NG27; assembly: GCF_016106655.1. Lineage (NCBI taxonomy): Bacteria > Pseudomonadati > Pseudomonadota > Gammaproteobacteria > Moraxellales > Moraxellaceae > Psychrobacter > Psychrobacter sp. NG27. The sequence continues at coordinate 31,433 of NZ_JADGIN010000008.1, forward strand.
GGGCATTGCTGATTGTTTGGCTCTACCTACCATATGATGTACCTCTTAGTAAGCGTGTATCACTTTTCTCTGTTGCTTTTCTCTCATACTTGCTTTGCTTTCGTCTCTCAAATGACTGTTTTGTATTATCATTAGTGTAATGGAGATAGACTAACCACTATAACCTTGACGCTATTACCTTATGTAATAAAATGTTGATTTTTATTATAGTTCAAAATGTATTTATCTATTGGTTAGCTATGTTATGTCATAAATAAAAAAGGAGAACCAACATAAAGTATTAGCTCTCCTTGATATCGTCTGCGACAAGTCATCCTCTAAAGAGTGTCCATCTTGCCAGCTGTTTGTCTATTTATTCATTGGCGACTGCAGGTTTGGCTTTGGCCATATTCTTAATACTGAAACGCTCATTCATCATTCGATAAAAACGGGCTAAATTTTCACCTTGCTCGTTCGGATTGACTTTCAATACTTTGCCAAAATCCAAGCCCAAATACAATACGATATCAGCAAAACTTAATTGCTCACCAACTAAGTACTCACGACCTTCTAATATGTTTTCAAAATACGCGAGTGTTTTGACTCCCCGTGCGATAGAGGGTGCGACAAACTCTGGCACTTGCTCAACACGTTGGGCTTTAGCCGGGTTGCTGTGTTGAAATGCCAACATGAAGTTATACAACACTTCAAACTCTGCAATGCGGCGCATAGAACAAACTTGTGCACGTTGTATGACATCATTACCCATCACCGAGCGCTCGCCATAAACGCGGTCGAGGTATTCGCAAACGGCCTGTGAATCATTGAGTACAGTACCATCAGACAATTTTAAAACGGGCACAGTACGCATTGGGTTCATTGCAGTGAACTCATCTGAATTTTGCTCATTAGCGGCGAAATCAATATCAATGACATCAATGTCGTCCATATCATCAACATCGATTCCTTTTGATGCTAATAAAATTAGTGCTTTGCGTGGGTTCGGTGCCGTACGAGTGACGTATAATTTTTTCATGGCAAACTCCTTGTAAGATGATTAAGCATTGACTCAGTGCAGTTGGTTTTTATAGCGGTTCGTTTTTATGGCTATTTTCTTATAATAAATAATGCTTATCGAAAATATATCATTCAAAAACGATATTACCTAAATATAATTGATGACTTTTTACCTTCATAGCAAAAAACCCCATAACGTCACGTTACAGGGCTTTTATTTTTAGCTAAAGGACAATAAGATCACTCAGCTTACTTGTTTGGTGCAGGTGTGGTACGTAGATAAGGCTTCACCTCGGTATAACCTTTAGGATACTTCGCGGCGATATCTTCGTTTTTCACGCTCGGTGGAATGATGACATCATCACCGTCCTTCCAATCTACTGGCGTCGCGATGTTGTACTCATCTGACAATTGCAAGGCATCAATAACGCGGATAATTTCATCAAAGTTACGGCCACAGCTAGCAGGGTACGTGAGCGTTAGGCGAACTTTCTTATTTGGATCAATGATAAAGACACTGCGTACGGTGTGCGTGCTATCAGCATTAGGATGCATCATGTCATATAATTCAGCGACTTCTTTATTCGGGTCAGCAATGATTGGAAAGTTCATGTCTGTCCCTTGGGTCTCACCGATATCACTCGCCCATGCTTTGTGGTCTTCTAAGCTATCGACAGAGATACAAATTGGCTTGACGTTGCGCTTTTGGAATTCGCCATTAAGGGCGGCTGCGCGACCAAGCTCAGTGGTACATACTGGGGTAAAGTCTGCTGGATGCGAAAAAAATACTACCCAGTGATCGCCTGCCCATTCATGGAAATTGATATCACCTTCTGTGGTTGCCGCGTCAAAATTCGGTGCGGTATCACCTAAACGTAAATGTGCCATGCTTTATTCCTTAGCTATGTTGATGAACGCTTGTATCGACCTGTGGCCTCGCGCTCTATTATTATCATCGACGTGCTCACCATAAAAAAGCAAAGCACATCCGTAAAAACTGACTTTATCTTATCAAACTGGTTATGAATGTCTTGTGACGGATTGTAATGCGGTTATTCCATTTACCTCTAAGTAGATGAACAGATACTTTGATAAAAGCTGCTTTGGGAAACCAGTAGTTTTAATCAATAACTATACCACCATCCCTGCATCCCATAGACAAAACTCACCGAACTTACCCTTTTTGCTAGTACCACCAGCGGTACGTCCAGCATCAGTTAATACTAGCTCACCATCTTGCGCTTCTAAATAACCTGCTGCAAGTAACTTATCATTTAACTCTTGAGTTTTAAAGCCCAACTCTTTAGCAAGCTTGGCTGTGGTTAGCTTAGAATAGTTAGGTGCGGCTTCTGTCGTAGGCGCAGTCGACGTCACTGTCGAATGAGCTGCAATGTTTGCTGCTTTAACATTATGTTCAGGCTTACTCTCAGTTTCGGTCACTTTCTCAAGGGACATCCTGACTTCATCACTGATACGAATAATGCGTTGCGCTTCTTCATAAGTGTCGGCATAAAGTTTGGCATCGTCATTACGATAAATGAGTACGCCCATCTCGTTGTTATTGACTTGGCTAAACTCGTAAAGGTTCAAACTGGTGATAATGCATTCATTTTCATTGAGGTAGCATTTTGCGTGCAGATTTTTACAAAAGCTGGTGCGAATAAAGGTTAGATTTTTGAGCCAATTTATCTCTTCAGGGTGTAGGTCATTTTTGCCATAGACAATTCTAATATCAATTTTCAGACGGTTACGGTCTTCTAGTAGCTCTTTAATACGTTCATTAAGCTTTAAATACGGACTAATAATGATTAGCCTATCAGAAGCATTTTTAATCAACTCTTCTAAATGATAGGTCGTGCCACTGCTGTTTAGAAATTTTGCCATTGTCATTTCCTCAAATATCACTACCAACCACTTTAGAGTTGCACAAAAAAGCCCATCCCTAGCGTACTAGAAATGGGCTTATTTGCAAACTACTATTGTTCAGTATTATGTCAAAACATCTGTTTGAACAATGATATTTCTATATTGAACCAATACAAATTAAGCTGGCTTATAGCTATCACGCAAGCTAACGATTTGGTTAAATACAGGTTTGTCAGTGCTATGATCTTCGCTGTCAGAGATGAAGTAGCCTTCACGCTCGAACTGAAAGCGCGTGCCCGCATCCGCATTGACTAGCGACGGCTCAACCACGGCATTTAGTTCAGTCAATGAGTTTGGATTTAACGCTTGATGGACGTCAGCGACGCTACTTGGGTCTTCAACACTGAATAGCTGCTCATACATGCGCACGGTCGCTGGAACGCCTTGACTGACCGATACCCAGTGAATCACACCTTTCACCTTGCGACCTTCGGGATTTTGACCCAAAGTAGTCGGGTCAATCGTTGCTTTTAGCTCAATGACATTACCAGCGTCGTCAGTAACATGCTCAGTCACTGCAAGCACATAAGTATTGCGCAGGCGGATTTCTGGCTTTTCTGGTGACAAGCGCTTATATCCTGCTGGCGGCTCAATCTCGTAATCGCCTTGGTCGATATAGATGGTCTCAGTGAATGGAATTTCACGCTCGCCCATATCGACGTTAGGATGATTCGGCTGAGTCAACCAAAGCGTCTGCGTCGCATCATCAAAGCGCGCAATGACGCTGTCCGCTTTTTCAGATTCCCAGCTGCTGACCGCTTCTACAAAGTTCGTAATGGTCACTTTTAGTGGCTTTAGAACTGCCATGCCGCGACCCGTTGTCGTCTCTAAAGACTGACGAACGCTAAATTCCAATAAGCGAAAATCAACCACGCTATCGGCTTTGGTCACACCCACACGCTCACAAAAATCACGCAAACCCTCTGGCGTATAACCACGGCGGCGCATACCAGCAACGGTCGGCATACGTGGATCATCCCAACCGCTCACGATATTTTCATCGACCAATTGCTTGAGCTTACGCTTACTGGTCAAGGTATGATCAACGTTCAAGCGGCTAAACTCGTACTGATGCGGCGGCACATCAAAGCCTATTTTTGCAATGACCCAGTCATAGAATGGACGATGATCTTCAAACTCAAGCGTACACAGCGAGTGGGTGATCCCTTCTAGCGCGTCAGAGAGCGGATGTGCAAAATCATACATCGGATAGATGCACCATTTGTCGCCCGTTTGATGATGCGATTGATGCATGACGCGGTAGATAACAGGATCACGCAGGTTCATGTTTGGACTTGCCATATCAATCTTGGCGCGCAAAATAGCCTTGCCTTCTGCGTACTTGCCCTCTTTCATATCATTGAAAAGTGCTAGGTTTTCTTCGACACTAGCATCACGCTGCGGAGACGGTATACCAGCTTCAGTAAATGAGCCACGGTTTTCTTTGATCTGCTCAGCTGACTGTAAATCCACATACGCATCGCCTTGCTCAATCAATTGGATTGCCCATGCATGCAACTGATCAAAGTAACCTGAGGCATGATGCGCATCTCCTGCCCACTCAAAACCAAGCCATTTGACATCGTTTTCGATATTATCGATGAAATCTTGCTTTTCAGCGGTCGGGTTGGTGTCATCAAAACGCAGGTTGCACACACCGCCGAACTCTTTGGCCACCCCAAAGTTTAGGCAGATAGACTTTACGTGACCTAAGTGCAAGTAGCCATTTGGCTCAGGTGGAAAGCGCGTGACAATTTGTGGATATTTTTGCGCACTGACATCATCACGAATGATATTACGGATAAAATCGTTTTTTGGTTCGTCTTTTTGTGCATTATTGCTTGAGTGTTCACTCATCGGGCATTGCTCCTAACGCAAATTGTCAGCTCATGCTACATGCCATCACGTAGCACGAGACATTCAAACTAAAGTATTAAAATAAAATGGAAATATAAAAACTCAGATCATGCGACCGCATCATCAAAATTCGTCAGAAATGGGTAAAGTTGCGTTATTCTATCAGGTTTCACAAACGCATTAACAGCCTGATACATGACACGGGATAAAAAAGCCGTTAGACTACCCGTAACTTTTTATCCACCAACTTTTTACCCACCACTTGACAGCGTCATTTAAGGCGCTGCAATCAAAGAGGAATATCCCATGGTAGACATGCCACCAGTAGTAGAACTTGAAACCAATATGGGTGCGATCGTTATCGAACTCAACGAAGAAAAAGCACCAAAAACCGTCGAAAACTTTTTGAACTATGTAAAATCTGGTCAGTATGACGGTACTATTTTTCATCGCATCATTGATGGTTTCATGATTCAAGGCGGTGGAATGGACGCTGAGATGAATGAAAAACCAACCAACGCACCTGTTGAAAACGAAGCGGACAACGGTCTAAAGAATGACAAAGGTACGATTGCTATGGCACGTACTCAAGATCCGCATTCAGCAACTAGTCAGTTTTTTATCAACGTAAAAGACAACGATTTCCTAAACCACTCTGGCAAAAATATGCAAGGTTGGGGTTACACTGTATTTGGTAAAGTCACTAGCGGTATGGACGTTATCGAAAAAATGCGCGGCGTACCAACAGGCCGTTTCGGTATGCATGCTGATGTGCCAAAAGAGCCAGTCGTGATTACTTCAGCGACCATCGTTTCTGAATAACGATTGTTTCTAAAAAAGTATTGCCACAGCTACCTAGGTACATAGCGTTACCAAGGTAGCAACCATGATAAGGACACCAATAAATGCAAAGTTTTAATCATTTAATCACGACCCGCCCGCATCAGGTGCGGCAAGTATTGATTAGCGATTTGCATTTATCACCTGAAGAGCCTGCCTTAGTGCAGGCTTTTTTGGCGCTGCTGGATGACTGTCTGGCCCTGCCAGCGCTGAAACGCTTATTCATCTTAGGTGATTGGTTTGAGGTATGGCTGGGCGATGATATGTATCTGTCCCTATTAAAAGAGAAAGGGTTAGAGGACGAGCAGCCAGAGGGTGAACAAAAAGCGCATTGGCTGACACCACTTATCGTGAAGCTCAAGCAGTTACGCATCAATGGGTGCGAGATACTGGTCATGCATGGTAATCGTGATTTTCTCTTAGGTCAGCCGTTTTGTAATCTGTTCGGTGGTGAGCTGATTTATGAACCATACACCTTGACTGTCGGAGCGCAAAACTATCGCTTGGAACACGGCGATGCGTTATGCACCGATGATAAAAAGTATCAGTTTTTCCGCAAAATCATGCGTAACCGTTTGACCCAGTGGTACCTGCTTAATAAATCGCTAGAAAAGCGTTTGGCTATCGCAGACAACATGCGTCAACGCAGTCAGCAGAACAATGCCAATAAAGCGGCGCATATCATGGATGTGAACGATAAAGCCGTACGTCAAGCCATCACGGCGAGCGATGCGCTATTACATGGACATACCCATCGTCCAGACATACATCAAGCGACCGCTGATAAAAAACGCTATGTGCTTGGCGACTGGCGCTTATTAGATAAAGATACTCGCCAGCCAAAGGTAAGCGCTGTGATTGGCGCTGTGACAGCAGATGACGGTTTAGACAATAACGACGCTCAGTTTGAGCTGTTTGAATTTAAAATGCTTACCAGATAAATAGCGTTTGGCTGTTTTTAACATAAGATATTTTAAATAATATTGTTTGAACGCAAAAAGGGTCTGTTGAATTGTCAACAGACCCTTTTTGCGTTTGTCATAGTAGAGACTCATACAGCTTTGCCATCTAAACCTTTTCTAACTCGACTCTAAATTTAAACAATTAATTTAAACAATCAATTTAAAAAAGTGCTGACGATAGTGCTTAAGCTCACGGATTGAATCGCGAATATCATCCAATGCTAAATGACTGCCACCTTTTTCAAAGTTTCTTAAGATATCAGGACGCCAGCGAAAACACAGCTCTTTGATTGATGACACATCCAGATTGCGATAATGGAAGAAGCGCTCAAGCTCTGGCATTTGGCGCGCCATAAACCGGCGATCTTGACAGATAGAGTTGCCACACATAGGCGACTTACCGCTATCGACCCATTTATTCAGGAATTTGATGGTTTCCGCTTCCGCTTCTGCCAAAGTCACCGTACTACGGCGCACACGGTCGACCAGTCCTGACTGGCCATGTTGCTTGGTATTCCAATCATCCATCTTATTTAGGACTTGATCCGATACTTTGATAGCAAAAACAGGCCCTTCGGCAAGCACATTCAAATCTTCGTCAGTGACAACAGTAGCAATCTCGATAATCTCATCGTTTAAGGTATCAAGTCCGGTCATTTCTAAATCAATCCACACCAGCCCTTTTTTGCCTTGATTTCTGATTTTAATCTTATTGGGATGGTCACCGGTGGTCATAAAATATCCTATGGTCAATAAATTGTGAGACAGTTTTAGAAAAACATATGGCGCAAAAGTATGGTGCTCAGACAGTATGATAAGCGTTAATGAGTGGCTAAAATCTCGCCGACATCTAAAACATTACAAAACCACTGCCTGTCACAGGCGCTTTAGGCTGTATGTTAGCAAATTTTCACGCTACACTTAGCAATATTTTTATAATAGGTCAAAAACCCATGGCATTAATCCGGCAGCGCAAACTGACTAAACAGCAGATTCGTCGCATCGATAAGCAGCAATTATTAAGTCAAGACAGTATCGACGACAGCTTGATGGATGGTGTGGTCATGGCGCATTACGGTAAGCAACTAGAGGTGCAAGTCACCAGTTTGCCTGCAGTGATACCTGAGCAGCCAGAGATTGGGCCTGATGATCCTGAGCCGTTTTGGCAAACGCTTGAGCTGGGTGATATTTGGCGTTGTCATGTGCGTACCAACCTGCCAATGCTAGCGGCAGGCGACCAAGTGCGCTGGAATGCTGATTCCAATACAGGCTTTGGCCGTATCGAGTCCGTCAAACCGCGCACCTCTCTCGTCTCTCGCCCTGACCGCTATCATAAGCTCAAACCAGTCGCCGCCAACGTCGATATTTTAGCCATTGTCTTTGCACCACTGCCTGCTGCTGCCCCCACACTGATTGATCGCTATCTAGTGGTTTGTCATCTTGCTGATGTGAAGCCATTATTGGTGCTGAATAAAGCCGATTTACTGGCGCAAGAAAACGGCGTCGATACCAATGAGCTATTGGCACAATATGCCGCACTGGGCTACGAGAGCGTCTTAACCTCTGTTGATTGTCCTGAAAATGTCGCGGATAGTGATGAGCAAGAAGGACTAGATGAGCTAAAACGCTACATAGATAAAAAGCTGGTTATCTTTGCAGGACAGTCTGGTGTTGGCAAGAGCAGTCTAATCAATGCGCTACTGCCAGAATCTGGTCAAGTGGTAAATATCATCTCTGAAAACTCGAAGCTCGGTCAGCATACCACCACCACCAGCCGTTTATTACCGTTTAACCCAGACGACTTGACCCAAGGTGGCATCGTCGACACCCCCGGTATCCGTGAGTACGGTATTTGGCACTTGAGTCCAGATGACATTATATCGGGCTTCGTCGAGCTAGCACCGCTAGCAGGTTACTGCCAGTTCCGCGACTGTCGCCATACTCACAACAGCAAAGGCTGTGCGCTATGGGAAGCGGTAGCCGCTGGCACGGTATTGCAGCGGCGCGTCGAAAATCTCGTTACATTGAGAGAAGAGGCTGATACTAAGCCCTATTAATATTTGCTCTATTCGTGTCCGCCTGAATGAATCGCGGCCTGTTAGCAGATGCTTTTTAGTCGATATTTTTATGAGACTCATAGGTAAAATTGCTGCTAAGTTATCGCCCGTTTACTATAGATGACCTTATCGGTATAATAGCGCCTTGTTCGATATCGTTAGGCTGTCTGTTCAGCTTAACAGAACACTTATTTTTTGGAGGTATGGTTTGGATCGTGCGCTGGAATTTGTGGGCAACCACCCGTTTTTATTTGGTATATTGGCCGTACTTGCGATACTGTTCTTTACGATTGAGAACAAACGTAGCGGCAGAAAAATATCGCCCAACACCCTTGGCATGATGGTCAACTCTCAAAACGCGCAGCTGATTGACATCCGTGCGAAAAAGAAGTTTGAATCAGGCTATATTCAAGGCAGCCGCAACATACCTTTTACTGACCTCAAAGACCGCTTAGAAGAAATTCGTGCGATTGAGCATCCAGTAATCATCATCTGCGACATGGGCGTGCAAGCAGGCGCTGCCATTCAGATGATTGGCAAAGCTGAAGTCTATCGCCTAGAGGGCGGTATTGGCGGCTGGCAAGGCGCTGGCATGCCATTGGTAGGTATCAAAGACGCCAAGTCAAAAACCAAAGGTAAGACAAAACCAAGTCTAAGTAAATAGCGAATCAGTATAAGTGCTTGAATAAAACGTCTTTTATAAAGTGTTTGATTTAAGTGCTTATACAAGATGCTCAGCTTATATTGCTACTGGCTCATTGACAACATAAAAAAAGACACCTTATAAAAAGGTGTCTTTTTTTATGGCATTTTTAATGCTATAAAACGTTTTAAGTTAAGACGTCTTGAATTTGTCATGGCCATCCCCACTTTAGTAATGAGCATCACCGAATACCGTTGCACTCTATTGATTGATAACAGACTATATCTATAATCTCGCTGTTATCGCACACATTTATAAATAAGGATTTATCATGACTGTTTCTGTTAAAGTTTATACCACGCCAATCTGCCCATACTGCTCAAACGCCAAACAACTATTAAAAACCAAAGGCGTTGATTATGAAGAGATCGGCATGCACGACATGAGCCGTGAAGAGCGTCAAGCACTGATGGCCAAAACCAATAACTATCGCACTGTGCCACAAATCTTCGTTGGCGATACCTTCGTTGGTGGTTTTGATGAACTCAATCAAATGAACCAGCAGGGCAAACTTGACGAGCTATTGGCAGGTTAATCTGCTACCTTGCTTTACTGTCTGTCTTTGTCTATGCAAAGACAGACCGGGGCGGGAATGAACGTCCTTCAAAGACATCAAGCTAAAAAATATCGAGACAATATCGAAAAATAGTCTCTATTTATATTACAATGACCTTTGATTAAAGTGACCTTTTCCCAATTATTTGATTCGATTTTAGAGGATTTATCATGGCTGAAGAACAAGCACAACCACAATTGGCACTAGAGCGTATCTATGTAAAAGATTTATCACTTGAAGTACCAGGCGCTAGCGTATTCACCAAAGAGTGGAACCCAGAGCTGGATATCAACTTGTCTAGCAATGCAGAAAAACTGGATGATGACCATTATCAAGTCATCTTGACCGTCAGCGTGACGGCAAAGAATGCTGATGAAGCGGCGTTTATCGCTGAAGTGCATCAAGCAGGTATTTTCTTGCTAAAAGACATTCCAGAAGACCAAATCGGTCAAATCTTAGGTGCATACTGCCCGAACGTGCTATTCCCATACGCTCGTGAAGTCATCAGTGACATCGTGACACGTGGTAGCTTCCCGCAATTGCTACTAGCCCCTGTCAACTTTGACCAAGCTTACGCACAGAGCCAACAGCAAGCGCAAATCGATGCTGAAGGTAATGCATAAGTTTTAAATCATAAGTATGCTAGCGTTATAAATAGCATATTTTGATAAAAAGCCGTTTACTTTTTATAAGTGAGCGGTTTTTTTGTGGCTGCTGTTTAAATAATTATTTAACTTTAGTCCAAGAGTTAATTTTATTCCAAGAACTGAAGAATAGCTTTTAAATTAAGCATAAAAAAACCCTGCTAATAAACAGGGTTTTTTTATGTCTAATAGACTATCGATTATTTACAATCAACCATTAGCCTTTTAGTGCAGACAAGATTTGCTGCTTAACATCATCAATGCCTTGCGTGCCATCAAACTTGTCATACTTAGGCGCATCAGCACCTTTGCTGGCTTTGTCTTGATAGAAACCAACGAGCGCTGATGTCTGCTCATGATACGTCGCTAAACGGTCACGAATAGTCGATTCTTTGTCATCTTCACGCTGAATTAACGCTTCACCAGTCACGTCATCAATACCGTCGACCTTTGGTGGATTGTGATGAACATGATACACACGGCCTGAACCTGGATGCTGGCGACGACCAGAGAGACGGTTGACAATTTCATCGTCAGGTACGCTGATTTCTACCACGTGGTTGATTGCAACGTCAGCATCTGCAAGCGCTTGCGCCTGTGGAATCGTACGCGGGAAACCGTCAAAAATACAACCATTGACACAATCAGGCTTAGCGATACGCTCTTTCACTAGGTTGATAATGAGATCATCAGAAACCAGACCACCAGCATTCATGATATCTTTGGCTTTTTTGCCAAGCTCGCTGCCTTCTTGGATTGCTGCACGCAGCATATCGCCAGTTGAGATCTGCGGAATATCATATTCTTTAGAAATAAACTGGGCTTGGGTACCTTTACCGGCGCCTGGTGGACCTAGCAAAATAATACGCATCATTATACGAGTCTCCTCAATAGATAGGATTTTAGGGATTAATAAAACTTAGGGATTGGTTGTTTGCAAGGCTACCTTACCTTGTGGCTTTGCAAACCTCAAGTATTTTAATTATTGCTGCAGTGTGTGTCTATGACTTACCTGTTCATATAACGCAGTTGCGCCTTGATGCTCTCAGCAACAAAATCACTGTTATCAATGTCTCACTTTGCAATTGATACCGTATTGCCCTCATACCAATGCTATATTGAAATGACTATAACAGCAACAAACCAATAAGCCTGTGCTGTGGTCGGTCACATTTAAAAGAATGAAGCGTCAACCGAATGCAGAGTTCATACTTCATTCAAGGGTAACGCCGTCACTCTTTTATAGCAAATTGGCTATAGCTATACTATGGGATTTGTTGATTAATCTCAACATTGGCCTGAGTTTGATCAGCACTAATCACGACAGGATTGCCTGACAGATCTCCTGACTCAGCGCTCGCTGTTCCACTATGACTGATACGGGCGATGACCGCTAACTGTACCTTATCTGAGCGAGCAGATCCCAGTGTCCGCTCTGGCATCATCGCATCCAGATCACTTAGGCTAATAACAACTTCACCTTGCTTAATAGCAGTAATCGGCAAGCGTTTGGCAGCGAACGGTGGACCACCGTTGACATCACGAATGGCCACAAACAGTACATCATCAGGTCTGACCAGAGGTAATAAACTTGCATCAATTTTAACCGTTACCTCGACGCCTTCAGAGGCTTGCTGCTTCTGAACCGTCACATTAGCACTGAGCTCATCTAGGCTTGACAAGGCCTGCGTGTGATCGCCGGGTTTGGCAGAGATACTATCACGTAAGCGCTTGATCCAGCCCTGTGCTTGGTCAAAGTTACTGGCACGTGCCTCACCCATTGCCATCAGCATTTGCGCGCCCTCATGAGCTGGGTTTTTAGCCAGTACGTCTTCTAACACTCGGCGTGTATTGGCATCTAGCTGACCTTTATTGGCAAAGAAGCTAATCTGTGCATACGTCGTGGCAATCTCTTCGTTATCAGGCGATAGACGATAAGCGCGTGACAGTGCCTCTAATGCCGAATCGGTGGCTTCTAACGATAAGAAAAGCTCTGAGAGGCGCATCCAGCGATTGTAATCACCTGCATGACGATAGACGTTGGTCTGCATGGCACTGATCAGCTGATTACCATCTTCGATGGCCCAAGCCGGTGGCTGATCAATTTTACCCGTTAATAAATCGTCAGCCACTTGACCGACTTTGTCCTCAGCCGCCCACAACTCAAATACAGGCGTACGATTACCAACCATGAGGTATGCCATTGCTGCCAGCACTGGTACCCAAACCATGATAATTAAACGGCTTTTGATACCTGGTGTGACCATTGGCGCAACTTCACGCTGAGCATCTAATAGCTGGCGTTCCAGCTCAAGCTTTTGGTTGTCATAATGATTGTCATCAATGATACCACTGTCTTTATCTGTTTTTAGCTCTGCTAGCCGCTCACGAAACACAGCGACATTGATGTCTAACAACTGATTGTCGACAGATTTGCTATGCGTGCGCGGGGCTCTTAGCCACGGTACGATCGCAATCATAGCGAGCACTAAAGCCATGAGTAAGCTTAACGCAATGAATAAGCCAATAGTAGAAAATATGGTCATTTTTTGCCCCCAAGGCTGGTAATATCGTGATCATCTGTATCGTTATCAGCACGTGATAATAGACGATCAAGTTCGGCTTTTTCGGCAACAGACAGTGCTTCTGACGGGCTATCTATCTTGCCCCCGCTTGCGCCACTAGCGACCAGCTGACGTCGTTTGCTTTGCCAAAACCACCCGACTAATAGAAAGATGAGTAACAATGGTGGGAAAAACCACAGGATCCATGTTGAGGGACGTACAGGCGGCTTATAACTGATAAAGTCACCGTAGCGTTCCTGCATGTAGGCTCGAATCTCGCCATCACTACGACCCTCTTTGATTAAGTCATAGGTTTTTTGTTTTAAGTCTTGGGCAATAGGGGCATCAGACCCTGCCAAATTTTGATTTTGGCATTTAGGACAGCGCAGCTCTTCGATAAGACCACGATACTGCGCCTCTTGTTGCACAGAGTCAAAATCGTAGACATCAATCGCTGCAAAACTGGCCATACTAAAGAGACAGGCGATGATGATGCTTGCGAACTTTACCATTACAGATTTCATTTGATACGCTATCATTGACAAGCCTCCGCAACCTGACTCGGATCTGGGCTGACATTATTACTATTAGCGTCATTGAGCACCATCAAGCAAGGCGCGATACGACTTTGCCAATTGCTCTCATTGATCTCACCAATGATATGCTGACGAATAATGCCTTCTCCATCGACAATGAATGTCTCAGGTGCACCCGTCAGACCCAAATCAAGCGCAAACTGACCAGACAAGTCTTGAATAGACATCGAGAACGGATCACCGCCTCGGTTCAAGTATCCAAAGGCATCGCCAATCTCATCTTTATAATTAACACCTACTAGATTGACACCGCGCTCCTCAAGCTTCATCAAAAAAGGATGCTCGATGATACAAGTGGGACACCAAGAGCCCCAAATATTCATCAAAAACGGCTTATCAGGTAAATTATCATTGGTCATGATACGACTGGTGTCTGACAATAGCGGCAGCTCAAACGCAGGGACAGGACGCTCAAGCGCAGTGTTGGTGACGATGTCAGTCGGCTTGCCCAAACGCATATATAGCATGGCAAGCAAACCAATAAAAATCACCAAAGGAATCAAAAATCCAATTTTCAGTGACTTTTTGCGTTTGACCTGAGTAGTACCACTCGCTTTATCATCAGGCGTGTTGTTTGAGGTAGTCATATTAACGCTCCCCTATCTTTGTAGCTGACGTATCCAAATCTGCAACCGTAGCAAAACCTGTTTTTTTGGCAGCGATTTTTGCCGGCGTTTTGGTTTTTTTGATACGGTAGCGATGGTCTAGCATGCTGAGCAATGCACCAAACGCCATAATAAGCGCACCTAGCCATATCCAGCGAATCAGTGGTTTGACGTAGATACGAAACGCCCACTGGTTGCTGTCTTCAGCAATTGGCTCACCAAGGGCCACATACACATCACGCATGAGACTGGCATCAATCGCCGCCTCGGTCATTGGCATCATGCTGATAATATAATTGCGTTTTTCAGGATACAAGGTAGTCACATCTTGACCGTTTTTGCTGACCGTCACTTCTGCTTGTGTGGCATCAAAGTTACTGCCTTTCACTTCACTAAAGCCTTTAATCGTAAAATCGTAGCCTTGGACATTGACACTGTCATTTGGTCCTAGCGCTACATCTCGCTCAATACTCAACGTGCTCGTAAAGGCGATACCAATGACTGCCACGATGACACCGATATGGGCAGTCTGTTGACCCCAATAGCTGAGATGCAATTGACGTAGGCCCCTCAGTCGGCTTGGTGCATTTTTGGTTTTGTCTCTGAAATCGACCACCATCCATAGCAACACCCAAAAACTAATCGCCAAGGTCACGCCAATATTGAGCATGGCTGATGGGCTAGTAAAGTAGGCAATGATTGCGGCCAATACCAGACTGCTCGCTGCGATGACCATGCCGACGCCTAGTAAGGGTCGACTGTCTTTTTTCCAGCGGATGTTGGAGCCCATACCCATTGCCACTAGCAGCAGCCATGTCAAAGGAACAAACAGCGCATTGAAATAAGGAGGGCCAACGGATACCTGACCCAAGTTAAAGGAATCAGCAATAATAGGATAGAGCGTACCGAGTAGTACCACTAAAGTTGCAATCAAGATAATGACGTTGTTAATCACTAAAAATGACTCACGTGAGATCAGTCGATACTGACTCTCAACTGTCAAACGCCAGCCGCGTACCGCGAACATCAATAGACCACCACCGATAATCACACCAAGTATGGCTAAAATGACTAGACCACGCGTTGGGTCAGCAGCAAATGAATGCACGGATGTAATAACGCCTGAGCGTACGAGGAATGTACCCAGCAAACTGAGTGCAAAAGCAAAGATTGCTAGCATAATCGTCCATGCCTTGAACACACCGCGCTTTTCGGTCACCGCCATCGAATGAAGCAATGCCGTACCTGCCAGCCATGGCATCAATGAGGCGTTCTCTACTGGATCCCAGAACCACCAACCGCCCCAGCCAAGCTCATAATAAGCCCACCATGAGCCTAGCGCGATACCAACTGTCAAGAAGCCCCAAGCAGCTAGTGCCCATGGGCGCGACCAGCGAGTCCATACCGCATCCAAACGCCCTTCCCACAGTGCCGCCATACAAAAAGCAAAGGGCACAACCAAGCCCACATAACCCATATAGAGCATCGGTGGGTGAATAATGAGACCAAAATCTTGTAGCACAGGATTGAGATCGGCCCCATCCACAGGCAAATTGGGCAATGTGCGATCAAAGGGCGATGAGGTAAAGATCAGCATAGCCAACATCATCATCTGCACGCCTGCCAATATCACCAGCACGCGCGCGCGCATAGACAGCGGTAGACCACGGCTAAAATAAGAGACCAGTGCACACCAAGTGGCCATGATGGTCATCCATAGCAGCAATGACCCTTCATGCCCGCCCCACGTCGCTGACAGCTTGTAATACCAAGGCAGTAGCGTGTTGGAATGCTGAGTGACATAGACGAGACTGAAATCATTGTAATAAAAACCTGCCATCAGTGCAGCAAATGAGGTAATCATTGCCGCAAACTGCGCCCATGCTAGGCTTGGTGCCAAACGCTGCCAAGCCACGTGGTCACGCATGACGCCAACGGTTGGTAGTACTACCTGCAAGATCGCCAATATAAAAGCGGCCAGCAAAGCAAAATAACCCAATTCTGTGATTAACATACGGTCTAACCTTGTTTACCTTGGATACAATTAAAGGCTCACCGATAGCATTGCTAGCCACTGGTAAACGCTAAATAGTCCTTTATGCGGTCATAAGTTTACGATTAAAAACTGAGGTTTCAATGGCTATAGAAGCACCCAAAACCCGCTACTATCATGGTGATATATCAATATGAATAACTGATACAAACTGCTTGTCTGTCAGGGGTACTGATAATACTGACAGGGAGGTGCTAATACTAATGTGTTCGACAGTGTTCAACAATGTTAAATAGTCATCGACTAACGGTATTAAACTAAAAAAAACAATGTAAAATTGAGCAACAATAAAGGGCGATTAATGCCTCATTGCATTGAAGGAAAAAACACCAATACCAAATGCAACCAACCTGCCAAAAACCCTGTCAAGCCGCCCAATACAATCAAGGTCATCTCATCCTCACGAAAGGCTGGACGCAACAGGTTCTGAAACTCATTGGGTGTCAACGCACGTATCCTATCGCGGAACAAACCAAATATCTTGCTGGCTCGGCTCTCATTTAGCTCAGGATCACGTAATGGCACCATCGTTGCGACAATCGATTTATCAATGATGGTGTTCTTCAGTTGACCATAGTCACGGCGGCCCAGTCCGACACGTAGCGTGGTACTGATCACTGGCGACTCTAGCACGTCGTACAAATGCGATTTCATGAGCTCACGGGTTTGCGCGGCTTTATCACCATACATCATCTCATTCATGATGTTCTCTAAAGTGACCAAATCTCTTACGACGATTTCAGCGAAAACCTCAGAGACTTCCTCTTGGCGCTTCATAAAGCCGCCCTGCAAACGATATCGTGCGATATGCGGCATCACTGGCTTGATAAAGGGGAAACGACTCTGTACCGCAAACAACTTTAAATAAGGGATAAAATGTGGCTCAACTGGATTAAAAACCATCCAAATCGCAATCCAGTTGGTGAGAAATCCCCAAATAGCCGCAAAAAACGGCACAGTCCAATGCTGCGGTACCACCAAAAATATAAACATTTGGATAATACCGAATATCAGACCAATCAGTGCACTGATATGCCAAATAAAATCAATTTCTTTTTGACCGACTTTTAGGAACATATTGACCATCAGACGACGGTCTTTTTCCATCGTATTGACGATCATTTTGCGCATATCGACCAAATCTTCGACATGGTGGGTCAAATCTATCACTAGCGACTGCATGATGCTAGGTAGCTCTTTATGCGCTTGGGCATAGACGCGGCGCTTTAACGCATAAGGCAAATTACCCCACAGTGCTGGTGAGTGATCGAGCATAATTTCATCAATCAGTGGCTCGAGATTTTTGTCCACGGTGTCGGTGACAAATATCGCCATTTGCTCAGGCTCCATCGCCTGAAAGAACTCATCGAGCGAGCCAAGCTTTGAGAGCGTCTGATCAACAATCACGCCAGATATCTTACCAGCCTTACGCGGGACGATACCCTGCCACCCAATACCCGGCAGTCCAAAAAATGGAAAATTGGGAATACGGATGCCCCAAAACTTAACAGGATAAAACAGCATTTTAAGCGCCATCCATACATGTATCCAAGTGACAAATGCCGTCACTGGAGGAATGGTTAGCATGGCGAAAAACTCTGGGTGTTCAGCTATCGTCTGCCACAATGAATTTACGTCCATGACTTAACTAGTCCCTGACAAGTTGATGGTCGTTGCTAATCAAATGTGCTTAGCAAAATTAGAACGTTTCAAATTGACGCTCTGCTCGTAATAACCGCGATAAAATAAATCGCCTGATTTTAGCACACTTTGCCATTTATTAGCACCCTGTAGTAGTGCCTAGACAGCTGTGATCATTTGTGACTCAGGTGCCTATTTTATCAGTGCTTTCTATATGGCCGCTTTATGGCGACGTTCCAATACGCCTACTCCTGCGACGATTTATACTGGCGTATAAAATAGCAACCTACTTACTGCGCCCTCGCATTTGTTCTGTTATAATTTGTAGTGAGACCACAAAGCGTTGATGTGTGTAAGCTGATGCTGTCCTTTTTGACTCAAATCATCCTATGTGATTGAAAACCTTTGATTTATCCTTTAAACTCGCCGCACTTTGGTTGACTCAACCATCCCTCTATATTTTTTACTGACTCATGTCTATTGACTCACTGACCGTTTGGGCGCTGACTTTCTATGAATAAACCGTTAACCCCCAACACCGAACAAGCCAATAGTGTTTTTACCAATCGTATTATTATTTTTGGCATCATCATATTGCTTGGTTTGGGCGGCTTGATAACGCGTTACGGTTATTTGCAAGTGTATGCTCATGATAAATACACCACGCAAGCAGATAACAATCGCATCAAACTGATATCTGCCCCACCTAGCCGTGGCTATATCTATGATCGTAATGGCGTGATACTGGCGGACAATCAGCCCGTGTTTACGGCCATGATGAGTCCTGACGAAATCGACAATCCTGAGCGCACACTGAATCTGCTTGCCCCTATCTTTGATTTGACAGAAGAAGACATCACCGATATTTTGGCGCGGCTGAGTAAGAACAAAAACGATCCCGTGACCATAAAAATCGATTTGACCGATGCACAATTGGCGCAGTTCAGTGAGCGTAAGCCTTTTTTTCGCGGTGTCTCTATTCAGAGTAAGTTGACACGTGACTACCCTTATGATGAGCTGTTTGCTCATGTCATCGGTTATGTCGGCCGTATTAACGATAAAGAGTCTAAGCGCATTGATAAAGACCGTTATGCTGGTACAGATCTGATCGGTAAAATCGGTATCGAAGACTACTATGAGGACATCTTGCTTGGGCAACCGGGCTATCAATCGGTTGAAACCGATGCTCATGGTAATATATTGCGTCAATTAGACACCAAGCCGCCAACCGCTGGCAATGACATCACATTGAGCCTAGATTACGGCTTACAGACGATCGCACAGCAGCAGCTGGATGGTCGCCGCGGCGCAATTGTAGCGATAGACCCCAAAAACGGCGATGTACTAGCGTTTGTCAGTAATCCAAGCTATGACCCCAACCCCTTTATATCTGGTATCTCATTCAAAGACTATGACGGTCTGCGAGAAGATCTTGATCAGCCTCTATACAACCGTGCCCTGCAAGGCACTTACCCACCAGGCTCTACCATCAAACCCTTTGAGGGTTTGGGCGGTATTCATTATGGTCTACGCAACTGGGATACCACCATTTATGATCCAGGCTATTTTAGCTTGCCTGGGGACTCGCATCGATTCCGCGACTGGAAACGCGGCGGTCACGGCACGGTAAATTTAAAGAAATCTATCGCGATGTCGGTTGATACTTATTATTATAAACTGGCTTATGAGATGGGCATCCAACGCTTGCACGACTGGATGGCGCAGTTTGGCTTTGGTGAAAAAACAGGTATCGATCTGCCTAACGAAAAATCAGGGATTATGCCATCGCCAAAGTGGAAAAAAGACACTTACGGTAAGGGTTGGCTACCAGGTGAAACCATCTCCGTCAGTATTGGGCAGGGTTACTTTTTGGCGACGCCGCTACAGATTGCTAATGCAACCGCCATGACAGCCAATAAAGGCCATCATATCACTCCGCATTTATTAAAAAGCAGCGATGGGGCCGCAGAGGTTAAAGTCATTACCAAACCAGATGGCAAAATTAACTATAACGGCAAACCCTCTGACTGGCTACGCATGCATGATGCCATGGAGAGCGTGGTAAAAGAGGGTACAGGGCGCGGTATCTATACGCCGCGCTATCGTATCGCTGGCAAAACAGGGACGGCACAGGTAAAGTCTATCGCTCAGGGCAAGCGCTATGACAAATCAGCGATCGATAAGCGCCACTGGGATCATGCGTGGTTCAATGGTTTTGCACCAGTAGAAGACCCCGAGATTGCACTTGCCGTCTTGGTCGAAAATGGCGGCGGTGGTAGTGCCGTTGCCGCCCCTATTGGTCGCGCCCTATTTGACTATTGGATGTTGCAGCGCAAAACCGACCCTATCCTGCCACCTTCTGCTGATGAGCTAAAAGTCATCAAACGTCAAAAAGCCTTTGACAAAGCCTTGCGGGATGCCATACGAGACAAAGAGGCCAAAGCATTAGAAGAGAAAGAAGCGGCAGAAGCGGCAGAAGCAACAAAGCAAGAAAACCTTGCTGAATAATAGTGCTGAATAATCACGATATCTAACTAACTCTATCTACCGATATTGAAAGAACCTAAAGATATTGAAATAGATTGAGAGGCGCTAGCCTGAAACTACATAAGCAGCGCTATCTCAATAGCCATAGTCAAGCAATATAAAAATAAGTAATAAAAAGTGAGCGAGACACGATCATGAGAAAAACTGCAGGCATGAAGAGTACTGCAAACGGGCGCACAACGAAACATGGCACTACTG
Organism: Psychrobacter sp. NG27; assembly: GCF_016106655.1. Taxonomy (NCBI): domain Bacteria; kingdom Pseudomonadati; phylum Pseudomonadota; class Gammaproteobacteria; order Moraxellales; family Moraxellaceae; genus Psychrobacter; species Psychrobacter sp. NG27. The sequence continues at coordinate 52,178 of NZ_JADGIN010000008.1, forward strand.
CCAAAAAAGCAGCGGCAGGTGACGTACGTATCATCGGTGGGCAATTCAAACGTCGTGTCGTGAGTTTTATTGATGCCGATGGCTTGCGTCCCACACCAGATCGCCTACGTGAGACCTTATTTAACTGGCTACTGGCTGATATCCACGGCGCACATGTGCTCGATAGCTGTGCTGGCAGTGGCGTATTGGGGTTTGAAGCATTGTCTCGCGGCGCTGCACACACAACTTTTATTGAAGTAAATAACGCACAAGCTAAGATGTTACGTCAGAGTGCTGAGCAACTACGGCTCGATGAGACGGCTTATCAAATCGTCACTGGTACTGCTGAGCAAGTATTGAGTCAAGGGCATCTGACTGCACGCCCCTTTGACATCGTGTTCATCGATCCACCTTATGCTCAGGATCTGTGGCAGCCTATTTTAACTACCTTGATTGATCATGATTTAGTGGATGCCAATACGCTCATTTATCTAGAAGCGGACAAGGATTTGGCCACAAAGCTGCAGCAATTGGAAGAGACGCTTAATAAAAATCCAGATACCTCATCAGGTACTACTCAGCAAATAATCCGCTTTGAATGCTTGAAGCAAACCAAAGTCGGACAAGTTGTTGCTGGACTTTATCGCCTATCATCGTCATAATTGCCTAGTTAATGAAAGCCGTTAACGACTTTTATAAATGTTTAGAACCGCTAAAAACTGGCCAACGCTGCAGTTTAATGTATATAAGGCGAAAATAAACCCCAATGCAGCTTGCAAGCGTAGGCGCTACTGCTTATAATGTGCAGTCTGTTTTTTGAGAGCCCCGTTCCCAGCTAAACTCTCAACGAATTCTAATTTTAAGGTTTTATCATGAAAACACTTAGTGCAAAACCAGCTGAAGTGACCCATGACTGGTATGTCGTAGATGCTGACGGCAAAACCCTTGGTCGCTTAGCCACTCAAATCGCTAGTCGCTTACGTGGCAAGCATAAGCCTTCTTTTACGCCGCACGTTGACACTGGTGACTTCATTGTTGTCATCAACGCTGACAAAATCACGGTAACGGGTAAAAAAGCACAAGACAAAAAGTACTATCGTCACAGTGGTTACCCAGGTGGTATCAAAGAAACCAACTTCAGTAAGTTGCTTGCACATAAGCCTGAAGATGTTCTACACAAAGCAGTTAAGGGTATGCTTCCAAAGGGCCCTCTTGGCTATGCGATGATCAAGAAGCTAAAACTTTATGCGGGTACTGATCATCCACATGAAGCACAGCAACCTAAAGCACTAGACATCTAAGGATACATTTATGGAACGCAATTACGGAACTGGTCGTCGTAAGACTTCTACTGCTCGTGTCTTTTTATCAAAAGGTACTGGTAGCATCGTCGTTAACGGCAAGCCGCTTGACGAATACTTCAGCCGTGAAACTTCACGCATGGTTGTTCGTCAGCCATTAGAACTACTAAACTCTGGCAACGCATATGATTTATATGTAACTGTTGCAGGTGGTGGTATTAGTGGTCAAGCTGGCGCAATCCGCCACGGTATCACACGTGCATTGATCGAAGCTGACGAAACTTTGAAGCCTGCCCTAAAAGCAGCTGGTTTTGTTACTCGTGATTCACGTCAAGTTGAACGTAAGAAACTGGGTCTACGTAAAGCACGTAAACGTCCACAGTTTTCAAAACGTTAATCAAAACTTTTTCTTATTTCTTTGCTGCTGTGTGCTTTTTCTCGGAGCCAATGCAGCAATACTGAATAAGAGTACAGTTTTGCAAAACCTTATAAGCTGGTCACAGCTTGTAAGGTTTTTTTATGTCTCGGTTTTCTATGCTTAATAGTCTTTAGCAATGCGATGGTCGAATGTGCAACACATCCTATCTTCTTATGCTGAGTGCTATAGATCAGTACGGTATAGTCAATAGCCCATCACATTCTAACTTGCAAAGCGTTTGACGCTACCCCATCATATTGATAACTTTTTATCATTAGCCGCGATGTTATAGACAATGCTGTAGAAGGATATTATGAAAGCGCCTGAACAATACGACCCAAGTAAGCCATCTACCGATGGCGTGCCACCAAAGAAACAGCAGTCTGCCCAGTCTCATAGGTCGCCTGCCATACCGGCTGGCACTCCAACGATTACGCAGAATCAAAAACGTACTGCTCAGGCAGATCACAAGCCTTTTCAGTGGCAGTTTTTATCTCCTAAATACTGGGGCATTTGGTTACTGTTTTTGGTCATGCTACCGCTGATATATCTGCCGCTACGTTGGCAGTTCTGGTTAGGTCGCAAGCTTGGTATTTTGATTTATAGTGCTGCAGGCTCACGTAGACGCGACACGCTAATCAACCTAAAACTGGCTTTCCCAGAAAAACCCGAAGCCGAACGCGAATTGATGGCCAAACAAGTCTTCGTCAATCAGGGCATTGGTGTGTTTGAAACCTTGTGTGCTTGGTTTCGTCCCAATGTGTTTACTCGCACGGTTTCTATTTCGGGACTACAACATCTCGTCAATGCGCAAAATGAGCAGCGGCCGGTTATCCTGCTAGGTGCACACTATACGATGCTTGATTTGGGCGGATTATTATGTGCGCAGTTTTTCCCTGTAGACTGTATGTATCGCACGCAAAACAATCCTTTACTTGATTGGTTTATCTATAATGGTCGTACCAATATATTCGGTAAGCAAATCTCCAGTCGAGACATGCGAAACTTGGTGACCTCTATTAAGGCAGGACACGTTATTTGGTACTCGCCAGATCAGGACTATGGTCTAAAGCAAGGAGTGATGGCGCCATTCTTTGGCGTGCCTGCAGCAACGATTACTGCATCTCGTCGTATGGCAAAGCTGGGTAGCAAGACACATCCGCCTGCTGTCATGGCACTACATACCTACCGACAGACACCTGACAATCTGCCACGTGGTAAGCGTCCACATTATCATCTGACGATTACGCCAGAGTTAGATCAGTATCCTAGCAATGACGAAGTCGCTGATGCCACTCGAGTCAATGAAGTATTAGAAGGGCTGATTCGTATCGATCCTACCCAGTGGATGTGGTTCCATCGTCGCTTCAAACATGGGCCTACAGGTCGCAGCAATATCTATAAGTAGCGCTTTATTCCCAAAAATACTGGTAAATTTTGCTATACTTTGCAGCTAATATTTAGTGCCTTAAATAGCGTATAAATAGCAACGAACTTATAATAATTTGATAAACCAAATAACGGATTTTCCATGAGTACTAACAGCACCTCTGACAAGCAAGCTTCTGATATCTCAGCCCCAGTTAAACGCATTTTGACGGGCATCAAGCCAACAGGTACGCTACATTTGGGTAACTATGTTGGTGCAATACGTCCTGCCATCCAAGCTATTCAAAATAGTAATGATGAAGCGTTTTTCTTTTTGGCAGACTATCATGGCATTATTGGCTGCTATGATCCTGCGATTATTCATGAATCCACTAAAGCCATTGCCGCGACTTGGATCGCTTGCGGTCTCGACCCTGAGCGTGTGACTTTTTATCGTCAATCAGATGTGCCTGAGATTCCAGAGCTGGCTTGGGTGTTAAATTGCTCATGTGCCAAGGGACTGATGAACCGTGCCCATGCTTATAAGGCGGCTGTCGATATCAATATGGAAAAAGAAGATGTCGATGCTGACCAAGGTATCAACATGGGATTGTTTGGCTATCCAGTACTGATGGCGGCAGATATCTTAATGTTCAATGCCACGCACGTCCCTGTTGGTCGTGATCAAATTCAGCACATTGAAATGGCGCGTGATATCGCTGGTACCTTCAATCATCGTTACAAAACCCTCTTTACCTTACCTTCAGCGGTTGTTGATGATAATATCCCGCTATTAACGGGTCTCGATGGTCGTAAGATGAGTAAGAGCTATAGCAATACCATTCCCCTATTTGGTGATTCAAATCCGCAAGTGAGTGCTGAGAAACAAATGCACAAAGCCATTATGAAGATTGTGACCAACTCACAGCTGCCTGATGAGCCAAAAAATCCTGATGACTCCGCCATCTTTGAGATTTATAAAGCATTTGCCACCCAAGAAGAGATTGCTGATATGCGTGAGAATTTTGCAGCTGGTATCGGTTGGGGAGACGCTAAGCAAGCGCTATTTGATAAAATAAATGATGAGATTGCCCCATTCCGTGCACGTTATGAGGAACTCATGGCCAATCCAAAAGAGCTCGAAGAAATCTTGCAAATGGGGGCAGATAAAGCCCGTCGCCATAGTCGTAAGCAATTAGACAAGACTCGCCGCGCTATTGGTATTCGCCCGCTTGCCAAACTTAAATAATTCATTGGATACGAGTCATTTTTCAAGTATGAAACCGGTATCTGTCGACAGCGTTCATGATATGTCATTACGTATCTATCAGACACCGGTACAGCACCTGCCAGATGACCTATATGTGCCACCGCAGGCCTTTGCGATTTGGTTAGAGCAGTTTGCAGGGCCGTTGGATTTTCTGCTGTACTTGGTCAAAAAGAACAATGTTGATTTGACGCAAATGCCAATACTACCTATCACTGAGCAGTACTTAGCCTATATCAGCGAACTGGATACCGAGCATTTTGAATTGGCGGGTGATTATCTACTGATGGCATCAACACTCATTGCCATCAAGACAGAGCTGTTATTACCAGCCCCTGAAACACCGACCGACGAGCGAGATCCAAAAGCAGAGTTGATTGAGCGCTTAGAAGCCTATGCGCAAATCAAAGTAGTCAGTCAGCGCTTAGATGATCTAGTACGTTTAGAACGCGATGTGTTCTTAGCGATGGTCAGCATGCCCAGCCAAGACATCATGAATGCAGAATTACCAAATTATTCGGCCAATCTGCTGATTGATAGCTTGTTTAAAATGCAACTACAGCCTGACTATCACATGCATACCATTAAGATTGATGCGGTACCACTTGCTGATCGAATTGCCAGCATCAGTCGGCAACTGAGTACTCAGGGTACGCGCTCCTTTTATGAGTTGCTAGATAAAGCACAAGGTAAAATTGGTGTGGTCGTGAGTTTCGTGGCGGTGCTTGAGTTAATCAAGCGGCAATTGGTTGGTGTGGTTGGCACCAGAGACTACATTACTGATGCAGATGATATTGATAATACCGCTGATAGCGCCAGTCTTAGCTTATCGAATCCAGACAATGAATCCTCAAAGCTTACCTTACAATGGCTTGCTTAGTAATCAAGGTTGACCTCAAAGGTTCGACCAGTTATTCGCTTTTGAAGATATAGTCGATAGAAGAGCCTACTTACGATGACAGATATTGACGATACAAAACTGCTTAATGATACGCCACTATCCATATCGATAGCGGCTTCTACATCAATAGCCAAAAACCATGCTTTTTTCGAAGAGACAAGCAAGCATATTGAAGTGTTGCTGCACGCCTCAGAAGCCCCGCTCACTGCCCAGGCCTTAAAAAAGCACTTGTCACTGTCTACTAAAGAGTTACAGCAGGCATTAACGCTACTACAGCGACGCCTAGATGCAGGTGTACTCCATCTACATGAGACTGCCAGTGGCTATCGTTTGCAAATAGCAGATGACTATAGTCGATTGATTCAGCGTATATTCCCGCAGCGTCAAGAGCGTCTTAGCCAAGCCTTGCTTGAAACGTTGAGCGTCATTGCTTACAAACAGCCGGTGACACGAGGTGATATCGAACAAGTACGCGGTGTCACACTATCGAGTAATATATTGCGGCAACTGTTTGATAAAGGCTGGATCTTAGAGAAAGGGTACAAAGACACGTTAGGTCGCCCTGCACTGCTGCATACCACGCCGCAATTCTTAGATGCATTTGGGCTCAGTCATTTAGATGAGTTACCACCGCTTCCAAACATGGACGCTATCAGAGCATTGTCCTAGATACTGTTACAGCGTCTACTAACATAAATCTTATCTCACAAAAAAGGACAGACCGCATAGGATCTGTCCTTTTTATTAAACTACGTCATTAAATCAGCAATATGAAGATATGCTCTAGCATGTCTCTACTGATTAATAACATCAACCCCTTTAGGCGGCGTAAATTTAAACTGGCTGCTGCTGATACTTGGATTGAGCTTAATGCCACTAAACTTGATAGAAGTGGTCTGACCCAAGCTATCGTTTAGTACCATCATGACAGGCTTACCACCACTAAAGCTCATTGATAAGCTCTTAAAACTGGCACTGTCTGATTTTGGATACAGCACATAGTAATTCTTGTTGTCGTATGGCTGGGTAATCTTAAAGTTTTTGTCAAGTTTACTTGGGTCGCCTGACAATAATAGCGCTGGCGTATTACCTACTTGGCTGTCTACATTTTGCTTGGTGGCTTGCTCTAGATCTTTGTCATAGACCCACATAGAGTTGCCGTTGGCAATAATGAGCTGCTCTGATGGTGATTTGGTCTCCCAGCGGAAATTGTTTGGACGTTGAACACTCATAGAGCCGCTAAACGTACCACTGCTTGCGCCTTTGGTCGTTTGGCTAAAATTAGCGGTCATGCTTTTCGTGTTGGTCAGCAGTTTATTCAAACGTGTGGCTGCGGTGATATTGTCCGCTGGGGCTGCTGTAGCAGACTGGGTCAATGCCATCATAGGCGCTGCCACACCAAGCGATGTCATTAATACACCCGCTAGCGCACCACTCATCATTTTTTGTTTGGTTGATTTTTTCGTAGATAAGTTCATCATAAATCCTCTCTAAAAAAGCATAATCGCTTTAAAGTTGTCGCTAAAAATAAAATGTTCTATTGAAATTTTTGTTTTCTATAAATACTGACCTTACCAAGCTAAAACTGGTAACCATCAGCAATGGCAACAGTGTGCCAGTTTTTTTATTACGCGCCTAGTCACGATTTGCAATCTTTACTACGGCTGCCATACACGCTTGTAACCAATGCCGTTACACAATAGCAATTTGCATATATACCAACAGCTATCACAGATATCGGACGCTTTGACATATTAACTATTTGACAGTATTAATATTAACCATTATCTACAAAAACAATAATCTTATAAACGTAAAAAGCCCCTACTACCATAAGGCAGTAGGGGCTTTTTTAATTATCCAATCACTTTATTCAAAGAAGAAAATGATTTAAATAGATAATTATGCGTTTTCAACCGTCACATAACGACGATTAAATTTGCCTTTGGTCGCAAACTTTACAACACCATCATTCAGTGCAAATAAAGTATGGTCACGACCCATGCCAACGCCTTCGCCTGCATGGAATTCTGTACCACGTTGACGAACGATGATGTTACCAGCTGTGATAGCTTGGCCACCAAAGATTTTTACGCCTAGCATTTTTGGGTTTGAATCACGACCGTTACGGCTCGAACCGGCAGCTTTTTTATGTGCCATGAGAAAATCTCCTTGTTAATTTGACTTACCGCTGATGCGATAACTCTTAAGCATTTAGTGCACTGTTTAGCAAAAATTGCTAAATGGGAATTAGGCATTAATGGCTTTGATTTTTAACAAGGTATACCATTGGCGGTGACCTTGTTCTTTGTGATAATGCTTACGACGGTTGTGCTTGACGATACGGATTTTTTCGCCGCGACCATGCTCAACAACTTCAACTTCAACGCTAGCGCCATCAACAACAGGCTGACCGATTTTGACGTTATCGCCGTCAACAACCATCAATACGTCTTCAAATTTGATTGTTTCGCCTTTTTCTGCTTTTAGTAATTCAACTTTAAGCAATTCATCGACGACTACACGGTGCTGTTTACCACCAGTTTTGATTACTGCGTACATATATGACTCCGTTTAACCCGTGTGCCGTGGATGATATTATACCAACGCTTTTACGACGAACACGACAGGGAAAAATTAAAGGCAAGATTTTACGGCTTTTTGCTCAAAAAAGCAAGCCGCGCCTCTTGTTTTTGTAAGGTGGTTATCTAAATAACGACCATCCATACTGCTGCCTATATGATAAATGATAGAGACGCCATCAATGACGATCTACATCAGCACATATAAAACAGTCAATAAAAATAGTAGCCTGTGCCCAACAGGGGCTATTATAACTTATGCAATCAGTTACTTACAGCCTTTTATCACTCATTTATTAAGCAGTCTATTCCATCAGTCAATTGGTCATTCTATGTCATACCTGCGTTATGATTTATCAGCAATAACACCTATCAAAAGGAGACACTCATTTTATTTATGAGACATTTTAACGCACAATTTCGAGATATAGCTATGCTATCATAAGTAAAATAATGCTTTCCTTATGCATGCTCATAGTGAAGGCAATAAAAACTTTCCTTATCATTATTAATATGACTACTTATTATGACCAGTATCTCTTTAGATAACACCCCTTCCAAATCTCAATCAACGCCTAGCTATGCTGATATCCAAGGTATCGTAGCGAATGACTTTGAGGTCATGGACAAGCAAGTATTCGGCAGTCTCAACTCAAAAGTACAACTCGTGATGAGCGTCTCTCAGCATGTGATTAATGCTGGCGGCAAGCGCATGCGCCCGCTCATCACGTTGTTGTGTGCCCGCATGTTTGATGACAACCCATCAGAACAAGCCATGCATCTAGCTGCGATCACTGAGATGCTACATACCGCAACCTTAGTCCATGACGATGTGATTGATGAGTCAGGACAGCGCCGTGGTAAGCCAACCGCCAATGCCACTTGGGACAACGCCACTGCCGTACTGGTTGGTGATTATCTGATCGCCCGTGCGTTCAATCTGTTGGTTGGTTTTCAAAGCTTGCCGTTGTTGCAAGTGTTCTCAGACGGCACCTGTGACATTGCCGAAGGCGAAGTGTTACAGCTACAGCATCAGCACAACCCTGCCGCGACGGAAGAAGACTATTTACGCATTATCGATGGTAAAACCTCACGACTGTTTATGATGGCAACCCAAGGCGCTGCTATTTTGCAAGATAAAACAGAACACATGGCGGCATTGGGCGATTTTGGTCAGCATTTTGGCAATGCCTTTCAAATCATTGATGATGTGCTTGATTATAGTGGTGATAGCGATGTGATGGGCAAAAACCTAGGGGATGATCTGGCAGAAGGCAAGCCTACGTTACCTACCATCAAAGCGCTTGAGTTACTAAAAGACAGTGATACCGAAGGCTATGAGCAGCTCCGTATTGCGGTACAAACGGGTAAAACACCAAATGCAGCTCAGCTTATCGAGCTGGTCAGCAAGTCAGGTTCATTAGACTATTGCAAACAGCGCGCGCTCGACGAAACCAAGTTGGCACAGCAAGCACTTAGCAGCTTACCGGACAACCGCTATCGTCAAGGACTATATCAACTGACAGAGCTTGCCAGCGCACGCTTAGTATAATTAAATAGGAGTCGTCTTTATTATTGATCAGACGGCTCCTTTTCTAACAACATTTTTTTAGTAGCATTTTCTAGTGATTAGCATATGAGAAGCCAATAACCAAAAAACCAAACCTCTAAAGACTAATTTGTCAGCTAAATCGTTACCTTTCTTTAAGTTTCATAAATCCGTGCAGTACTATAATCGTGTAAGTGTTTTTTTGACGGTCGGATGATGCTTGATCACGTTTAATAGAGACTTGCGGACAGTTGCTTTTTATGGCTGTAATTAGGGGTTGCTAAAATTGTCATTTTGTTGACAAACCACTATTCTTACCACTTAAAGACCTTTATACACATAGGGTTTTATAAAAATAACAAAATTTTACACTAAGCGGTAACAGTATCTTGTAGAGCCCTCTATTAGCTGTTAGCTAACGCGACACTTACCATAGCGGTATTTTTTGTATCCGTAAAATGTAATATGGCTGCCTTTTCCCAAACCCCCTCTCTTAAATAGCTTGACTGTGGGGTTACCCCAATAGTTTATAATACGTCACCAAATTTACGAATATACTTTGGGTTTTAGCTACAACTTCGCTGCTAAAAAACACCGCATTGGTGTTTGATGCATGGGTGTTCGATATATCAGTATTAGATACCCTATTATCGTCTCTCTACCAAGTTCATTTATTCAAAAATACACTTGGCAGAGAGGTTACTGGCGCTTAGTCTAAGTAAAGCCTATATATAGAAATTTCATACTCAATACATCAAAATTTATTGATTCACTTTTTATACAGTCATTATTTATATATTGCCGAGGACCTTGATGAAGCATTCTTATCTTGCGCTTGTAATAGCATCTGTACTATCTACAGCGGTACTGGTTGGCTGTGACAAAAACGATGACGCGGCTGGTGAGCAGGCCGCGCAGCAGCAAATGCCCCCTGCTGTTGTCAACGTTCAGACTGTCACTTTTGAGACCGTCCCTCAAGTACAGACTTTTTCTGGACGTACAGCAGCCTATCAAACTGCTGATGTCCGCCCACAGGTCAATGGGGTGATTGACGAGGTGTTGTTCCGTGAAGGAAGCAACGTCAAAAAAGGACAGCCACTGTACCGTATTAATACGGACAACTATGCGTCTTCTGTCACAAGCGGACAGGCGTCAGTACAGCAGGCAGAGGCCAACTATCAAACAGCACTGGCCAACAATGCCAGTGCAAAAGCTGAAATGATCAGTCGTCAAGCGTCGCTAGCACAAGCACAAAACGATTTGCAGCGTTTGCAAGGCTTAGTCAGTATCGACGCCATCTCAAAGCAGCAATATGACCAAGCACAAACGACCGTTCGTACTGCACAAGCGGCTGTTCAAAGCGCTGCGGCAGCTGTTGGACAGACACAAGCCGGTATCGAAAGCGCCAAAGCGGGTATTCAAACGGCAAAGTCAGGCCTAGATGCCAGCACCTTGGATCTTAATCGTACTATCGTACGTGCGCCTCTTACTGGTAGAACGGATCGCTCTAGCGTGACCGCTGGTACGCTAGTTAGCGCCGGTCAAGCTGATCCCCTAGTGACCATCTCACGCCTAGATCCTATCTATGTCGATATCAGTCAGTCCTCATCTGAGCTGTTGAAACTGCGTCAGCAGATTGCTGATGGTAGCGCTCAGGCAGGTATGAACTCTGTGGAATTGGTACTAGAGGATGGCTCAGTCTATCCCGTACGCGGCAAGCTTGCTTTGTCTGAAGCCAAGGTTGATGCGTCAACTGGCGCTGTCACCTTGCGTGCTATTTTTCCAAACAGCAACAATATCTTGCTGCCCGGTATGTATGTCACTGCACGCCTGACACAGAGCGTGATTACCAATGCAGCCCTAGTGCCACAGAGCGCAGTCACACGTACACCTAAGAGTGAGACACAAGTTTATATCGTTGATGAAAACAACAAAATCCAAGTTCGTCCAGTCACCATTAATGGTACGTATGACGGACAATGGGTGGTCACTGATGGCTTAAAAGCTGGTGACAAGGTGGTTATCATCGGCGGATCTAAGGTCAAACCTGAGCAAGAAGTGGTCGCAAAGCCATTAGAAAGCGCAAATCCAGCACCATCTGCAAAAGCTGCGCCTAATGCTAAAACACCGCAACAAGCGGCAAAGACCGTGGATAAAAAGCCAGCTGGTAATGAGACTTCTAACGCAAAATCAACAGAAGCCGCTGCTAACTAATTCCATTCAAAGACAGGAAGACTTAGGGATATACTATGTCACGTTTTTTTATTAATCGCCCTATTTTTGCATGGGTGCTGGCTATATTAGTCATGCTCATCGGGGTGTTATCGGTTCTTAATCTGCCGATTGAACAGTATCCACGTATTGCGCCACCGACGATTTCGGTCAGTGCAAGCTATCCTGGTGCTAATGCAAAAACCGTTGAAAACTCAGTCATTCAGGTTATCGAACAACGTATGAAGGGGCTTGATGGCCTGATGTACATGTCGTCATCGAGCTCATCAAACGGTAGTGCGTCAGTGACGCTGACCTTTGAAAACGGTACAGACTCCGATACCGCTCAGGTACAAGTACAGAACAAATTACAAGCGGCAATGAGTGCCTTACCTGAATCGGTACAGCGTCAAGGTGTCAACGTCAATAAATCATCTAGTAGCTTTATGATGGTTCAGGCATTCATCTCTGAAGATGGCAGTATGGATCGATCAGATATTGCCGATTACATTAACTCCAATATCCTTGACTCAATCAGTCGTGTAGAAGGTGTGGGTGACGTTCAGGTCTTTGGTTCTACTTACGCGATGCGTGTTTGGCTTGACCCTTCGCGCTTGCGTAGCTACAACATGGTGCCGTCGGATGTGGTTGGTGCGATACAAGCGCAGAACGCTCAAGTATCTGCGGGTCAGTTAGGACAAGCCCCTGCTGATACCGATCAACAGGTCATTAACGCGACCGTTACCGTTCAAAGCTATCTACAAACCCCTGAAGAGTTCAAAAATATTCTGTTAAAAACAGACACCTCTGGTGCACAAGTGCGCTTAGGCGATGTGGCTAGAGTCGAGATCGGTAGTGAAAACTACAGTATTTTGTCTTTGTATAATGGACAAGAAGCAGCTGGTTTGGGTATCTCACTTGCTGGCGGTGCCAATGCGTTAGAGACTCGCGAGGCCGTTGGCGCGCGTATGGCAGAGCTTGAAAAGAACTTCCCAACAGGTCTTGCCTCAGTCGTTCCTTATGACACCACGCCTTTCGTACGCTTATCTATCGAGCAGGTGGTACATACGCTGATCGAAGCCATTGTCTTAGTATTCATCGTCATGTTCATTTTCTTACAGAACTGGCGTGCGACGATTATTCCAACGCTTGCGGTACCTGTCGTGCTACTAGGTACGTTTGCCGTGCTGTATATTGCAGGCTTTAGTATCAACGTACTGACCATGTTTGCTATGGTATTGTCCATCGGTCTACTGGTCGATGATGCGATCGTTGTGGTGGAAAACGTCGAGCGAATATTGGAAGAAGATCCTGATATTTCTATCAAAGACGCGACCACCAAATCCATGGGTGAGATCAGTAAAATCGTTATTGGTATTGCGCTGATTCTATCTGCAGTATTTGTACCGATGGCGTTCTTTGGTGGCTCAACTGGTGTGATTTATCGCCAGTTCTCGATCACTTTGATTACCAGTATGGTGCTATCAGCCATGGTCGCATTGGTGTTCACCCCTGCTCTATGTGTGACACTGCTCAAACGTGGCAAGAGCCATGAAAAAAGCAGTACTGAAAAGCAAAAAGGCTTCTTTGGTTGGTTCAACCGCGGTTTCTTTAAACTTAGCCGCTCTTACGAAAACTTCGTTGGTAAAAGTATTCGTTTTAAATGGTTATATATGATTGGTTATGCAGCCATCATCGGTATCATGGCGGTTGTGTTCTTACGCATTCCTGGTTCATTCTTGCCAGAAGAAGATCAAGGTATTATGTTTACCTTGGTTCAGTTGCCTGCTGGTTCTACGTTAGATGAAACCCAAGACGTACTGGATAAAGTCAGAAACTATTACGACACCCAAGAAACAGACAACATCGCTTCTGTCTTTACCATTGCAGGCTTTAGTTTTGCCGGACAAGGACAAAACATGGGGCTGGCGTTTGTTCGTTTATCAGATTGGGAGGAACGCTCCGGTGATGAAAATACCGCCCAAGCCGTGGCTGGGCGAGCGATGGGTTATTTCTTTACCCAGTTAAACGAAGCACAAGTATTTGCGATTGTACCGCCAGCCATTACCGAGCTTGGTAATGCCAGTGGTTTCGATTTGATGCTCCAAGATAGCGGTAACCTCGGACACGATGGACTGCTTGAAGCTCGTAATATGCTGCTGGGTATGGCCGGACAGAACGACCAAGTCGCTGGTGTCCGTCCTAATGGTCAAGAAGACTCGCCACAATTAAAAATCAATATCAATCAAGAGCAAGCCGCCGCTTATGGCTTGTCGCTAAGTAGCATCAACAGTGTCATCTCTACTGCGTGGGGCTCAAGCTACGTTAATGATTTCATCGATCGTGGCCGTATTAAGCGCGTCTATGTACAAGGTGAAGCGAGCAGCCGTACCAATCCTGATGACATCGGCAAATGGTATGTACGAAATGACATGAATAGCATGATTCCGTTCGATGCGTTTTCTAGCAGTGAATGGCAATCAGGTTCGCCGCGTCTCACGCGCTACAATAGCTTGCCATCCATGAATATCCAAGGTAGCGCAGCGCCAGGCCTGAGTACTGGTGATGCAATGAGCTCGATGGAGGCGATGATAGACAAACTCCCTGAAGGTATCAGTTACGAGTGGACAGGCATGTCGCTAGAAGAGCAAAAGTCAGGTGCTCAGGCGCCGATGCTTTATGCGCTTTCAATCCTAGTCGTATTCTTGTGTCTAGCAGCTCTTTACGAGAGTTGGTCTATCCCAGTCTCTGTCCTATTGGTCATTCCACTTGGGGTATTGGGTGCGGTGATATTTACATGGCTACGCGGTTTTGCCAACGATGTTTACCTGCAAGTTGGTCTATTGACTGTCGTCGGTCTGTCCGCCAAAAATGCCATCTTGATTATTGAGTTTGCAAAAGAGCATCAAGAGGAAGGCTACAGTCTAAGAGAAGCGGTCATGACTGCGGCACGCCAGCGCTTACGTCCAATTATTATGACCTCACTTGCCTTTGGGTTAGGTGTTGTGCCATTATTCTTGGCAAATGGTCCAGGTTCAGGCAGTCAAAACGCTATCGGTACCAGTGTGGTTGGTGGTGTGGTAACCGCAACGCTATTGGGTATCTTTTTTATCCCAATGTTCTACGTCTGGGTACGTAGTGCGTTCCCGCACAAATACGACAATAACAAGCCAAATGACAGAGACGGTGGCAATACGCCTGACTCACACCCAACGACTTCTGAGAGTTATCAGCCTGCAAGCCTTGGAGACAACACACAATGAGTGCTCAAAAAACAATTACCTCTAACGCATCACCGGTCGCTATGACAGCGACCCGTGCTCAACCCGCATTATCTCGGATTCGCAGAAACAGCGGTCGTTTAATAGGGCTAACTGCTCTTGCGATGAGTATGGCCGCTTGTAACACGATCCCAAAAGCGGATATGCGCCCTGTCCTAGCTGAGCCTAACATTGCGATGCAACAGAGCTATGGCGCATTTGACAAGGAAACGGTCAGCTCAGTCGAACAGCCAAGTATTGCCAGTCAACGCTGGCAGAGCTTTTATAATGATGAGCGTTTAAAAGGCTTGATTGCCTTGGGTCTAGAGAACAACAAAGACTTTGAAAGTGCTCGATTGGCCATTGAAAGAGCTCGCGCACAATATCAAATCACTGATATCAGCGACATGCCGACTATCAATGGCAGTGCAGGCTACAGCCGTCAAGCACAGAACAGTGTTAGTACCAGCCCAAACAGTAACTACAATGTACAGCTCGGTCTGGCCAGCTACGAGTTAGATTTTTGGGGCAGAATATCTAGCTTAAAAGATCAAGCGCTACAAAGCTTTTTGGCAACCACTGCTGCCAAAGATGCCACCCAAATCAGCTTAATCAGTAACATCTCTCAAAGCTATGCCAATTTAAGCTACAGCTTGGCTCAGCTAAAACTGGCTGAAGCGACGGTTGAGAGTCGTGAGCGTTCGCTGTTTATCGCAGACAAGCGTTTTGAAGCAGGTATCGATCCTAAGCTGCCATCTCTACAAGCCAGCGCCTCACTTGAAAATGCTAGACTGGCTGTACTACGTGCGCAGAGTAGTATTCTGCAGTCGCGTAATGCGTTGCAGTACCTAGTCGGCGGGGCTATTCCAAATGAGCTTATCCCGACGCCTGCTGTCAGCAATATCACCAATCAGCAGATCTTTAACGCAGGTCTACCAAGTGAG
Organism: Psychrobacter sp. NG27; assembly: GCF_016106655.1. Taxonomy (NCBI): domain Bacteria; kingdom Pseudomonadati; phylum Pseudomonadota; class Gammaproteobacteria; order Moraxellales; family Moraxellaceae; genus Psychrobacter; species Psychrobacter sp. NG27. The sequence goes on from NZ_JADGIN010000008.1 coordinate 67,958, forward strand.
CTATTGCGCTATCGTCCCGATGTACTACAGGCGGAATACAACCTAAAAGCAGCTGGTGCCAATATTGAAGTGGCACGAGCTTCTTACTACCCTTCTATTAGCCTTGCTAGTAGTGTTGGCGTGAGTAGCAGTAGCTTGAGCGATTTGTTCAAAAACAGTGGCATTGGTTGGTCATTTGGTCCTAATATCAGCGTGCCTATTTTTGATGCTGGTCGCTTGGATGCTAATTATGATATCGCTCAAATCGAACGTAAGCAGACACTTGCTAGTTATGAGAACTCTATCCAGACAGCATTCCGTGAAGTGTCAGATGTACTAGCGACGCGCGCCACGCTTGGCGAGCAGTTAGAAGCCCAGTACCGCTTGCAAGATAATTTTGAGCAGACCTATCAGATAGCTGATGCACGCTTTAAAGCGGGTCTTGATAATTACTTGGATGTGCTTGATGCGCAGCGGTCATTGTTTTCTACGCAACAAGGCATCTTGGATTTAGAGCTACAAAAAATCGTCAGCCAAATCGAGCTATACCAAGCGTTAGGTGGCGGTGCCAATCTGGATGTACCAACGGCTATTCCTGTGCCGCAGCATACCAATTTGGCTCAAATTGTCACAGGCTCTGTGACGAGTGCCAAAACCAAGGCCACAAATGCGATCAAGGCAGCGGGTTCAGCACGTGTGACCTCTACGCAAGAGGCTGTCGCCATTAAACAGTCGCAAGGGGTCGAAACCACGACTTTCAAACCGACTGCTATCGTTGATGTTAACGATGATGGTAGAAAAGATGCAGCAGTGGGTGTGATGACTGAAGAGACTCGCTATGATGGCAATACGGTCGAAGCGGTTCCTGTTACACAGATTGTTGAGCCATAAGAGTTTATGGTTTTTGGTTCATTGAGTCGTCATTCATGAAGTTATGAAACCATCACTTATGAAACTACTACTTTGTGATATCACGGTGTCATTATATTGACAGTCGATAAGTACAACTTGCCCTACCAGCTGAACGTGGTAGGGCTTTTTGCTTTTTATAACCGCTTTTGAGTATAGTGTAGCCCTCATCTGTTTACATAGAAGCCGTTTATACATCAGTGTTTTTTAACTACATTGTCTATAAATATATGACAGTCAATACACAGTAGTCAGTGCCCTGTAGAATCAACTTATCAATAATGACATATCAATAGCGACATCTCTACCAAGCAACACCATAACTATTAAAAAACAGTAAGGAATTCATATGAGCTATACCTTTAATCGCCAATACCCTGCCACTCGCCTGCGCCGTCTGCGTTATAACGACAATGTACGTGCCATGATTCGTGAAGTGGAGCTACATCCTAAGCACTTTATCGCACCCGTTTTTGTACTAGAAGGCCAAAATCAGCGCGAAACTATCGCTAGTATGCCAGGCGTTGAGCGTCTATCTATTGACCTATTGATTAACTATGCCAAAGAGCTATTAGCAGAGGGAGTCACGACCATCGACATTTTTCCTGTCATTGATAACTCACTAAAGACACCGGACGGCAGAGCTGCTTATGACGAAAACGCCCTGACTGCACGTACGATAAAAGCGGTCAAAGACGCCGTACCAGAAATGGTGGTAATGACTGATGTGGCGCTAGACCCTTATACCTCACACGGTCAAGATGGTCTACTCGATGACAGCGGTTACGTCATCAATGATGCGACTATCGAAGTATTGGTCAAGCAGGCACTTGTACATGCTCGTGCTGGCGCTGATATCATCTCCCCTAGTGACATGATGGATGGACGTATTAAAGCCATGCGTGATGCGTTTGAAGCCGAAGGTTTTGTCAATACGGCTATCATGGCCTACTCTGCCAAATATGCGTCTGCTTACTACGGCCCGTTCCGTGATGCTGTCGGTAGTGCTGGCAACTTAAAGGGTGGACACAAAAAGCAATATCAAATGGACTTTGGCAATCGTGCTGAAGCCTTGCATGAAGTGGCCATGGACATCAATGAAGGCGCTGATATGGTCATGATTAAACCCGGTCAGCCGTATCTTGATTTGATTCGTGAAGTTAAAGATACCTTTGGCGTGCCAACCTTTGCCTATCAAGTATCTGGTGAATACGCCATGCATATGGCAGCTATTCAAAACGGCTGGCTCAGTGATGCAGTCATTTTAGAGTCTTTGATTGGTTTCCGCCGTGCAGGTGCTGATGGTATCTTGACCTACTTTGCACTAGAAGCTGCCCGTCAGCTAAACAACGCTTAGTATTTAACCTACAGTTTATATTATCAAAAAGCCCCAACTGCTTATAAGTAGCTGGGGCTTCATTTATACTGACACTCTATTAAAAGAAAAAGATTTATTGCGTGTACTAACTATTAGTATCTACAGCTGCTCACGATCATGCGCTGTCGTAAAATCAATCACAGGGCCGACAGGGACGATACGCGTAGGATTTATACTGGCGTGACTGGTGTAATAATGCTGCTTGATGTGCACCATATTCACCGTCTCAGCGATGCCAGGCACTTGGTATAAATCACGTAGATAGCCCCAAAGATTTGGATAATCAACAATACGACGCAGATTACATTTAAAATGCCCGACATAAACCGCGTCGAAACGTACCAAAGTCGTAAACAGTCGCCAATCCGCCTCAGTGATCGTACTACCTACCAAATAACGCTGAGTTGCTAAGCGACCTTCAAGTGTATCTAGCGCGGCAAACAATTCAACCACTGCCTCTTCGTAGGCCTCTTGTGTGGTCGAAAATCCAGTTTTATACACGCCATTATTTATCGTAGAATAGACAAAGGTATTGATATCGTCGATTTCTGTTAATAACTCGGCTGGCACAAAGTTACCTGCTACTGAGCCCACACCATCAAAAGCTGAATTAAACATACGGATGATTTCTGACGACTCATTACTAACGATCGTATTGGTCTTCTTGTCCCATAAAATAGGTACCGTGACGCGCCCTGTATAATCTGGCTTGGCCTTGATATAGAGCTCATACGCATAGTTTGCATGGATATTCGGATCGGCAATCACCCCTTCTCCCGCTACAAATGTCCAGCCATACTCTCCCATAAAGGGATGCACTACAGATATCGGGATGATATCCTCTAAGCCTTTGAGCTTACTATAAATCAAAGCACGATGCGCCCAAGGACAGGCGAGCGACACATATAGATGGTAACGGTCAGGTTCGGCTTTAAAGCCCTCAATACCTGTTGGTCCTGCATTGCCATCCACGGTCACCCAGTTCCTAAAACCGGCATCCTCACGTTGAAAGCGGCCACCATTGGCTTCTGTGTCATACCATTTGTCCTGCCACTGTCCATCGACCAATAAGCCCATATTATTCTCCGACTATGTCTCGTTTCTATTCAACGCTGTTAGGCATGACTGACTCTAAGTCATTATTATTATGACTCTCACTTCAGTTAGAGAGATATCATACCAGTTATAGGCTCTTATCCATTAAGGTTCGCTCTCTTATTAACAAGAAAAACTACACCAATTAAATTAAATGTTTAGAAAAAATACACGGAAAGCCTTTTAACACCCTTAATATAAGTCTCAATACCAAATATTATGATAATAAATCGGAATTACGATAAAAAAGACTTGCAAAGTCTGAGAAACTTGCTAAAATGCTCAACCTAAATAGGCGTATAGCTCAGTTGGTTAGAGCGCTACCTTGACATGGTAGAGGTCAGCAGTTCGAGTCTGCTTATGCCTACCAAATATTTAGAAAGCCCCAATCTCACGATTGGGGCTTTTTTTGTCTGTAATATATGGGCTATAGAGGAAAAGGAAACTATATGTCGATGCAAATTTCCTCTTTTCTCACTTTCAGTAAACGTCATCAAAAAACGTGTGTGCCCAAATTGTGCCTAAGTTGCGCCTGCTCTCTAATTCACCTTTCTTTCAGAGTAGCACTTTCGACCTCTACCCTAAATTATCTAAAACACTTTCAAGATTTATTTCTCTTTATCTAGCGGCTCGTTAGGTACATAAGTAAATAAATCACCTACTTCAATATCTAGCGCCTCACAAATTTTATCCATAGTGTCAAAATCTATTCTTGAAGTCTGTTCGTTATATATCTTGTGCACTGTCGACTTGCTAATTCCTGTCATTCTTATTAGATCTGCAACCTTCATACGTCGTTCAGCTAGTAGCACTGGTAAATTACATAAAATCATTAATAATTCCTTAATAGACTAAAAAAGTACTTGTATCGACTAACGATAGCTAGTAAAGTACTTGTATCGAACAACAAATTACTTTTATAGAATTATTTGTTATTTTGATAAAACAACCTAGTTATTTAATTGGCTTACAAGGAATTTATTATGTCACATACCTACCTAACTACCCAAGAGCTTTCTGAGCTCATCAAATATAACCCTCGTACTATCCGTAATGAGCTCAAGGATAGTGTGCTTATCGAGGGCATTCATTATATACGCCCGTTCGGTGGTCGTAAGATTTTGTACATTTGGGAGGAGATTGAAAAAGATATGCGCACTGGCATCGCCGGTAGCATCAACGCCATGGCACTACAATAAGGAGAAATAGGATGGCTAGTATTAGAACCCGCAGAGGTAGCAATATGCTATTTGTCGATTTTTATTATATGGGTATACGCTGTCGGGAGACGACAAACCTGACGGACACTCCAGCGAATCGCAAAAAGCTTGAAAAAGTGATTGAGAAAATGGAAGCAGAAATCATCCTAGGTTTGTTTAACTATGCTAAGTACTTTCCAAAAAGTGATAAAGCGGCAGAAATGGTAGCGTTAAACGATCGCAAGGAATGCATTAATACCGATACCCCCTCTTTTGAACAGTTTGCAAAATTATGGTTTTCTGAAAAAGAAATTGAATGGCGTGATACTTACAAGCGCAAAATAAAGGAGATTATTGATATGTACTTGATTGTTAAGTTTGGGACTAAGCCCATTCATCTCATAAAAAAGACAGATGTATTAGCCTTCCGTTCATCGCTCGCCAAAGTAACGTACGGAAAAGCTAACAAACATCTGTCAGCGGCACGCATCAATTCGATCATGGTACCTTTAGGTATGATACTAAAAGAAGCAGCTAAACGCTATCAGTTTGATAATCCTTACTACGATATCAATGCACTCAAACAGCCTAAAACGGATATTCAACCATTCACACTGAATGAGGTTTGGACGTTTATTAACGGTGTGAGAGCAGACTATCGCAATTATTATCTGGTACGTTTTTTTACAGGGATGCGTACGAGTGAGATTGATGGGTTGACTTGGGAAAACATTGACTTTAATCGACGTGAGATTGTGATCAAACAAGCTTATGTCAAAGGCAAAATTGTTCCTCCTAAAACTCAGGAGTCTTACCGTGCGATTCAAATGTCACCTTGGGTCTATGACGCTCTAAAAGAGCAGCAGACAATTACTTATGGACGCTCTGATTATGTGTTTTGCGCGCATACAGGTGAACCACTTGATTATAACAATGTGAATAAGCGTGTTTGGCACCCTACTCTTAAGATCTTGGGTCTCAAGAAGCGTAATGCCTATCAGAGCCGTCATACTGCAGCGACGTTATGGTTAGCTGCTGGCGAAAGTCCTGAGTGGATAGCCAGCCAAATGGGACACTCTACGACCAAGATGTTGTTTAACACGTATAGCCGTTACGTACCGAACATGACTAGGCAGGATGGTAGTGCATTTGAAGCATTGGTCAATCGCAGTCAGATTGCTCAGGTATCTACTGACAAGGAGACGTCACAATGAAAATCATTGATTACGATAAACTGCATGCGACGTTCAAACCTAGTGGCTATGTCAGTAATGACGCAAACAATATAGGTAACTACCTCATTTGTGAGCTCTGTATTCAGTCAGGTAGTGGTTTGGCTCGTTTCTTAAACGTGGATAGTTGCTTTGATAATCATATGGCGCTGCGCATATGGGTTCAGAAACGCTTAGATGCCAATCCTGACTATGTACTTGATGAGATGCGTGGTCAGCTACGGAGTACGCTTTACGAGCTACTACCACACACTGGCTATGGGTACTAAGGAGAATATTATGAGTATGAACTTCGTCTTTGATTTAGCTCTAGAAGGTACAGACAAGCGTTTGTGCCATGAATATTGGTCCTATATGTCGCCCGGTAATTATATAGCGCATTTAGAATTGCTTTGTTACGATCACAACATGAAACTTGATAAGTTGTTTGCTACGCTTACGAAATGTCAGGTTTATTTAGATGACGTACACTGTGAGTACTGTGGTCGTCCCTATCAATTAGATGTTCCAGCAGATATACATTATGCAAGGAGATTGAACTCTTGGTTCTGTGATGGATGTATCAGCTTTTCTGGTGGGCAGCTTGTCTTAGGTAGGTAGAGCTTTAGATAGTGAGGATTATCTGCTAGATTTGAATCAGAAAAATAAAAAAAGCCTCAGCTCATAAGTTGAGGCTTTTTCATTTTAGTCAGTTCAGCTATATTTTAACTAAAACTTTTATAAGATTACACCTTACAGACTACGCTAGCTTCTTTAGCCTTATCATAGACCCCGTAAGCATCTAGCCCTAAAGACTCTACATCATCAAGATATTTCTTTGTACCTTTTTCAAGTGGACCTTTCCAGTCTGGGTCATTGAGTGGGTCTAGAATATCGACAACTTCGTCTCCTTGATCGATGGCTGCTTGTAGCTGTGTCGAATAAGCCTTATCCCACATAGCCCCTACTTTTTTGCTAAGCGCCATACCTGAATTATCATCAATAACTTGTTTTAAATCTTCTGGCAGACCTTTATACTTATCACTATTCATAGTGACCATCAAAGCAGAACTATAAAATGGCATATTAGTATGATACTTCGTCAACTCATTTAGTTTGAAAGTCTCCATAGCTTCCCATGGAAAGCTCAAGCCATCAACGACACCACGCTGTAAAGAAGTATATATGTCATTGGCAGGTAGCCCAACCGGAGATGCTCCCATGCTCTCGATGATATCACCTGCAACTGCTGAGGGCCTACGAATACGCATACCTCTCATATCCTCAGGAGTTCTTATCAATTTGTCAGTACTATGCAAGGTTCCAGGACCTGTGGCAAACATAAAGAGCAAGTGTGAATCCTCATACTCATCAGCAATCGTACCGTTATCATAAAGGGTTTGCAGCATACAGCCTGTTTGTGTTGATGAGTTAGATAATCCTGGAAGCTCTGCAATCTGAGATAGTGGGAATCGACCACTCGTATAACCTTGTACTTGAGAGCCAATATCAATGGTTCCTTTTACGGCAGACTCATAAGCTGTATCTGCTTTGCTAATAGTGGCTGAAGGGTATACTTCAACTTTGAGACGCCCACCCGAATCAGCTTCGATTTTTTTTGCCCAAGGTTCAAAAATCTCCTCATTAATATCAGATGTTGCAGGATAGAAATGCGAGAAACGTAAAACAGTTGGCTCTTCTGAGGAAGTCGTACCATTACTAGATTGATTTGAACAACCTAAAAGGCTGATCGCGGCTAGCACACTTATCGAAAAAATGGGTGCTAATTTCATTATCAATTCCTTTTGATAGTAGTCATAAGTTCATTAATTCAACTTACGTTTTTATAGTGTTTCACGAGTAAGTTAAATACACCATTAGTAATGGTTGTACATAGGTAGGTCAATATATACTTAACGTGTACTTAAATACTCACCTGAAATTATCAACTAAAGTGATAGCTGTCAAATCATTTAATGACTATTATCTGATGTTTATGCTAATGTAATATCTTACAAACATCGGCTAGTTAGGTGATCTAAGAAATTCAGACGTTGCATGATTTTTCTGATATCCAGATTCTTTCAACGCGTTATTTTAGTCATCCACTACAAGCGATTTTCTTATAAAAAATGCAGTGGAGATAAAGAAGTTTAATAAGATAAATAGGTACCTAGTACCATTAAAATGCATCGATGCCTTATAAGAGTCTAATGGATATAAAAACATTCTTAATGTGGCATTGATTGAATTTAAGAAAACAATATCTAAGTGCGCCTATATCAAGGAAGAATAAAATGACAGGGATTGAATTTTATACTAATGGTCATATTGTCAGCGAAGCTGACAGCATGCGCCAAAAGCTAGGTGTTTTAGCAAAACAATATTCTGCCACCTCAGCCATCATTATTACAGATGCTGGTATCTCCGAATTAGGCTATGTCGATATCGCCCAGCAATCCTTACAGGAAGCAGGTGTTAATGTCGTTGTGTTCGATAATGTCGTTGCTGACCCACCTATTGAAATTGTTGAAAGCGCTATTGAGCTTGCAAGAGACAATCAATGTGACTTGATCATTGGCTTAGGGGGCGGAAGCTCTATTGATACAGCAAAGATTGTCGCCTTATATCCAAACGACTTTCAGTCCGTTAACGATATTTTAGATAAAGATATTAGTGGTTTCAAAAAACTGCCACTATTTGCCATACCGACCACTGCTGGTACGGGCGCAGAGTCTACCTTTGTCTCCGTGATTACCGCAAAAAATGGCAGTAAAAAAGCCATTTATACTCCTAAAATCCTACCTGACGTCGCCATTTTAGATGCAACACTGACACTAAAATTACCACGTCATATCACTGCAGCAACCGCGCTTGATGCCATGGTGCATTGTATTGAGGCCTATACAAGTCGTACTAAAAAGAATCCTATTTCAGATGCACTAGCCCTAAAAGGCTTACAGATGCTTTGGAATAATTTTGAAAAAGTGTTAAACCAAGGTGACGATATTGATGCTCGTGCCGATATGCTGTTAGGTTCTACACTGGCAGGCATTGCCTTCGTCAATGCCTCTGTAGCCGCTGTTCACGGGCTCTCCTATCCCCTTAGTATTAACTTCCACATTCCACATGGACATGCTAATGCACTCGTCATGTGCGGTGTTTTTACATTTAACTTATCAGAAGCTGCTCCTCTATACGCAGAGCTTGCTCGTGCTGTCATGCCTACTCAAACAGCTGGAATGACAGATTTAGAAGCAGCGACTTCATTTATTAGTCAACTAAAAATGTTTTTGGAAAACAGTGGTCTTAAATACCGTTTGAGTGAATTGGATATTACAAAGAACGATATTCCTGCCCTAGTCGACATAGTTATCAATACCTATGCACGGCTAATCGCAACCAATCCCAAAGATATGACTTTAGAGGAAGTCACTGCAATATATGAAGAAATAGCCTGATAAGAAATATTGTTTAAATAATTTTGTCTATCAATCAAGGAAGATGATTATGTCGAAATATGAAATAGAAGTTGCTGTTGATGACTTTCACTATTTAGAAGGGCCTCGCTGGTATCAAAATGCGCTGTGGTTTGTCGATTTCTATACTCAAGGCGTTTATCGAGTTAACGATGAAGGAGTAGCAGAGAAAATCATCCATGTTGAACAGCAACCTTCCGGTTTAGGATGGTTGCCTGATGGGCGTTTGCTGGTCGTATCGATGAAAGACCGCAAAGTCTTACGACTAGAAAATGATGGTAACTTGGTCATTCACGCTGATATTTGGGAGCACTGCGGTGGTCATGCAAATGACATGGTAGTTTCAGCTAATGGCAATGCCTATGTCGGCAACTTTGGTTTTGATTTGATGGGTGGCGCTGACCATGAAAACACAGGGCTTGTATTGGTTAAGCCTGATGGAAGCTCACAGGTTGTCGCTGAAGGATTGGCATTTCCAAATGGCATGGTTATCTCTGCAGATCAAAAAACATTGATCGTTAACGAGCTATTTGGCAATAAAGTTACGCAATTTGATATCAAAGAAGATGGTAGCCTCGGAGAAAAGCGTGACTTTGCTAATTTTGGAGAATTAGGTGATGAGCCAAATCTGGGTCTACGTATAGAAAATGCCAGCATATTACCTGATGGTCTGGCCTTGGATGCCGAGGGTGCTGTGTGGATCGCAGATACCATAAATCAGCGAGCGGTACGCATAGCAGAGGGTGGTGAGGTTTTAGAAACTATCGATACTGCACCTGATGGTATCTTTGCGGTTACTCTTGGTGGACATGATGGTAAGACATTATTTATGTGCGCGGCGCCAGACTGGGATGAAGCCTCTCGTAAGGCAGAAACTAAAGGACGTATGCTAGCTGTACAGGTTGAAGTAGGGCATGCAGGTACGCCATAATTAAAAAGCTTCTTAGAACTGAACTTAAAATAACCCGCCTGATACGGGTTATTTTAGTTGATAGCTAGCTACTTTTTGAAGGTGGCTTTTATGCTAATTACGATAAAGGTGTTATGACTCACTCATTCAAATAAAGCTCAGCCATCTCATCAAGCCTCGCTTTTACCTCTTTCCAGTTCGGCATTACTTGCATTAGTAACCGCCAGAAATGCTCGCTATGGTTGTGCTCAGCGATATGACAGAGCTCATGGAGTATCACGTAATCGATGCATTCCTTTGGTGCTTTAACCAAATGAGGATTAAGTATTAGATTGCCTTTCACTGAACAGCTACCCCATTGCTTCTTCATAACTAACAGTCTGAAAGCTGGCGTATCAGTTACCCACGCTGCTTTAGGTAATACCACCTCTAGGCGTTCTATAAAGATAAGCTTGGCTTTATTCTTATACCATTCATCAATAAGGCTTTTGACGATAGCAATTCGTTCTTCACTATTTAATGTAGAATCGCTTTGAGACAATTCTACATTTAACTTACCGCGACTAAGCTTCACAGTGCGATGTATTACATTGGCAGTTTCTATATTGGTTATCACTTTTAACACGTAACGACGGCCTAGATAAAACTGGGTTTCGCCGCTGACATAACGCTTGGGCAATACATAATCTTGTTGCTTGGCAAAGTCCTGTAGGCTTTGCCATATCCAGCGCGCACGCTTCATCATGGCATCATAAATCATCTCATCGGTAGCATCGACAGGAGCGGTAGCAACCACACGCTGATCAGGATGTACTTTAATGATCACTTTTCGAGGCTTGGTCTTTTTAGCAATCAGCTTGTCGCTTTCAGACTTGTTTATCTTTTCTTTATAAGTTACTTCTTTACGCACAACTTCATAGTCAATTTTATCTTGACCATAATAAAATGCACCATTCTCAGTCATTGCCTACTACCCTCTTGCTACTCTTAGGCTACTTGTCTCTCGAAAGTCCAAGACGGGTAATCTTTAGTACTTCCTCGATGAGCTGTTGCGCTTTATCGATACCCAAATCCATAAATAACATCGGCAGCAATTTGACACTAATAGCATTGTCGATCTCTGCTGGATTAATAGAATACTCAGCCACGGCTGTCTTAACGATATTATCAATCTCAAAGGCGTAAGCGACTAGCTTGTCGTTATCCAACTCTTTATCTACCAAGAAATCAGTATTGAATAAGTGCTTAAACAAACCAAAGTACGCCTGAGCATGTTTGTTTAATTTACCACTATCATCGATAAACGCATTTGGCACATCAGCGACATCACGATCTTTGACGGCTTGTTCAAAGTCAGCAAACATCATGTATTGCTTCACTGGCGCATCGAACATGGCTTTGGCATCCGCAATCGCTTGCTTGAGCAGTTTAGAAAAATACTCTTGGGCATAAGGATCATCAGCCAGATCCTGTTCAATCATCTTGGTCACCCGACCAGTGATTTTATCCGTTTGGTTACGAGCTTCATCCTCACTCATCGCTTCAGGCTTAACATTCTTACCTAAATTATCGACAAGGTAAACGCCCTTTGCTTCTTTCACCTCAAGCCCTGCAATATGCTTATCGAGTAAGCTGCGAATATCTGCTTCATACTCATCGTAATCGATGGTTTCATCAGCATCCTCGCGCACTTGCTTGCGTAGATTAACAAAGGCTTTTAGATCAGCTTTATAACGATCACGTTTGCTATCAAATGATTTGTCTTCAAAGAAAGACGCTGATTGCAACGCAATTTTCATGGCGTTAGAAAACGTGGTCAAAGCCGCATAAAAGTCATCACGCTCTTTGAGCTTGGTATCAATTACTCTGCCCTCTATTTCCTGCATTTTTGGCGCAAGTACTTGTCTTAACGCTTGCCCATCTTGCTTGTTTTTCACGGATGAGAAAATAGCCCACAGCTCACTATGTAGTCTTGGTAACTGCTTATACTCGGTATCCATCGCGTTATACAAACCCTTAAGGTCTTCGATATCAAAGCCACCTTGTGTACGCTCGGCTAAGTCTTGATATTTCTCAATGGTGATATCCAGCTCTTTTAAGATGCCACGATAGTCAATCAGATAACCAAAGCGTTTCTTCTCATGCAAGCGGTTTACTCGTGCAATCGCCTGAATGAGGTTATGCTGCTTTAGCGGTTTGTCGATGTACAGCACGGTGTTCTTTGGTTCATCAAAGCCCGTTAGTAGCTTATCAACGACAATCATAATGTCAGGACCATCATCTTGACTAAAGGCTTCTATGATGGCTTTGGTATATGCTTTTTCATCACCGCCATACTCATTAGCAACATTGGCTTGCCACCAATTCTGGACGATGTCTTTTGATTCGCCATCGATGGTGTCATGCCCCTCACGAGTATCAGGTGGCGACATAGCGACCACTGAGGTCACTTTACCAATCTTGTCTAACGCCATTTTATAGCGGATAGCTGAGGCTTTGGAGTCACAAGCCAACTGACCTTTAAGGTGCTGCTGTTTAAAGTTTTGGAAGTGATCAGAGATGTCATGAGCGATCAGCTCAATACGACCTTCAACTTGATAGATTTGACCTTTTTGTGAGAACTTACGTTTGAGATCGGTTTTTTGATCATCAGTAAGCTTCTGGGTGATACGGTCAAACCATGCATCGATAGCTTGGTCATTGGTATTAAGCTCAGGGATACGCTCTTCGTATAACAGTGGCGTGACGGTTTTGTCTTTGACTGCTTGCTGCATGGTATAAGAGTGAATGATGCTACCGAATTTGTTTTCGGTCTTATCATCTTTCAGTAATGGCGTACCTGTAAATGCAATAAAAGCGGCGTTTGGCAGGGCTTGTGCCATGCGGATGTTATTCTCACCGTTTTGGCTACGGTGACCTTCATCGACCATGACGATGATGTTTGGGCTATCGTTATAGCATTCATCATACTTAACCGCTGAGCCAAACTTATTAATAATGGAGAAGATAACACGCTCGTTACCGTGACCGATTTGCTGCGCCAGACGGCGACCAGAGGTAGCCATGGCATCGGACTTATCGCGATCGGATAATACACCACCAGAAGCAAAGGTTCTACTAAGCTGAGTTTCTAGATCGACACGATCGGTGACGACAATGACACGGCACTTGGCGAGTTCTTCTAACCAAATCAAAGCTTTGGAGAAGAACACCATCGTGAAAGATTTACCACTACCTGTAGTATGCCAAATCACTCCACCTTGCCGACTACCCGACTTACCATCAGAGCCGTCAAAAGTGCTGATACGTTCGATCAAAGCTTTGATGCCAAAGACTTGCTGATAACGGGCGACAATTTTGCCAGCTTTTTTATCAAACAAGGTAAACATGCGCGTCATCTCAAGCAGACGCTGGGGCTGCAAAAGGCTGATAATTAAGCGGTCTTGGTCGGTGACGACTAAATCACCACCATCAACTAGTGACTGATACTCCTCTTTAATAGAGGTAGGACGATCACCAAACAAACTCTCAATTTGCTTAGGACTGAGTGCTTGGTTTTTTAAACGGGCAAACTCAGGCTCAGAGATTTCTTCTTCGACCCATTTTGCCCAAAACTTCTCAGGCGTACCGCAGGTGGCATACAGACCGTCATTACCATTGACCGCTAGCAATAACTGGCTATAGGCAAATAGATGCGGGATTTCTTTTTGATGTTGATTGCGGATATGCTGGGATACCGCTTGGGCATTGGTCGATTGCCACTCTCTACTGGAGTCAGGGCGTTTGGCTTCGATGACTGCCAGAGGTAGACCATTCACAAAGCAAACGATATCAGGTCTACGACTACTCGTACCTTCACTATTGAGTACTACCAGCTCTTCGGTAACGTGAAAGCTGTTATTACTGATATTATTCCAATCTATCAGAGCGATGGTCTGCGAAGTCTTCTTACCATCGATGAATTCAGTCACGGTCACGCCATACAGCATAGCGTTATATAGCGCCTCGTTTGCTGCCTGCAAGCCTAAGTTTATAGCAGGGTTTAGCTCATGCATGATCTTATCAATGGCGCTGTCTGATAGATGATGCGCCTGACCCTCAAACGTAAAAGTTTGCTTGGTTAAAAAAGCACGCATGATAGGCAGTAAGACGACTTGGTTAGTCGCTTTATTGAAAGCCACTTTTGAGCGCATGGCATTGCATTGACTTGGCGGAATAAACTCATAGCCCAGTGTAGTGAGCAAGGTTAAGGCAGGAATTTTTGAGCTGAATTCTTCGGCGAAGTTGATGCTCGCACTGGCGCTAATATTAAAGATTGGTTTGGTCATATCTGCCACTTTAGACATATGTTTGTTTGATTGCGTATTTGGTTTTATCGATTGTAGCCCAAAACGCTACTAAAGACGCCATAAAAAAGGCAACAAAAAACCGCCAATACTGCGCGTGAGCCAAAGGGCGTAGCGTGGCGGTTAGCGTTAATACGATAACTCGTGTCGTTAATACCCTAATTTTTTCAAAATTTTATAATGTTTACACGCATCCTGATTGCCATTTTCACATGATTTGCTATACCAACTAACCGCTTCAGTATAGTTTTGTTGGACGCCTATGCCATTTGCGTACATTAAGCCAAGATTCTTTTGAGCATGGGCATGTCCTTGATTAGCCGCTTTTAAGTACCAATTATTTGCTTCAATATAATTTTTTTGAAAGCCTAAACCTTGGGAATAAACTATTCCTAAGCCGTTTTGTGCATCAGCATAGCCTTGGTTGGCTGACTTCAAATACCATTTGATTGTTTCGCTGTAGCTTTGCTCAACACCCAAACCATCTTTGTACATCAAACCTAAATTTCTTTGGCCAGCAGCATCACCTTTATTCGCTGATTTTAGATACCATCTGACCGCCTCACTGTAATCTTGCTCAACACCCAAACCATCCTTATACATGAGTCCCAAGCTATTTTGTGCATTAGAATCATCTTGATTGGCAGCGCTAGTAATCCACATTAACGCTTTGGCATAATCTTGTTGAACACCCAGACCATCCTTGTACATGAGTCCCAAGCTATTCTGTGCATTGGCATCATTTTGGTTCGCCGCTTTCTTTATCCACATCAACGCTTTGGCATAGTCTTGCCCAACACCCAGACCATCCTTGTACATGAGTCCTAAGCCAGACTGTGCTCTAAAGTTGCCTTGATCAGCTGCCTTCAGATACCATTTGAAGGCTTCGGTATAATCTTGTTGAACTCCTAGACCGTCACGGTACATCATTCCCACATTGGCTTGAGCGCTGGCATTACCCTGATTGGCTGCCTTTAAATACCACTTGATAGATTCGTCATAGTCTTGCTGAACACCCAAGCCTCTCTCATATATAAACCCGAGTTTATTTTGAGCACTGGCATCACCTTGATTGGCTAATATGGTTTGCTCTTTACTATCTAATGCCATAGCAGACAAGCCTATTCCAAAAGATACTATTGCTACGATGACTTGAGTCATGAAATGTGTACTTAATAACTGCATGCTCTATCTTCCACGTGAATAAACCATTACCCATCAACCACCACCCGCTTCTTACCCGTCAACAAAACCTGCATCAACGCCTTTTTCTCTTGCTGAAAATCAGCCAATTGCTGCTCAAGCAACTCTATTTCTTTATCGGCATTGGTTAACACGGTGGCGACTTTTTGTTGTTCTTTGATAGGTGGAATCGATACTTTTATTCGCTCAATATCTTTGTTACTAATATTTGGCTGTGCCCCGCCAACTGCATCAATAAGTATCTCATGTTGAACTTTAGGGAGTTTTAATAGTTGGAAAAGATAACTGTTTATTGTTAACCCTTTTCTTACATCAAAGCGACCAACTCGTTGATTTAAATAAGCCATTTCATCAGATGTATATCTTCCAATTTTCCCTGTTGTCGCGCCAGACATAGCAATTAACACATCACCATTTTTTATTTGGAACTTGTCATATTTTTGATCTAATGAAATAAACACTGAGGACTCAATACTGACTGAGTAATCTGGTTTGATGTTAGAGATTTTAATTAATGGGATTCCTGAATCTTTGAAATCTGTGCTTTTAAAAGCATTTCCCCCTATTACTTTGACTATTGCACTTAGTTTCACATCTTCCCACTCACCCTCAAACCTTTTCCCCGACTCATCAAGCAAACGCTTTTTACCCGTCAGCAATTGCTGCATCAAGGCTTTTTTCTGCTGGGTGCTATTCTCAATCAAACGCTCAGTCGTGCTAATCGCTTTATCGCAAGTGGATAGAATTTTGGCGATTTTTTGTTGTTCTGGGAGTGGTGGTAAGTTTATAGATAGTTCCTTTTGAGCAGTTATCCCTAAATAACTTCTTGTAGATTGAAATGCCAAATTTTTAAAACGACTTTGATATTCATGACTTAATAAGAATTGATATAGGTATGAACTCATTAAACTTGAATCTTGTGGAATTCGATAATATGTAACTTGTGGCGTTAGCATCATATATTCATCACATAGAGGAACGATAGCGACCAAGCCTACTGTTCCTTTATGAGAAAGAAGAATATCACCAGTCTTTGCAAAACCAATTCTTAATGAATCAGCTTGTTCTTTCGTAATGTAAGCGCAATTTTCAAGATCAACTGTACCTTTTTTGAGATCTCTTGCCATTACAAAAGGAATGCCCGACTTTACAAAATCACTAGATTTAGGATGAGAATCACCATGATTACCATCTTGGATTTTTTCCATATCACCAGATATTAATAGTTTAGCAAAGCTTTTAACCTCCCAACCATTAGGCACCATAACCCAACTCCTTTAAATACCCTGCCATCTCAGTTTCTAACGTATCTAATTTAGCCTTTAACTCAAGACGCTCAGAGCGTACCGCATCCAAATCAATCTCCGCCTCTTCCTCAAACGTATCGACATAACGCGGAATGTTTAGGTTAAAGTCATTTTCTTTAATCTCATCAAAGCTCGCTAGATACGCGTATTTATCGACGCTTTCTCGCGCCTTATACGTCTCAATGATTTTAGCAATATTGTCTTCAGTCAGCTGGTTTTGATTTTTACCTGATTTAAACTCATTACTGGCATCGATAAACAAAACTTTATCATCAGTTTTGTTCTTTTTAAACAGCAAAATAGCCGCTGGAATACCCGTCCCAAAGAACAGCTTTTCAGGTAAGCCAATCACCGTATCGAGCAGATTTTCTTCTATCAGTTGCTGACGGATCTTGCCTTCACTAGACGCACGGAATAGCACGCCATGCGGTACGACCACACCCATGCGACCAGTGTTTGGTTTAAGCGTTTCGATCATATGACTGATAAACGCATAGTCGCCCTTGGTCTTAGGCGGTACACCGCGATGGAAGCGACCATAGGGATCGCTGCTGGCATCTTCATGACCCCATTTATCCAATGAAAACGGCGGATTGGCGGTCACCACATCAAACTGTAGTAAGTGCTTGCCGTCCTTATCGAGTAGCAGCGGATTACGGATGGTATCGCCCCACTCGATACGGTGGTTGTCCTCACCGTGTAGGAACATATTCATCTTGGCCAGTGCCCATGTCGAGCCAATGGCTTCTTGACCGTATAGCGCATACTTTTTGGAATTTGAGTTTTTGCGTACCATTGCCCCGCATTTAATGAGTAGCGACCCTGAACCGCAAGCAGGATCACAGATTTCATCGCCCTCGACAGGATCAAGGATAGTCGCTAGCAAGTTCGACACTTCAGGCGGTGTATAAAACTCACCAGCCGTCGCCCCACTACTCGCCGCAAAGTGCTTGATCAAATACTCGTAAGCATTACCAATTACATCGAGGCTACCGACACGCTCGGCACTTAGATTGAGGATGTCTTTGCCAAAATCTTCTAATAGGTGGCGGAGTAGCTCGTTCTTTTGCTTTTCTTGACCCAATTTGTCCGTATTAAAGCTAATATCTTGGAAGACGTTTTTGAGCTTGGTGCCGTTGGCTTCTTCAATCGCATGTAGCGCTTCGTCAATACGTTGACCGTTACCCGGCTGATGACGCTGCTCATATAGATCCCAAAAGCTAGCACCTTCAGGCAATACAAAACGCTGCTTGGACATCATGGCGTGGATCAGCTCAGGGTTGTCGCCATACTGCTCGACCAGTTTGTTGTACTCATCGCGATAGACATCAGACAGATACTTAAGAAAGAGCATGGTTAAGATAAAGTCTTTATACGTATCGGCGCTGATGACCCCGCGAAAAGTATCGCAGGCGTTCCAGACGGCTTTATTGATGTCGTCTTGATTGATTTTGCTAATATTATTAGTGGTACTGGCAGGCATTGGTTATTCCTTAACGCGCTGGAAAATTGCTGGTTGTTATAGTGAGGTAATGATAGCAGGGTCTAAGATAGTTGGCAGATGTCATTGCTGAAAAATTCGATTATAGTAGATATTTAGCAGAACTAGGAAGTCAGACAAAAAAAACCTAGTTGCTAAGCTGATGATGTTTTGTTTGCTAAGTTATGTTGCCTTTAAAGATAGCATCCATTCAAATTGTAGTGTGCTCTTGCTATCTCTTAATTATGAAGATAACTAAGGTAGTGGCGACAAGTATGCTTTGGTGTGTTACTCAAATGAACGGACAGTTCTAAGATAACTTGCTATACCTACAATACTAAAAGTGAGACCATACATATTGAGGCCAATAGTCCTAAAGATTGGCTTGAAAATCAACTTGCTTTAATACCAGTGCAGACGATGTTTGAATCTCGATAAATGAGTAATTCAGCTTTGTCCTAAAAAAGAAGATAGAGAAGCTAGTAAAGCTTCTTGATTCATCCCCTCTCCGATAAATACAATATCTCCAGGTCTAGAGACGCTTTTCTCAGGCGGTAAAACTTCAGGTTGCTGCATGATCTTACGTACAGACTGCAGTAATAGCGCGCCTTCATCCGTATGCAAAACACCCTTAACCCGCAGGATCGTATCACCTCGAGCGTGCAGCAAAGCTGAGAGCCATATAGTAAACCCAACCCAATCTACTTCTTTAGGAATCGTCAACGAAACCACAGTCGTTGATGCGCACGCATTAGTGAGAATCGATTCGTAGATTTCGGTCGGCACTGGTAGTAGAGGTACAGGGCTTTCGACACCGAATGTGGATAAGGAAATTGGTGCAGCTGGATTGATTTTGCTGATGGCTGAAAATAGGTTCGATAAGGACTGCTCGGACGCTTCCTCTGATTTTGCAATGACAATACGATCGGCTGATAAAACTTGCTGACGACACAATGTGTCAGTCTTTAGCGCCACATGAAAATGTAGGGCGTCAGCCATGATAATAGTTTCTTTGAGGACGAAATGATAGACCAGAATGGGATGCTCTTTGATAGCAGCTATGATTTCTTCGGGATCAGCTAAGCCACTTGTTTCTATGATCAGAGTATCAGGCTGATCAATAGTTAAACCAATTGACCTTCCGCTTGTTCGAGATTCAGCTACTTCAAGTAATGCTGATATCAGCTCTTCTTTACCCTTAGGAGTACCAGCAGTTCCGGTCAAAACAGTGACACTCATCGCCTCACCTAACAGTAAATCATCCACTGGTTGCTGGGCCGCTTCTTGAGTGAAAACTTGAGCATTGCCAAATACTTTGGTAAAAAGCGCATGACGCAGCCATGTCGTCTTACCTGAACCCAAGTAGCCGCTCAATAGAACGACATTAAGACGATTTTCCTGAAATATTTGCATTAAGGTCAAGCCATTGATTGAGTTTCTAAGGGGTCGATTGGAAAACCTTGAAGGCGTTCTACTTCAGCCCACAGCTCGGTTAAATTATTGACCATTACTCTAGCCCCACCTGGACATATCAGCTGAATTTGCGGGATCACCCCATCGGCATAAACTGAGAACCCATAAGGTTTCAGCACTCGCTTTAAAATGGTTACTCGATTAAACATCGCCCTGAGACGGATACCACCCTTCTGTGCACCTGCTTCTGTCCAATGTCCTAGAGCAGCTGGGTTTCCACATGCACTACACATGGCTGTTCTCCCTATATATGATCTTAGCAGTACTTTTAACAATGCCACCAAGATCCATGAATTCATCAATATAGTGTTCTTAAATAACTTCCGGACGCTTACCGCCTTCAAATGGGAAACGTGTGCGGAAATCAGCAGCAATATCTTCGAATGGCATCCAAACAACACCTTCATGACCATTGATATAGTCAATTAGACGCTCAAGCATCATGAGTACATGTGGACGTCCAGAGACATCGGGGTGAATTGTAAAAGGAAACACAGCGTAATCCATATTACGGTATACCCAATCGAATTGATCACGCCACATTTGTTCAATATCACGTGGATTGACAAAGCCATGGCTGTTAGGGACGTTTTTCATGAACAACATTGGTGGTAAATCATCCACACACCAGTTGGCAGCAATTTCAACCAAATCAATCTCGTCGCCATGGGTCATAGGTTGCATCCACTCTTCTGCAGTTTTCGAGTAGTCAATGACAGTCCAATCATCGCCAACTCTAGCATAGAAAGGCTGGAAATCACGGTAGCCTTGGCTATGGTCATATTTAAAATTATATTTAGCAAGAATTTCAGGGGTAGATTTAGACATCTCCCACCAAGGAGCAACGTAACCACGTGGACTTTGCCCAGTCAGCTTAGTAATCAACTCAACGGATTTTTCCATCACGGCTTCTTCTTGAGCGCGAGTCATAGCAATAGGGTTTTCATGTAGGTAACCATGCGCACCTACTTCATGACCATGATCAACAATCATTTTGGCAATATCAGGAAAAGTCTCAAGACTATGGCCGGGGACGAAAAATGAGGTGCGTAGATCATACTTCTTAAAAAGCCTTAACAGGCGCGGAACGCCAACTTCAGACGCCCAAACCCCGCGCTGGATGTCTGACGGGCTTTCACCGCCACCATATGATCCAATCCACCCTGCTACTGAATCTACATCTGTACCGAAGCCGCATATAATAGTTTTTTTACTCATGTCTCTCTCCTTTGACACTTTTAGTTTAGTTTTATTTCTTTAAAGATCTTATATTTTCTTTACTTATTTATCAGGTAGTTATTAGAAGTTTTACTGTAGTAGCCTTTCAACAGTAAGTGCTGCCGCTAGCAAGTCATTTTCTCGGCCACCGGGCATTGACATTAAAATACTGGTCGGCATTTGGTTTTGGTCTATTCCATTTGGTAAGGCAACACCACACCAATCGAGGAAATTACCAAGCGCTGTATTACGTAGCATGAGTTTGTTAGTACGTACATACAAATTACTATCTTTTTCAAGCGGTTTAAGTTCAGGTGCAGTAATAGGAGTAGTGGGGAATAGCACAATTTGATCACCTAGAATTTGGCTATTTTTTTGAATTAATCTTGCGCGCTCTCGTTGGACAACAATTAAGTCACGTGCGGATATGTTCTCCGCACTAATTATACGTTCAAGTACCCGTGGATCCATCTGGGTCGCGTGCTCAGAATGGACAAGATCCCAGTGCAATTCCAACGCTTCTGTGCCAACCAAGGAACCGTGGTTAGCAGCAAGGGTCTCTATTTCTTCAAACTCGCTGCTCACTCCCCGAGTGATTTGTGCCCCTTCGCTTTCTAAAGCGCGAACACTGGCTTCAAAATTCTCTATCACAGCATCTTGTGCATCTTCAAAAACAATATTACTAGGAATAAAGAATTTGAGTTGACTGATAGATGTTGGCTTGGGCATTGCGACGGCTCGCCCGTTGAGAATTTCTGCCGCACCGATACAGCTTTTTAGGTCAGCAGCAAGTGGACCAAAGGTATCCAATGTCGGTGAGAGTGGAAACGTACCACCTTTTGGAAACGCTCTACTAGAACCTTTATAGCCAACTATACCATTTAACCCAGCAGGAATACGTATCGACCCCCCAGTATCACTGCCGACAGAAAGTGGTACTAGTCCGCGGGCGATGGCGACGCCGCAACCTGATGACGAGCCACCAGGAATACGAGCAAGGCCTGTACCATGTGGGTTTTGAGGAGTACCAAAATGCGGGTTAAGACCTAGACCAGAATAGGCAAATTCAGTCATATTAAGACAGCCTATCGATATGAGGCCAGCTCGAGTGGCATTTACAACCATATCAGCATCATGAGTAGCAGGTGCGTGAGATCTTAATACAATAGATCCTGCAGTAGTGACTCGACCTTCTATATCAAAAAGGTCTTTCCATGCGATAGGGAGACCATCCCATAGACTAAGTAGATTACCTTCACGGTGGCGTTTTCTAGAAGCATAGGCTTCTTTCAGCGCCCGTTCTTCGAGCAACTCTGTAAAAATAGCGGGATCAGAAGCTCTTATGTTTGCAAATGTCTCTTCAACAAGCGATACCGGACAAAGACTACCTTCTTTTAGGCGAGCTGCTATATCCATAGCTGAAACAGAGTCTTTGGTAATGTTGCTCGCAGTCCGTGTAATCACAATACACTCCATTTTGTTAGATCTATTAATTAGATGTTATATTAAAAAATATAGTCTAATAATAAATAGAATTTCACTCACTAAGTAATTATATTTTTTATAAAATCTAAAACATAGAATTTTACAATATGAAAAAATTTAGGGTGAAAAATTTATTAAATGCAGAATCAAAAATTAATGTCAACTTAATTCATTATTTATTACTCATAATTGAAAATAATACTATCCGTATTAGAATTACACTTCAATAATAATTTTTATGATCGTATCATTAGATGATTCCTATGATGTAATTACCTTCGGTTGTAATAATATATAATTTGAAATCGGTTACCTTGTATTGATATCGTTGTTACTTCACTATACAACTGTACACATTTTTTTTGCAAAACCTATTTCACCAAATATCAAATTTAGTTATAAAAAACACTCAATATAAATATCTAGGGGGCTGTAATAGATAGGAATTAAAGATCACACCATTTTCTTAGGGTTCTAAGCTGATTAGAGAGTGAATCAACTTTCTATCGAGATTACCTTACTCAATATTTATACGAGGGAAAGCTGTAGAACCTTATCGGCTATTGTATATGGTCATAAAGAGTCAATTGAGATCAAAGTAATACCAAAAGGAAGCCTGACATTTGAAAACCAACCTGTTCAAGGTGCCGAGCAACGCTTCACTTATAGGTATGATGATGAGGTGATCGAAGAGTTAGTCGATATCAAATACTTTACCCTTAACTCTTTAAGTTTTTATGGATTAATTAAGCCTTTAGGAGAGTATTCAGTAGCGACGCAAACAGAGGTCATTCCCAAAATAGCAAGCATTGATTATTCGAGGCAGTTTATCAATGAACGCATCTGCACAGACAGTAGCAAAAAAATACCAGTAAATTTTCATAGCCTAACTTGGTCGTTATTACGTGCCAGCGCAAGTACTGCATGGCTCTGTATAGACATTGAAATCTATGAAAATTCGTCAGAATGCTATCAGATCGATACTTATGGAGATATATCACAGAGCAAAAAAACTTTGCAATATCTAGTAGAAAATATCAATCTGCATCAGATATCTGAGCTTTACCCTTCTGCTAATACGATACTTTCACTTCATCTTTTACTCCTAAACCATCTCTATATTCACACCCCTCACCTACAAACTCTAGCTAATTCCTGAGTCACTATAGATAGAATTGTCATCAGTTTTGTCTACAAAAGCTTAGAAGAGTAGCAAGGCGTCATCAGCTGTCGCTTAATTTAAGTTTTTGCCTCAAAACCTCACAAATTGACTTTCAATTGTTTGCTAATACTCGTAAGTTATTAGTGGAGGTCAATACACAGGATGTAACGACCAAGTCATCAACTCGATATCTTAGTGGGAAAGATATGAAATCACTATCGATCGCTAAGCTACAAACACTCAATGTGCTTGTATATCCAGAAATCATTAGTCTGTTTGATATTTATACCTGCCATATCAGACCACTTCTGAATAGCCAGGCTATCGAACTTGAGCAAAATAATGCTTGCTCAAAACTTACCTACTTTATAAAAGAGGAGGAAAAGTGGTTCTTGCTCAATAACTTTGAGCTATTTCATATAGCAAAAAGCCCTTATATTGATTTTGATGTATTAAGAAAAGAAGTAGACGTGAAATATATACCAAAGAATCAGTTTAATTTTGACATCAGTTTTTACGAGCTTATTGGTCTTATCGCAAAATACAATAAAAAAATAGATATCAAGCTCATTTACACGCAGCTAAACGAGGTCTTGGATCAAGAAATAAACCAAAAATTATTTGGCAAAAATATTTTTGCTATTACTACATTTTGTCGGCTTATAAAGATAAATGAACAAACTTATTACAAGCGACCTTCTGAGGGTGTTTTATGACTGAGAATACTGAGAATACTGAGAATACTGAGAATACTGAGAATGCTGAGAATGCTGAGAATGCGCCAGCATTAACAGAAATCATCAAAAAAATTGATAATGACCAAAATTTTATATATCCAGAAGCAGTATCGACTGCCATATCTGAGATCACTTTAGCAGTACACAATAGCTATAGCCAACCAGATGATAATCCTCAAAATCTACTAAGATTAATATTACAGGTATTACAAAGAAGGCCAGTTCCTCAGCTTTCTATGACTATTAGTAGATCAGAATTAGCAAAAAAACCACTCATCATGCAATTGCTTATTCTCATGCAACATTCTATCA
Organism: Psychrobacter sp. NG27; assembly: GCF_016106655.1. Taxonomy (NCBI): domain Bacteria; kingdom Pseudomonadati; phylum Pseudomonadota; class Gammaproteobacteria; order Moraxellales; family Moraxellaceae; genus Psychrobacter; species Psychrobacter sp. NG27. The sequence goes on from NZ_JADGIN010000008.1 coordinate 92,841, forward strand.
ATGAACATCAGCATGACTACCTACAGAAACGGTTAATTTGGCTAGCCATAGCAATGCACACCAGTGTGATGCTGACGCAGCACTGGCCAAAACAGCAAACCAAAAATATACTGATGCAATTCAAACAGGCTCAGTTTTCAGGATCTCCTAGACGAATATGGATTTGGCATGAACTACCTGATTTAACTCAAATGACCATGAATGTGGAAAGCATATGCACCATTTTCACTGTTCTATTAGAGCAGCAAAAAAGTGCATATGAATTGTTAAATGATAAGCAAGCTACTCATGCCGAAGAAAAGAAAGTGGCAAAAGATAAACTGAGCCAAATAGAAAAAATAACGACCGCCTATCAAAATGCGCATACGTCACGCAAGCCTAGACCCAAGTATAAGAAGCCGCCTAAACATATTAAAATTATAGCTATCAACTTAGCAGACAACACATCGAAATTACCCTTAGACTCTACTGCAACGAGTCACAACTGGAATACTATGCCTAGTAATGATGCATGGGGTAACACACATGATGATATAGAACACAGCGCTATCGCCATAGATCTTGCATTTTTAGACGCTAACACTGAAAGCTATGAAGGGTTAACCACCAGCTTTGAAGAGCGTATTGATCACTATGAGGCACCCTATGTCAGCTATGGTGAATATCCAAACTCGTTAATCAAACACTCTATACCGCTCCAAACTATAGATTTATCGCTACAGCAGAACTACATGTCTCAGCGCAATCTCGCGCTTAACTCTAACACGCGCTTACTCTCCCTTGCCGGCTACCAAGCGTTATTTGCTGCACTCAACCAAGACGCCAGCACCTTGCCAGAATCAGAGACCGATAAAACCTGTGCGGGTATTTTACTGTTATCGATGCTTACTGGCCTTCCAGTTAAGTCCTTACTAATACCCGGCTATATCGGTCATCCTAGGATTTTCAATCTTAAAGGTAAAAAGTATTACATTAAACACAGCTTAGGTATTACTGAAAGCTCCACAAGCCAAACACTGCTCGAAAATGATTATGAAAATACTTCTGATACCATCAAAGTTCCACTGCCGGTGTGGCTGATAGATGATTTACTTGCTTGCGAGTTACCATCAAAAGAAGATTTTACGGCTTATCTTGCCGCCTTACGTAGCAGCCTTGGATTGCCGTACCTGTCCGTCAATCGTATAGAGACTGCACTACATGTCGTGCTCTCTCGTTATACACCTGATTGTCATGCACATATCGCCGATATCATCTGTCGCACGCCTGCGTCCCATGCTCCTGCGATGTACTATAGTAGCCACACCAGCGAAGCACTTATGGCTCACTATAAATCAGCACTGGGTATATTTAATAGCAACAGTGATTTTGACCTAACTTATATCATCGCTTGGCGCAAATATACAGTGGGGTCAGGGTTTGCGCTAAAGATTGAAACAGTTTGCGACATCGTAAATGAGATAAAATACTGGACTGATCAAAGTTCAAACGATGAGGAGCACTTTAATAGAACCAGTATTTTTGTATGGTTTGTCTTTTGCCTTTTAACGGGCGTGCGACCAAATAACGGTCTTGGCAAGATGTACGATATCGATCTTGATATGGGTTGGCTGCTCATCAATGACAAGCCTGTTAAGAAAGTTAAAAGTGATCGTCTCATTCCACTATGCCCTACACTTATACGCCATCTAACAGACTATAGAGCGTATTTGATTAATTATCAGGCAAAACACCAAGGTCATCATGACATCAGCGCTATCATTGATAATATCCGTTTGGGTAATGATGAAGCACTATTAAAGCTGTTGTATGAGCGAGCTCCTACTGCTAAGTCCCCTACTCTTAAAGACATTAAGCGTGGCGATGCTTATCATATGACCAAGCACATCATTGACGCTAATCCCTACTGGACACGCCACTTTGTTCGTACGCAGCTTGAAAATCTCGGCGTTTCCTTATCGCTGATTAACACGGTTATTGGTCATGAAAAAGCTCGTCAAGAAGTATTGGGGCGCTTCTCATCAAGTAGTAAAGCAGATATTAAGCGTGTGGCGTCCGTGTTTGAAAAGATCGCAGCACAGCTTGGGTTATCAGATATCACAATCAACCATTACCCTAATTCAAATCATGTTGGCACAAGCACTGTAGAGGTTGACCATGCTAATAAATGAAATACAGCTGCCAAAAATTATTAATGACTTAGCAAGGTTTGATGGTAGAAAAAAGCGCTACGTGCCTTACCCATCTATACTCAAAGACAGTGACACGGCAAGGACACGTGAGATACAGCTACTCGCAGACTTACAAACCGAATGGGAGTCGTTGAAAAGGATTCATCCTGGAAGTATCGGATTCATAAAGTCTTTCAATAAATACTACCAACAAGCGCTTTGGCCCAATGAACGCATCTTTTCATTTTCGCCAAGCTCTAGCGATTATTTTGATTTGTCATGGCTATCTTGGAGTCAATCTTTAAGCCAGTTTCAGAGAGAGCTTTATAGACAATTGGAACCATTGTCTCAAGAGGGTTTTGATGAGTTTCAGTCAATCATTGAAAACAAAATTGCAAAAGCTTACGAGTCATCTAGAACACTCAAACATGTCTGGCAAGTCGTCGTTAAGTTCGTTGACTATCAAAATAAGCACTATATGCTTGCTGAGCATCACTATCCTAAGATAATCGCGCCACAGCCTACTAAAATCAATCCATTAATTACAAATACAGCTTGGTTAAAAGACGGTAAAGCGCTGGTCAAAATTATTCGCGCAGTAGAGCATAATTGGGAGCAAACAGCCGATTACAGCCAAGAGAAAATCATAGGCTGGCTGATATTCTCAGGGATTGTATATGGTGGCATTAACGAGGTACAAATGCTTCAAGGGTGGCTTATCTCATTGCTCGCCAAAGAGTATCAGCCATTCATCAAAGAAAGGATAATGGTCTCACCGCGTTTTGTGCAAAAGCGCTTTGGTAACGAGCGAGAAGAAGAAAGTGACCAGCTTTATAACACCAAGCAAATCGTTGTAGATGTGGTCAGTCAGTGTTGGCTGCTGCGTTACCATAAAAGCAGCAGTCCAGCAGAGACCACACATATCATTGCCAAGCTGTCAGAAGATAAGATAAAACAATATTTGACCGTGGCTTTATCTGACGTGATCAAGCCTTTGGGTATCAAGCCACTTCCCTTTTCAAGATTTTTATATTACGCCAGTTATTACTGGGAGGAGCTAGAGGGCGCTGATATTGATCATGCTTCAGTTGGGGTGCTGCGAGGTATGCATAACACGGCTGGACTGAGCACGCAGGACTTTGGTCGGTTTTTGAACCAAAAATATCAGTATAAAGAGGAGCCGTATGATCTAGAACATATTTTGACGCTGTCTATCAGCAAAAACTCTGTTAATCAAAACGAGACATCTAGCACTTCTACCAAAAAGATAGAGGTTAGAAAGTCTGATTTAATTATGAATCTGACTAAAGACTTCAAAATGGATAAAAAACAGAAAAAGAAAAAAACCAGCAAAAAGCCGATTACTCTTATCGAAAGAGTACAAAAACGCTATGAACAATACGATGACTTAAGTGAAAAAATTTTATTAGATTGGGTGCTAAGTTTACTCAATCGAAAAGAGTCAAAATCACTTAGTAATGAGTCTATTTTGAAATATATTAGAACCATAGGCTATGAATGGTTGTATTTCACAACAGCGCAGCCGCTTGATATTTGGTTAGAGGAAGAGTTTGAGGAACTTTATGAAGATATTTTAGAGTACAAAGCTGTCGTACGTAACAATACTGACATTGGATATTCTGCCAATTTATTGAAGAGTATGCACAACTTTGCCAAGAGCAAATACAACCTTCCCTCCGTGAACTTCCAACAGTCGAAAAATGGTCGACGTGTACGTGCGGAGCTGATATCACCGCAAGCCTATCACGCCATTATTACGCAGATACTGGATTCTGTGGATATATTGGAGCGAGAGATGTTCGCGCTTCTATTTATCTTAGTCTATCGTACTGGCATGCGCAAAAAAGAGCTGTTGGGACTTAAGTATAATGACATCGAAGGCTTAAAGACAGCCACACCCTCAGTGGTGATCAGGCCCAATAGCTACCGTCCAACTAAGACTCAAAGTAGTATTCGCCGCGTTCCCTTATTTGCTCTCCTCAAACCTAATGAGTTGAATTTTTTTATTAACTTTGTGCAGAGTAATATTGGCGACAGTTCAAACAAATTTATCTTTACCTTATCATCGGATCAGCGCCCTATTGATGACCATGTTCCGTTGCAGTTACTCAAACGAGTCTTAAAAGACATATCGGTAGATGATAACGTGGTAGAGCATACCTTTCATGGGTTTAGGCATACGGCAGTGAGCAACCTATCTTTAGCGCTAGTAGGCCATTCAGATCTCGTAGAAGCGCTCACCGATTATGACGAAAGCGACGTACTGCGTATAGAAGAAGGCCTACTTGGAGAGCATACCAAGGCACAAGATCGCTGGTACGCTCTATCAGGTATTATGGGGCACTTATCGCCTGAGCGTAGCTTTGAGTATTACAATCACTTTGCTACTCTAATGGCTACTTATGCGTTAAGCGTCTCTAATATAAAACTGCCTAAACAAACACTGCTTAACCTTACCAAATCTACTAAAATTAGCCCAAGAAAGATCAATGATAATGCTGACATTGATGATAACGGTATGATCAATATGTCTAGTATACGTAAGCTGTTATTTAAAAATATCATAGAGGGCAAACGCAAGTCACCGAAATTTACGATCGAAAGCCATGATAAGCAATTTCTCTTGAGTACCAATACGCCAGCTAATAATGAGCTGTTTGGTCGTTATGGTTTAAACCGAGTACAGCTGCTACTACAAACCTATGATAAAGAGATACCTCTAAGTAAAGCAGCCCAGTTAGCAAATATTTCTATTCACGATGCAAAGGTTCTAATAGAACGTGCAAGCGAGGTTGCTAACATCACTACCAAACGCGGCAAACCTCGCTTTGTTAAGCTATCAGATCCAAATACCCCTATACTGAGTCCACTAAACATTCAATACCAAAGTGATTTAAGACTACTATCGCTTTTATTAAGTAAGGCCTATCGTCTACGAGAAAATTCAGGGGCTGACTGGACTTGATTTATTGAGATATGTCGTCAAAAACTGTCTATTAGCAGAGCATACCTACCATTTAGAAAAGAAGATAAGAAAGAGTTGAAGCGTTTCATTGATATTGCTAAGAAACTGCTGCCTTTGAAGCGTTGGCTGGTGAGTAGCAACGAAGATTTGTTGATGGAAACTATGTCATCTACTGACTATCAAGACATTAAGCAGCAATCTAATGATTCGAAAAATGCTCTCCATATCGGTATTGCTAGTCAAGACCATAGAGAGCAAACGAATAAATGGCAGTACTCACCGCTACTACGGTTTTTTGTACATATGATGCTGATTACAGATGAAAAGCTATCTATTTTGAGTTAAGTTTCTTACATTAAAATCTTTTAAAATGAGCCTTGTTATCGGAATAAATAGATTTGCTAGTTTAAGGGAAAATATGAGCTTGCTGGATAGTGGTGATTTAGAAGAAAAACAGAAGTTAGATAAGAAGCTGACACGACAAAAAATACTACTGGATGCTTTTCTTGTAGATGCTTTAGAGAAGGATTCAGTAGACGGTTTAAGGGAATATACAGCCGATAATCTGTTGGATTTTTTGAGCAGACAAACGGATAAGGATTTAATGGCCGATTTAGTAAAAGGGCTTGATATTAAGTGAAACACTTAACAAAACGACTGAAGCAATTCAAAGTATTAACATTAACTAGAAAAGTTCAAATAGTCATTCTGCTATTAACTTGGATATCGCTAGTAGTTTGGGCAATACTGAGTTGGCAAGGTAGAGACTTCCCTTTAGAGTCTGAGCTTAATTATAGTGAAGGTATTGTAGGCAGTTTGGACGTAGGTGAGGGAAATCACATTTTTATGTTATTAGATCTCAATGACCTTAACCATAAAGAAATATACGGGTGCAGCTATTCAGCTTTTGATACTGACTCCTCTTGTTTTGGCAAAGAGTATTTAGAACCGATTGAAGGTAAAAAAGCCGCGATAGGGTGGTATATACAGAAATATTTTCTAGGGTTTCATAATGGAATTAGACAGATGGTAAGTCTTAATGTGGAAGATGTCGAAGCTGGAATTAAGGAGGTAATCACTTATCAGGGGACTTTAGACACTATAAAGGGTATGAATACGTATATGAATACGGGTTTTATTATATTTATAGCATTCTTTTATTACTGGTTTTGGCGTTTTATGGATTTTATAGAGTGAAAAGGATACGGTTCCCTAGTGAGGACTTGAATCTTTGACTGTAGGCTAATGATATCGAGGTTTTGAATTACTGAGATAGCCACAGTGTACTTTATGGTGTACTTTATGGTGTACTTACCATACATACTCTATCTATGATCGGTGCGCTATACAGGCTTCGAACTATAGGCTATATGCTCGTGTTTACCATTTCAATAAAAGAAGCGAGGAAAAACAAATAACAACTCAAATCACAGAACATAGTATACCAAGCCATTTAAAAGGTTTGCTCAGAAGCTTGATAGGAAGAAAGCTTATCAACATCATTAAGTTTAATAACATACCTGAAAAACAGCTTATTGAAGACTACTATATGACCCCTGATGAATTTCTCTCTGAAGCTTTAGGGCCTACATTGTTTTACTTTGAAGGTGGATTGGTTGTTGGTGGTGGTAGTGATCCAAGCCGAAACACAGTACTAATGTGGGTGGAGAGGAATGAGATTGGAGAACACTGTAAATGGCTACAAGAAGAAGATAAGAGAGCCATTCCTTTTTATGCTAAAGATTTTGATGAATGGAAAATATATTTAAATCAAGTGGTAAAGTCAGTGACCATAATTAAAGAGATACCCGATAGTGATAGTAGGAAATTAGACTTGCCAAATGAAAGAGGTGTGCTTATTAAGTTTGAGAATGGGTCGGATTTTATCATGGCACATGGGTTACATGACTGTTCTGATAGTGAGTCATTGATCAAAATTACAGAGATAAATCCTTACTTCAGGGATCGATTAGAATTCATTCCCGTTAAGAAAATTTGATTAGAAACATCTATATCCCAGCGGAACCATCTAAAAAGGCTCATTAATCAATTAATAGACTACTCATAGCAGACTACTATATTGGAACCACTTAATGAGCAGTGATTAGTTTAGGTCTTTCCTTGGCCACATCAGCGATCAGATGCCGTGAGCACTTAGCCATTTTTTGAATATCAGAATAGCTATGACCTGATTCGAGTAGACTGGCGATGATCTTACGTTTTTCAGTATCTTTCTTACGTCCTGAATACTTACCTTCTGCCTTAGCACGAGCAATACCTTGCATCTGACGGTTTCGGCGATCCTCATAATCCTTTCTAGCAATAGCAGCGAGCATATCTAGCATCATCGAATTAATAGCCTGCAATATACTGCTCATAAATTCAGTGCTATTTTCAGGTTGAAGCGCCATATATGAGGTCGGCAGCTCTTTTGATACGATAGAGAGCTTTTTTTCTGATAGCATTCTTTTGAGCGTATCCCAATCAGCTTGGTTCAGACGCGCTAAGCGATCAATCTGCTCAACTAAGATAATATCGCCTTTATGAGCATCTTCAATCAGCTGCATAAGCTTTGGTCGCACCAAAATAGCCCCTGATTCATTTTCGACATAGAAGGCGGCAATCTTGTGGCTATGATCGTTGGCAAATGCTATGAGTTCGCTTTTGGCACGCTTAGCGTCTTGTTCTTTGGTAGACGCTCGTAGATACGCTCTAATAAACATAAACACCTAAAATAGTCTGTTATAAGTGGTTCCATTATAGCAGTCTGTTTTAAGTAGTCTGTTAATAGGTTTTTGGGGTGAAATAGCTGGTTCCGCTGGGGTATACCCCAAGGGAACCAATGAAACCGAACCCTTCTATCCAAGTTATTTGTCATAACGTCTGTTATGCGAACAATGGGGATTTTGGAATAGGGAAACAGTGATTTTTGGTTCAAGTAAACCAATGGGAATAACCAGTGCTTGTACTTTAAATGAAATACCAAATAGTACAAAAAATATTCTCTACTCTACTTTTACTCAACACATAATACACATGAAATATCTGTTACTATTCCATCAGTGCCATGAGGTTATTAAACATGATAAATAGATATTTATTCCTAATTCCTATTGTAGGTCTATTTCAGTTTGGTTGCTCTAATCAAACAGTAAGTAACACTTCTAACCCAGTGATAAGAATGGAAAATTCACTCGATCCATTCTCTTATTATGATAAAAGCAACAATGTTCAACTAGCTGCATTATTATCAGGTAAATTTACAATGAAGAATGGATGTCTTCTATTTGGCGATGAAGATGGTTATATAACCCCAGTGTTTAATACGAAAGCTAGTAATATCAAGGTTGACTTAGATTCAGAGACTGTAATCTTAAATGCAACAGCAGTTCCATTTGATACAGAAGTTTACGCAGGAGGCGGTTTTATTGATAAGAAAAATCTTCCTCCACTTCAAACTACTGGCAAGGAAAGATGCTTAACGGATAGAGTAGCAACTATACATTCTATTGAAATCCTAACCCCTGAATTACGTAGAAAATTCTTACTTGATTGGGACGATAAGCCTAAGCCGTAATGAAATTCAATATTAATAATTAATGTTAATAAAGAGTTAGTTTTCGGGGTTGGATGGATAGGTAGCCCCTATTAGAACCTCTAAATAAAACTTCTGTTTTTAGGTAGAAAGTTATTGGTAGCTAATTTGGAAGATCACCCATGGCTAGGCTATGGTCAGTATTCTACAGCAGCTATGTGGTTGAAAATAGTATATTGGCATAACGATAAAAATTTAACACCAGAGCAGACGCTTCTAAAGTGTTATAACAATATGCCCAACGTAAAAAAACCAAATTTTGAAGAAGACATCAAAAAACGGACATTTCTTAGATTCTTCAGGGTCTAATTTACGTGACTTCATTAGACTATACCCTAATACCCTAGCGAACCAGTCAGGTGCTTTCACTGGTTCGGTTCCCTAGTGAGGACTGGAACCTGCAGAATAAGTTGCTGATATTATTAATGTTAACAATAGTTAGCAGGTAGCAGGTAGCAGTGTACTTGTGAATGTACACAAGATACATAACTCGAGGTTCTGATAGTGAGAAAGGAGTAAGGTGTATATATAATAAAATAAATATTAAGGATTAATTATCAATAATATAAAATTTATTTTAAAATCATTAGGAACAGTTGCTCTAATTTGCATACTAACAATAATATTTGCCACTAATTTTATTAATCCGTTTGAGTGTGACTCCTACAGTAGGAACCAAACTAGCGTCCGTATTCTTTGCTTATAGTGACGCTCTGTAATTGGCTTTTGAAATATACCACATCTTATACCGCACTTTGACAAGGTGACTCGCTGTGATTTGTCTTGTTTGACTCCTATGCTAGAACACTAACTGTCATCTGTACGTTCAGTTTTTACGGTATTTCTGATTATTTATTGGTCTCTATGCCGACCACAAGCACAATAATCGTTTTTTATCTCCTCTATCTTAATTGGTACAGCATATAACCATTGCATACCGCCATCACTATGAAAATAGCCATTTTCAAATGCTAC
>NZ_JADGIN010000009.1:0-95797 GCF_016106655.1 Psychrobacter sp. NG27
AGAAGTGAAACATCGTTGCGCCAATGGTAGTGTGGATTCGTCCATGTGAGAGTAGGTCATCGTCAGCTCTCTATTCTGAATTATCCCCCGACATTAGCTTGTCGGGGGTTTTTCTTTGCCTGTAAAAAATGCCAGTGCGATATCTAATTTAGCTTGCACTTGTGATTCAAAATTCATAAGTACATTTTTTGAATTAGCGAATATATGTGTTTATATACTATTTTATTTTATGAATATATATTCTATTCATATCATCAAAATGATTTGACTTATATCATTATAGCTGCTAATTTTAAACTAGGTTTTTATTACAGGTATGTAAAATATATATTAAAACCTTGTAAATGATTGGATCTAGTATGGATTAAATTATTTACTTATGAGGTTTTACTCCTATTCTCATAATTATCAAAAGGAATTGATAATGAAGTTAGCTCCTCTTTTTTCAATTGGTGCTTTAGCCGCTATTAGTCTTCTCGGTTGCTCTAACCAGTCTGCTGACACTGCTGATGGTTCATCAGCCACCTCTCAAGAAACCACCGTCTTGCGCTTCTCACATTTTTGGCCTGCTACCTCATCTATTAGTATAGAGGTCTTTGAACCTTGGGCCAAGAAAATAGAAGAAGATTCTAAAGGTCGTCTAAAAGTTGAGCTCTATCCATCAGCTGGTCTTGCTAAAGCAGATGTTACTTATGAGTCTGCTGCCAAAGGTACGATCGATATTGGCTCACAAGCCCATGGCTATACCAATGGTCGTTTCCCTTTAACTCAAATTACTGAGCTCCCAGGATTGTCAAACTCAGCCAGCCAAATGGGCTGCATGCTGCAGACTCTTTATGATGATGGCACGCTCGCTAGTGAGTATGAAGACTCTCATTTGCTATTCATGTATGGTGGAGGCCCTGGTGCACTTCATACCACGGATAAGCTCATTAAGACGCCTGCAGACATGAAAGGTATGCGCATCCGTCGTCCTTCTGCAGTTGCTGGTGACATTATAGAAAGTGCTGGTGCTTCTCCAGTAGGTCTACCTGCAAATGATATGTATACCTCTCTACAGCGCGGTGTCGTTGACGGTTTGAGTTTCCCTTGGGAAGCGGTAACAGCCTTTAAGATTGACGAGATTACCAAATACCACACTAATATTCCTTTTTATAGCTCGGCACTTATGGTGACTATGAACAAGGACAAGTATAACAATCTACCTGATGACTTGAAAAAAGTTCTGGATGAAAATTCAGGAATGGCGCTTGCTAGCAAAGTTGGTGAGGTATTTGATAAACATGATAAAATGGCTATTCAAGCTGCTAAAGATAAAGGTGATGAGATTATCGAAATTCCTGATCCGCTAAATGATCCAGACTGGAAAGGGCCACTTGAGAAAGGAACGCAAAAATACCTAAGTGATGTCAAAGCTTTGGGTCTAGATGCTGATGGTGTTTATGCAAAAGCTCAAGCTGCTAGTGCTGCTTGTAAGGTATAACCCATTGGAGGTATCACGTGGCATTTCTAGTCAAAATCAGCCAAACCATCTCACGCCTATGTCAATTTATTGGCGGCGTGAGTCTCATCATCATTGTCCTTACCACCATGCTCGACGTCGTCGCCCGCTATATCTTTAAACTTAGCGGCGGTGAGTTTGGTTTTACGGTTAAGGGCAGCGTCGAGATCGTCTCCTACTTTATGCTATTTGCCCTGTTGGCCGCCTTTGCGGCCTTCGTTGAACGCTCACAAATCATCGTCGATGTGTTCACTCAGAAGATGCCCCAATCTATCAAAGGCTACATGATGGGAATCTTCATGATGGGCTTTTTTATCATTGGTATCGTCTTCTCATGGGGACTTTATGAAAGTGCTATTGATGCTGTCGAGTATGGCAAAGTCACCCAAGATTTGCGCATTTCTATGATGCCTATTTATGCCCTTAGTGCCTTTTTAAGCATTCTGCTTGCCATTCGCTCATTGATCGAATCCATCAATATCTTTAAAACAGGCGAGTTCTTTGACGCCGAGGAGACAGGCGCATGAGTCCAGAAATTATCGGCGCTATTGGCTTAATTGTCATGATCTTTCTCGTCTTGTTCCGTGTACCAGTCGCCCTTGCCATGCTAGGCGTTGGACTTGTCGGCTTTGGTGCGGTTACAGCCCCTAGTGGTGCTCTGCAAATGCTCAAAGACATCCCCGTTGATGTCTTAGCCAAATACGACTTTAGTGCCATTCCGCTATTTATTCTCATGGGGGTGTTTGCTACCCATTCAGGTATGGCAGGTAAATTGTTTGAAGCCACTCGTACCATTTTTGGCGGAGTCAGAGGCAGTCTTGGTATTGCTGGTATCGGCTCGTCCGGTATCTTTGCCTCTATTTCAGGATCATCGCTCGCCACTGCTTCTACGATGACCAAAGTCGCGCTGCCACAAATGGAGAAGTACGGCTATCAGCCAGGGTTTGCCTGCGGTATTTTGGCCGCTGGTGGGACGCTTGGCATCATGATTCCGCCCAGTATCGCGTTACTGGTCTATGCCATCTTAACTCAGCAATCAGTAGGCGACATGTTCATCGCAGGGTTCTTACCCGGTATGTTGGGTATGGTGATGTATTCCATCACTGTGATGGTGATGGTGCGCTGGAAACCGCATCTAGCAAGACGTGGTGAGCCAACCACTTGGAAAGCAAAGTTTTTATCATTGACGGGTCTGATTCCGTTTAGCTTTATCTTTATTGTTATTATTGCCGGTATTTTCTTTGGTCTATTTACGCCAACAGAAGGCGCGGCTGTTGGGGCATTTGTCTCTTGGGCATATGCGTTTGCCAAAGGCATGCGTTTAGATGGTTTAAAGCAGTCGTTGATTGAGACGCTGGCACTATCTGCGGTGGTGTTTTTTATGCTACTGGGCGCAGAGGCATTGGGGTATTTTATCTCAGTATCACGTTTGTCTTATTCACTGGCTTCTTGGATTGGTGGGTTGGCAGTCAGTCCGATGATTGTGCTGATTTGTATTTTGATCATGTACTTTCTATTAGGGCTGTTTATGGATGCCCTAGCGATGCTAGTGATTACGATTCCAGTGGTCTATCCGATTATTTTGGCCTTAGGTTTTGATCCAGTATGGTTCGGTATCATTGCAGTATTGACGGTAGAGCTTGGATTGATCACGCCGCCGATGGGGATGAATATCTTTGTGATCAAAGCAATGGCGCCGCACATTAAGCTTAGCGATATGTTTCGAGGAGTGGCACCATTCATTGTGTCCGATGTGATTCGTCTGGTCATATTAGTGATGTTCCCTGCTATTTCGCTTGTGTTATTGGGATAAGTCATACATAAAATAACATAGAATCATTGTTGTGCATTCGGTATAGCGCTAGAATAATTGAGAGATAGAATGTTGAGTCTACGTTTTTATCATCATTTTATTTTAAAAAAACTATTCTAAAATCATATGGATGTGAAAAATATTATGACTATTGCTAAGAATGTTGAGATCAGCAGTACTTCTGAAACCAGTTTCGAAGATGCTATTCAACAAGGTATTGCGAGAATCTCTAAGACGGTTAAAAATGTTGAAGGCGCTTGGATAAAAGAGCAAAAAGTAGGTGTCACTGATGGAAAAATCAGTAAATATCATGTCATTATGATTGTAAGCTTTGTCATTGATGATGGTACTGATATCAGTTAAATATTGATTAAGATCAAAAAGACTGCCATTGCAGTCTTTTTTTTGCACAAAAAATGTGTATTAGCGGTCTTAATATGAGTGCGAGTAGCTACACGGCTAACTCATATATATAGTAAAATAAATTCTATAATTCTCATTACTTATCATAGAAGCACACATTTATGGCCGTCGATTTCAGCAATACACTCATCGTTGCAATTTCTGCGACGGCACTTTTTGATCTCACAGAGTCAGAAAATCATCTACTAGAACTATTAGAGCAGCGACCTGCAAGCGCAATAAAAGAGTTTCGTGACTACATGATAGAGCGTGAAAATGAGTCTCTGAGCATCGGTGCTGGCTATCCGTTAATTAAGGCGCTGCTAAACCTAAACAATTATTGCGAAGATAGTAAGCGAGATTTAGAGCTTGAAGCACCTCTCGTGGAAGTCGTGATTGTCTCAAAAAGTAGTCCAGATACTGGCATTCAGGTGCTAAATGCTATTCTAGAGCGCAATATCAATATTTCACGTTCGGCATTTATTTCAGGCAGTCCGGTCGCTCCTTATATCAAAGATTTTAACGTAGATTTGTTTTTGACCACCAATCGTGAAGATGCGCAGCAAGTGGCTGATGCTAATATTTGCGCTTGTGCGATATTGGATGCGACCCCTGTTAATACTTATGAGCTGGATACCGGTCAGCTACGCATTGCCTTTGATGGCGATGCCGTGCTGTTTGATGATTCAGGAGAGCTGCTCTATAAACAAAAAGGCCTGCGTGCTTTCCATGATCGCGAGTCACAGATGCGTGATTTGCCAATAGAAAAAGGGCCTTATGCTGAGTTATTGATTAAATTATCTAATTTACAAAAGCGTCTGCCTGCTGGTTTGCAATACTCTCCAATCAAAATCGCGCTTGTAACCGCCCGTAATGCACCAGCAGATCTACGAGCGATCAAAACGCTGCGTGAATGGGGTGTAAATGTGGATATGGCGTTTTTTTTGGGAGGATTAGAGAAAACAGCCGTGCTGAGAACATTTGCGCCGCATATCTTTTTTGATGATTCTATTCAGCATATTGATGCCGCACGTCACTTTATCCCGACCGCACTGGTGCCTTATCATTCGACGTCGTTATTGCATAGTAATAGTTATTTGAATGCGGATACAGACGCGTCACCTTTATCGTTTATACCCGCTGTGCGCCCACCATTTGCAGTAAATCATTAGCAGACATATAACATTAGAGCAAAGGAATAGGACGGTCTATGAATTGGCAGCAGTTGCTTAGCTTAGTGATGGCAAGACTGAAGCAAGTCGTTGGCTTGTACGCATTTGTACTCATACCGATGTGGGGCATGTTTTTGTTGAATGAAGTGTTTCTGTTTGGACTGTGGAATATTTTTGGTATTGTCCCGCGAGCATTAGATGTGGGGAGTATGATAGGAGTATTTGCGTCATGGACGATGCATGGCAACTTGTCCCATTTGACTGGCAACACTGTGACGCTGTTGCAGATTTTATTTTTGTTTGGACTGTTTGAAAAAAATGCCTATCGTACCGTGATTAAACTGGTGGTCGCATCAGGTTTAGTCACTTGGGTACTTGGCTCACCTTCTTCTATTCATATTGGTGCATCAGGGTTATGCTTTGCGATGCTCGGTTACATGATAGGAGGGGCTATATTTGCACGGCGTTGGGGTTATTTAATCGCTTGTATCGTGATGGGCGCAGGGTACTGGCTCACTATCAAAGAAGGCTTGATGCCACAAGAAGGCATCTCTTTTGCCGCCCATTTCGGTGGTTTATGTGCGGGGCTACTGCTAGGTGCCAATTCTAAGCACACTTATACGACAACGTCTCATCAGTGAAAAGCAAAGTAAATAAGGCGATATTTCCAGATTTTTTATTCATCTAAAATACCGCTTTATCATCACATGTTTCTTTGAAGACTTTACTGCTGATGGATTGCCTGTTCTAAATCTTTCTTAATTCGTTAGCTTTGTTTATCAGTGCAAATACTGATAAATAGCGGATCATCTGTTGCTAGATCTCGCCATGCAGTCGTTTGCTTTACATGTTCATCAATGGATAGCGTATTGCCTTTCTCAGGTATAACGTAGTCTGCACGTGCAGGAATACTACAATCGATAACTTGAGGTACTGTCTCTACGGCTCTTCGTCTTTCAAATAGATATAAATTGAATAAATGTATATCTGGATTATCGACTTGCACACTCGCACTTCCAATATCGGCAGCGATAAACCGTAATATTTGCGGCTTAGCGTAAGACCATGGGCGGAACCACTCCGTGCTTTCTGCTGTTTTGACGACTTCTACGCCTTCTGGTAGCTTCTCCACTTGTTGACCATACCAGCTGTACTCCTGGTTTATCTGAAATGCAAACATACCAATAGCAGCAAATAAGGGAATCAGCCATTTAGGGGCACGTTTGCCTGCCAGTTTGCTAAGGTGAGTTATGATAAGTGCTAGTCCAGCCATGCCAAATGCGGCGGCGATGGTAGCGATAAACTCAAAAAGCATAAAATATTCCTTAATGCGTGAGATATGTTTAATTGAAATTATTGGATAAAGGAAGAATCTAAAATATCGTTATTATAGCGCCAAGATAAAAAAATCACTCACAAGCAGTGACTGCCTGTGAGTGATATATTAACAGAAGATATATCCTCAATTGCAAGCTTAGTGGTCGACTGCACCGCCAGCGCCACGTGGAGAACGTACGCTCTCAACCAACTCTTGGATATGCGCTGGTGGCGGCGCAGTAGCATAAGAAACAGCAAATGCTACGATGAAGTTAAGTAACGCACCAATTGCACCAAATGATAGTGGTGAGATACCAAATAACCAGTACTCTTCGGTATCAGGGAAGTTAGCAGTACCACTGATAAAGAACCAACCTTTGAACATAAAGATATAGACAAGAACGACGATTAAACCAGTCAACATCCCTGCAATAGCACCAAGATTGTTGATACGTTTAGAGAAAATACCCATCATCAACACAGGGAACAATGAAGAGGCCGCAATACCGAAGGCTAAGGCAACAACCTGCGCAGCAAACCCTGGTGGGTTGATACCCAGATAAGTAGCTACTACGATTGCCACACCCATCGTAATACGAGCATATTTTAGCTCTTGTTTGTCCGTGATATTTGGGTTTAGGTTACGTTTGATTAAGTCATGACTAATCGCTGATGAAATAGCAAGGAGTAGACCAGCTGCTGTTGATAGGGCTGCTGCCAAACCACCTGCCGCGATAAGGCCAATAACCCATGATGGCAGATTAGCAATTTCTGGGTTAGCAAGTACTAAGATATCAGCGTTTACATCAAGCTCGTTACCTGCCCATCCGGCATCAGCAAAACGACCATCAAGCTCTGCATCATGTGCAATGCGAGCTTTTTCTACCGCTGCAGTTGCAGTAGCAACATCGCCACCGTCAGCTTGAGCCGTATTAAGGGCTATTTGAGCAGCACCAAGTCCACTGTCGCTATATAACTGGATACGACCATCATTATTTAGATCGTTATACTTAATGAGACCGGTCTCTTCCCATGTTTTCATCCAGTCAGGACGTTCCTCATTGAGAATAGGCTGATTTTCGACACCTTGTGGATAGATAGTATCTACTAAGTTTAAGCGTGCCATCGCACCAACGGCAGGCGCTGTGAAGTACAGGAGCGAGATAAATACCAATGTCCAACCTGCGGTCCATCGCGCATCAGCCACTTTAGGAACCGTAAAAAAGCGAATGATAACGTGTGGTAAACCTGCAGTACCGATCATGAGCGTCAAGGTAAATAGCACCATGTTTAGCTTGTTAGGCACATCAGCCGTATAGGATGCAAAACCTAAGTCAGTAACCACTTGATTCAGTTTGGTCAAGATAGGAACACCTGATTCAACATGATTTGAGAACAAACCAAGGCCTGGAATAGGGTTGCCCGTTAATTCAAGTGAGATGAACACAGCAGGAATGGTATAAGCAATCATTAGAACGACATACTGTGCAACCTGCGTGTAAGTAATCCCTTTCATACCGCCCAGTACCGCGTAAAAGAATACAACGACTGCTGCGATAATCAGACCAGTGGTACTTTCAACTTCTAAGAAGCGCGAGAATGCAACACCAGCACCAGTCATCTGACCGATAACGTAAGTGGTCGACGCGGTAATCAAACAGACAACAGCAATCATAGCTGCCGTCTTGGAATAAAAGCGATCACCGATAAAGTCAGGAACGGTGAACTTACCAAATTTACGTAAGTAAGGGGCTAAGAGCATCGCAAGTAGAACATAACCGCCAGTCCAACCCATCAAATAGGTAGAAGCGCCATAACCGCCAGCAGCAATAAGACCTGCCATTGAGATAAATGACGCCGCACTCATCCAGTCAGCAGCGGTTGCCATACCGTTAACGACTGGATGGACGCCGCCGCCAGCAACATAAAACTCACTGGTCGAACCAGCACGGGCCCAAATCGCAATACCGAAATACAGAGCGAAGGATAGACCCACAAATATAAGATTAACTACAAATTGACTCATGGGGCTATTCCTCGTCTACGCCATATTGTTTATCTAACTTATTCATACGCCATGCGTAAAAGAAAATCAGAATAATAAACACCCCGATGGATCCTTGTTGGGCAAACCAAAAACCCAAGTCGGTACCACCGATTTTGATGCCAGCTAAGAGGGGACGTAATAAGATAGCAAAGCCGTACGAGCATAGCGCCCATACGATTAAGCAGCCTCTAATGAGACGGATATTGGCACGCCAATAACCGGATGGATCGTTATGATTTTCCATGGGACAACTCCTTTTGTCTTACCCAAAAAATACCAACAATATAAAAAGAACAGCGATTATTCTTTATCACTGACGAACAGCATAAAAAATAAACAGGTACTGCTTTATATGGTGAAAACGATGATGCGTCATGATCTATTTATCTGTCGTTTTTGCTGACGACAAATGTGTGTTTTGGCAGCATGCTGCGCACATAGATAAAAGGTGTTGAATGGTAAAAACAGTGTCTATCGAGGAAGGAAAGCATGACTATCCTATGTCTTTTTATGCTCTTGTCTTCCTAACAAGAAACTTTGCGCTTTCAACGCTTTAAATCATTGTACTGATTAAAAATTATAAAACGGCATAAGTGAATATAGGATTTATCTGAGTACTAGTCAACAAATTTCATTGAAAACCATTGCATATTCATTTCAGAGAAAATACCGATAGGTGGTTTGGTAGATGGTATTTAAAGTATCAGATGCATTAAAATGATACGACAGACGCCTATTTTATACCACTGAACCATCATTTAATATATTTTGTAGCAGGTAAAATATTAAGCATATTTATTTAACAAATAAAGCTATTAGCACAAAAAAACCGCCCTTATTATTAAGAGCGGTTTTTTATTGACTTCTATTTATCCAAATCATAGATTACATGTTTGGATAGTTAGGGCCACCGCCACCTTCTGGCGTTACCCAAGTGATGTTTTGTGACGGATCTTTGATATCACAGGTTTTACAATGTACACAGTTTTGCGCATTGATGACAAACTTAGCACCTTCAGCATCTTTGACCACTTCATAGACACCTGCTGGGCAATACAAACGCGCAGGCTCAGCATATAGTGGCAAGTTGATGGAGATAGGCACGGTTGGATCAGTGAGCTTCAAATGTGTTGGCTGATCTTCTGCATGGTTGGTGTTAGAGATAAACACTGACGACAGTTTATCAAAGACCAGCTTACCATCAGGCTTGAGGTACGTTGGCTGATAGGCGTGGTTGGCACGCTCTAACTGATCGTAATCTGGGATATTGTCATGTAGGGTAAAGGGCATTTTACCTTTTAACAAGTTGTGCTCGATAAAGGTGAACGCACCGCCCATGAACAGACCCATGCGATGTATCGCAGGCGAAAAGTTGCGCGACTCATAGTTGTCTTGATACAGCCATGATTCTTTGTACATGGTGCTATAGGTAATGACTTCATCGTGCTGACGACCGGCTTGGAGTGCCTCAAAGATGGCTTCGGCTGCGAGCATGCCTGACTTCATTGAAGTATGAGTACCTTTGATTTTTGCAGGGTTCAAGAAACCAGCATCATCACCCACCAAAACGCCACCTGGGAAAGTGAATTTCGGTAGTGAGTTGAGGCCACCTTTGGTCAAAGCACGTGCGCCATAAGAGATGCGCTTACCGCCTTCTAAAACATTCTTGATAACAGGGTGTGTTTTTAGACGCTGCATTTCATCAAATGGCGAGACATATGGGTTATGGTAAGACAAGTCTGCCACCAAACCAAAGCTGACTTGGTTGTTTTCATCAAAGTACAACCACCAGCCACCTGTTGAGCCAGTTTCGGTTAATGGCCAACCAAGACCGTGCATGACCACGCCTTGCTCATGCTTTGCAGGATCGACATCCCATAGCTCTTTTAGACCGATACCATAATGCTGTGGATCAGAGTCCTTATCGAGATCAAAACGGCTGATGAGACGTTTACCCAAATGACCACGGCTGCCTTCGGCAAAGACAGTATACTTGGCAACCAGCTCATAACCCGGCTCAAAGCTCGGCTTGGCTTCGCCATTGGCAGCCACACCCATATCACCCGTCAACACACCTCGTACTGAACCATCGTCATTGTACAAAATGTCATCAGCAGGGAAGCCTGGGAACATCATGACTTCAAGCTCTTCTGCTTGTACGGCCAACCAGCGAACGACATTGCCTAATGAGACAATATAGTTGCCTTCATTGTGCATCGGCCCCGGAATCAATGAGTCAGGTACTTTGGTCGAGCGAGTAGCAGAGTTTAGGTAATAAAAACGATCTTCAGTCGCTGGCACGTTAAGTGGTGCGCCTTTTTCTTTCCAATCTGGAATAAGCTCATTGAGGGCACGTGGCTCGATGACAGCACCTGATAAGGTATGGGCACCAAATTCAGAGCCTTTTTCGACCACACAGACCATAAACTCATCATTGCCCGCTTCAATCGCGAGCTGGCGCAGACGAATGGCAGTAGATAGACCGGCAGGCCCGCCACCAACGATAATGACATCGAACTCCATTGACTCACGTTCGATCTCAGGCTCTGCGGCTACAGGCTCTACGACTGGTGCCGCGGTAACTGGTTTTGATGTCTCTGTCGCTGTTGTGGCGTCAGTTGTCACAGGGTTGCCATCAGTGACTGGCGTTTGATTGTCTTGCTCTTGCATACCTACTCCTAAACTTTTAGTGGCTTATCTCAGGGCATCATTAGCTTAACAACCGAATAATAGACTTGCGGTGCTAATGTCGCTCAGACATATGGCTGCCCGATAAAACTGTCTTTACGGTATTGGTTGATACGTTACTGCTGAGGATAATTTATTCAAAGATATCAACACATAACATGCGTCATCAATAAAACACCCGCTTGACCATTTCAATAAAAAATCGTTACTCATTATAAAAGAAAAGTCCTACAAACACGATACGCATTTATGAGTATAGGTGCTAAGGTAATATCAAGGCAATAAGGGTGTTTAGGCGATAGGGTTTTATCATACCCGAAACTAAAATTTATAGTAATAATAGATTTGCCAAACTTTGAATAATAAATAAAGGATTGAGTGATGAGTGATAACAATAAAGACGTAAATGACAGCCTTAAAAATAAGGCTCAGCCTATGGTTGATGTGGCTTCTAGCTTAACTAATGTAGATGCATTGAGCCAGTATCTAAAGTCTACTGCTGGGACACGTGAAGGTCGCGCAATTCCACCACTCGAAAAATGGCATCCTAAAGAGATAGCTGACATGGATTTGACCATTAAAGCTAATGGTGAATGGTGGCATGAAGGCGGGCACATGACCCGTGAGTCATTAGTCAGCTTGTTTGCGACTATTTTATGGAAAGAAGACAATAATGGCGCGGCTGAATACTTTCTAAAAACACCAGTACAAAAAATTCGTATTCAAGTAGAAGATGCGCCGCTCTTGATTAATGATGTCGGTATCGTAAAAGAGAATGATATAAGCTGGTTGGAGTTCACCACTACCACAGGCGACGTGGTGCGCTTGGATGATGAGCACCCCATTACATTAAAAGCGTATCAGCCTGAACATCATGATGAAACAGAAAACATCAGCGCCAGTGAAGGTATACAAGATACGGCCACTGAAGCGCAAGTACGCCCTTATATGCCCGTTAGAAATGGTTTGAGTGCGCTTATCGGTCGCAATACTTTCTATCATTTGGCAGAAATTGGTGAATTGACAGAAGATAATGGCACGACCATACTGACGCTACAGAGTGGCGGGCAGTCTTATACCTTGTCAATGCCAGCTCACTGAAGACTAAAATTGGCGGTCTTTGAGTCCTTGTACTATAGTCAATCCTCTATAAAAGAGTTACAGCGTTAATCTCACTTGAAGTATTACATATACATCTGCGCTCGGTTGCCTTGTACCTCTTTTAAACTGAATCAACTATATCAATAATATTTACCTGTTTATGCAATAAAATTTTGACGGCAGGGATTGAGAGGTTAAGGGCTTGATGGATGAATGGTTTAAGCAAATTGATGGTTTATATATATAAAATGGCGGCACAGTAGAGATGGATATGACCGCAACTCATACGATGAAGAAAATGAAAGCAAGCTTAGATGTGTTTAGTAAGGATTCTGTTGACGCTAATTCGATGGATAGACTTGGTCGTAATACGATAGTAACTGACAAAGACCGCAGTGCCCCCATTGGCTTATTTGATTCGGGTATCGGCGGCTTGTCCGTTTATCTACATTTAGCGCAGCAGCTCCCCAATGAGCATTATGTGTATTATGCAGATACCCTAAACGTGCCTTATGGCGATCGGGATAGTCATGATATCGAGACTCTGACGTTAAAAGCCGTAGAGTGGCTGTATCAGCAAGGTTGTAAGATGGTTATCATTGCATGCAATAGCGCGTCAGCCTATGGCTTGGAGACAGCAAGGAGATGCTATCCACAGCTGCCTATTGTCGGTCTGGTACCCGCATTAAAGCCTGCAGTACTGGCTAGCAAAAGCGGCCATGTAGCAGTCCTTGCGACTAAGGCGACGTTGAATGGGTCACTATTGAATGATGTCGTCGTCAATGTAGCCAATCCCAAGGGTACTGTGGTGGCTAAATACTTTGATCCCAAACTGGTGCCTTGGGTCGAGTCGGGTATGTCAGAAGATGACGATACGGCTCAAAACCTACGCCATCAGCTACAAGTGTTTGTAGATGAGGGTGTGGATCAGTTGGTACTGGGCTGTACGCATTATCCTTTCTTTAAGACATTCTTACTAAATGAAATTATCCAAAAGCAATTGCCCATACAAATCGTTGATTCTGGGCAGGCCATTGCTGAACGAGTCAAACAGCTGCTGATATTGAATCAGCTATCAGCCCCCCTAAATGATGCAGAGGGACCCCATGACGAAAAGCGTCAGACGAGTGATAAGATTAGATTGCCATTAACTTTTCATGCGACCAAGTATAGTGATAAACTAGGCGCGTTGGTTGAGCGCTTACTTGGCGAAGAGACGTCATTGCAATACTATTCTGAATAATCATTCCCAAATGTACTGATATAGATGCCTGTATCGTCGTATTTGTCTAGCCAAAATAAACTGAGTGCATCTGGTTGATAGTGTGCTAGGCTGTGCAAAACGATACACTTGTACTCCGTTTCATATTTTTCTATGTTATAAGTCAAACTTAGAGGTAATTGTGCCAAATCGCCGCTATCATATTCATGTCATATGCGCTGACAACGATCAGTTGTTGGTTTTAGACAGCTTGGCGATATTTTTTCAAGCACGTGCATTTTTGACTTATGATGTCTCTAGCAAATTATCAAAAGCCTCACTATACGGTCGTCAATGTATCGACGCTTGTGACTATGCTGTGATGATTATTGGAGACAGTTATGGAACTGTCCAAAAAAACGGTGTGAGTCAGATGCATTTAAGTTATCTGAATGCCAAAGCAAAGACCAAACCCTTATTTATTTTAATTAAAAATCACTATCAAGAATCAGGCCTTAGCCGTCAGCTACAAGAATTTATTAAGTCAGTCACTAGGCAAGAAAACCAAATATATTACTATGATACAGAAGATGACATTGAGCCGTTGATGGTGCAGGCTTACTACAAAGCAGTAGCCAATCATAAAGTGATGGGCGGCTGGGTGAGAGCCGACGAAGAGCTCATTAAGCTCAGCAGGAAATCTATTATCGAAAAGGCGCTGGATTCTGCGCCTACTGACATAAAAGCAGATAAAGACAGTGGTGACGATGAGAGTTTCGCGTCAGATAATGTCAGTCAGCCAATTGCATTGCTGAAATCCTTTGACATTCAGTATAGTGCCCAAGCGTATGAAGGTGGCAACTTGACCGATGTGACTCGAGCAATGACTCTGTCTTGGCAAGAAATACTAGATGCACTCATGAAAATTCCTTCCACTTTTTCCAGCTATGGACTGCAAAATACGGTTAATCGCTTGATCACTGCAAAAGCAGAAACAGACATTAAAAAAGACATGCCCAA
Organism: Psychrobacter sp. NG27; assembly: GCF_016106655.1. NCBI lineage: Bacteria > Pseudomonadati > Pseudomonadota > Gammaproteobacteria > Moraxellales > Moraxellaceae > Psychrobacter > Psychrobacter sp. NG27. The sequence continues at coordinate 14,263 of NZ_JADGIN010000009.1, forward strand.
TGTCCATGCGGTTGCCCGTTGCCAAATCTCTCAATCCGATATGAATAGTTTACAGCGCCAGCTGGTGAGTGCCAACTGGATACAGCTCATGACCTATGGCACGCGGGTCTCACAAGAGCTATGGAAATTGACATTCTATGCAAAAAACTTATCCAAACTCAGTACGTCTGCACCCCTCGAATAACCCTCAGTATCTATTGCCGTCTCTCCAATTGGTTAATAAACTGTCTGTCATACACCGTGATGTCCAAGTTATGGCTACGTTTTGTAATACAAAGCATACGTGTCAGCGGTTGTGAATCGATTCAAGACCCGTAATAATATGAGTTAGTAAGTGATCGACAGAAAACAGACAAAATATGAGCGTATAAGACAAAATATGAGCGTATAAAAAGTATTCCTAAAAGTATAATGACATTCATTAATGAAGGAGAGCACACCATGAGCAATGCTAAAAATGATGCACTACTGACAGAACTTAATGGCTTAGAGAAAACCATGCATGATTCCGAGCAGTTTCATACATTAGAAGAGCAAGTGGCAGATATGAAACGCCGTGGTATCGATCCTAGCCAAGCATACAAAGATTTGGATAGAAAAGAACAAGACGAAGATTGGGGTGATGCGACGTGGAAAGAAAATGGCAAGTGGGAACCAAAAACAGCTGCTGACTTAGATGATAAAGCCCGCGAAAACTGGGATGGTGACAATGGCAAGCCAAACCCACCACCTATCGTTTAAGGGGTTACTCTAGCCTTTGACAGTCCATATGATTTGTTGCACAAGTCAAAATATAAAAAGGCCACGCTAACCATAGCGTGGCCTTTTTATATGCTAAAGATAAGATTATTTAACCCTATGAACCTTCATCGATACGGACGAGCTTTATGGTTCCATTAGCATCAGTCACACGGCGATAGCGTGTATTGCTAGGCGTTGATGGTTGAATAGTGGGTTGCGCCGAGTAGGTATTAGGCGTCGTTGTCTGTCGCTGTATTAGCTGCCCCATGCGGTCGGCAGAGGCAGGGTTTAACGGTTGGCTATTTGCAGGCTGGCTATATTGATTGCCATATTGTGAGCGACTAGGTGCAGCGTTACCTACAATTGCACGATAGAATTTCTGTCCTGCGCGGCCATCAGCGGGGAATATACCCTTACTAGATTGGTACTGCTGGATAGCGGTACGAGTGTTGTCTCCGATGATGCCATCGACCCCACCAATATCGTAACCGGCATTTAATAATGCTTGCTGAATTTCTTTAGATTGCTGGCGGCTGATACCAGGGTCATCTGTTGGCCATGCCGTGACAAAGTCAGTTTTGCTACTGTCTTCGCGGGTGATTAGGTCTGATAAATGAGCGATGGCCAGTGCATAATTTTCTGAGGCATTGTACGAGTAGAACGTATCAAAGTTTTTTCCGACCAAAAATGCAGGGCCTTCAATACCTGCTGGTAGTAATAACCCTGCGCTGCTCAAATCAGAAGGCAGCGAGCCACCATTTGCAAGGGTTAGACCTTGATTGCTCCAATAACTCATCGATTTTTTGTTTTTACGGTCAGAGGCAGCCCAAAACCCATCAGGCAGTTTGACTTCATAACCCCAAGGTTCACCAGTGCGATAGCCACGGTTGTCCAAGAAGTTGGCAGTAGAGGCGAGCGCATCAGGTACGCTATTGACCAAATCACGGCGTCCGTCGCCATCGAAATCAACGGCTAGCTCTAAGAAAGTACTTGGCATAAACTGCGTTTGCCCAAAAGCGCCTGCCCAAGAGCCGGTCATGTCATTTGGCGCGATATCACCATTTTGGACGATTTTAAGTGCATTGGCGTATTCGCCTTGGAAGTAACTCTGACGACGATCAAAACAAGACAGTGTCGCTAAAGACTCAAACAAAGGCTTTTTGCCCAAGATCTGACCAAAGTTGGACTCAACGCCCCATACCCCTAAGACGTGCTCAGCCTTTACGCCATAACGTGATTCGATTTGTCGTAGCGTGTCGCCCCATTGACGTTTGGCGCGGACACCGTCTTCGACGCGCTCTTTATCAACCAGTGATGAGAGGTAATCCCAAACGTCTTTTTGAAACTCTGGCTGATAATTGAGCGACTGAATCACGCTAGGATCGGGTTGACTTGGGCGATAGTTATTAAAGGTAAAGCTGTCAACATCGCGAAACTTGCTAGAGTTCTTTAATCCATCTAGGCACTGTTGCAGCTCACTGTTAGATAAGTCGGGTGCTGGCGGCTGAGCAGCTTGAGCGGTGCTGGCAAGGCTGAATCCAACTGCTAGGCTAAGCAGGGATAAAGTAGAAAATGGCGTCATACGCATGGGAATATCCTATAAGTGTTAAAAATACCGGTGCAAAAAAATAAATCAAGCATTCAATACGATGGTCAAGCTTTAGAGTACCCAATATTTGGTACAAAGAAAAGATATCGCAGGGCTTAGACTATAAATCATTACTCTAGGTTGATATATGCGTGAGGTTAAGGTTGGTTGGACAATGTGATGTCTGTGCAATGCTTAGACATATATGCCCTCGGTCAATCCTTAGTACAATAAATAAGCTGTATTTTGTTGATAGTGAACTGATTATCTAAAGTTCATTATTTATTCAAAACCACATCCAACTCATCCATCAACGCATGAATACGCGCCGCATTTTTACCCAAATCGCTACCACCGACGCGTGATTTGCTGCGGATATCAACCAAACGTTCGCTACCATTGTCAGTCACACGAACCACCACATCATCTTTGAAGCCAAACCAAGCAGTCGTATCCGTCGCTTCGATAATGCCAGTGTCGGCATCAGTATTGACAAGCTCCCAACCCAAATTATTAATGGCTTGTTCGGTTGCCTTGACCAGCATAGGCTGCGATTGAGAGTAAGTAAGCGTTTTCAGCTCTGGATAAGCCTCGCGTTGCTGTTCTGTGGCCTCGATGCCAGCATATTCAACAGGGTTTGGTGCATCAGCGCGTAGCGGAGCGATGGCGACAAATGACGGCGGGTTGACTAAATCGGTTGAAATGTCATGGATAGGCGGTACGTCTTTGGCTTTGCTCATCATGCTAATAGGAACAATGATGGCAATCGCAGAAAACACGACGGCTATGACCGCACTGCCAATCGTGATGGTTTTACGCTTTAGTATCACTTGTAGCGCAAACAGTACCAGTGCTGCAATACCGGTATAAACACCAAATTTGAATCCAGCAAATGCCGTGCCCAATTCGACAACACCATATTTATAAAGAGGGCCTGACAGTGCAACCAGCAAAAACGCGATTAGACTTATGATACTGACTAAAACTTTCATTAGAACGCTCCGTTATTCTTTAATAACTGCTCAATCGCTGTGCCTATGTGCTCAGCATTTTAGTTAGGGTTTAACAGCCAAACATGCTCTGTGACCGTTAAATCAGATGTCGATCCTATAGATGTAGGTTCGCTCGCGAGTTCGCTGATTTGATAATGCTCGCCATAATACTGCTGTACTTGCTCATCACTGATAGAGAAGGGTGGTCCATTTTTTTTACTTTGGTCATAATTGAGCGTGATTAATAATTGCGGAGCATGGCCACTAATTTTATGTATCTGCTCGCTATACGCTACCCGCATATCCGCAGGTAGCGCAATCAATGCCGCTTTATCGTAGACGGCATCGATAGTGCCAATATCATCAGCCGTTAACGCAAAGATATCAGCGACCCATAAGGTAATGGTTTGTCCTGATAACTGACCTTGATAATATTTGAAAGTAGAAGTAGTGGTGTGCTCATGTACGGTGGGTACAATATTTTGTTCAGTAAAAAATGCTTGTATGGCGGATTCAATCAGTTCAACACCAATCACATCGTAGCCTTGCGCTGCTAGCCATTGCATATCAATAGATTTACCGCACAAAGGGACAAAGACACGACTGCCAGCTGGCAACTGCAAATCTGGCCAATACTTGATGAGCAATGGATTGACGGCAGATTGATTAAAACCAATGCGACCTTCTTGCCAGCGTGATTGCCAAAATTTAGGGTTCATAGACTATTCCTAACATATCAATGTCATAGAGCATTGGTGACCATCATACCGCTAAACGCAATAAAAAAGCCAAGCGCATAAATCCTTGGCTTTTAAAACGTATAAGATGGCTTTCAGTGTTTAATCCACCATATATTGACTGAATTCTTTGCGCAATTTAATGAGCTTTGGCGGTATGGCAAAGTTGCAATACCCTTGTCCTGGATTCTTATTAAAGAAGTCTTGATGAGTCTCTTCAGCTTTATAGAAATCAACGGCAGGATGTACTTCTGTGACCACGTTAACGCCCATGTCGCGTAGTTTATTGATGGTACGGTCAACCGTTGGTTTTTGATCTTCGTCAGTGTAGAACACCACACTACGGTATTGACTGCCCACATCATTGCCTTGGCGGTCTTTGGTGGTGGGATCATGAGTGACAAAGAAGGCATCTAATATCACTTCGAGAGGTACGATAGAGTCATTAAACTCGACTTTAATCACTTCGATGTGCCCTGTCGTTCCGCTACAGACATCTTCGTAATTGGCAGAGACAGCATCACCGCCCATGTAGCCTGAGACGACAGACTGTACGCCTTTCACTGATAAAAACACGGATTCGGTGCACCAGAAGCAACCGCCGCCTAAGATAATGGTTTGCATAATTTTTCCTATTATTATAGATATGAGTTAAGGGCTATATTTGGTAGTAATGTGTTCGTTTTTCAATGCTTCTTTTAAACGCCTCACTACCTTCAGCCCTATTTATTCAGCTTAGCAGGTGAGCCAAAGGCGATAAGTAACAAACAGTAATGTTATAATGGGCTTTTGCTACGTTGCTTGGTTTACAACTAATAATGACGAGCGCAACTACCAAGCAAAAGCCACCACATATTTCTCAATTTAAGTTCTATTATACAAAACGAGCCACCCCATGAGCCAATCCAAGCCTACTATCAAACATGACACCCTATTTGACAAACCATTTACCACACCATTAGATAAAGCATCGCGCTTTTCTTTTGATGAGCAAGTAGTGGCTTGTTTCCCTGACATGATACGCCGCAGTGTGCCCGGTTATGGTCAAGTGCTGGCGATGCTACCCATATTTGCCCGTCGTCATTGTAAGTATCGTCAACAAGGTGATAATGGTCAACGCGTTAGCCGGATTTATGATTTGGGTTGCTCACTGGGTGCCGCGAGTATGACGTTGGCAGGCGAGTTTGACCCGCAGGACTTGCAGATTAAGGCGATTGATATCTCACCGGCGATGACGACAGAAGCGACCACGCTGCTAAGTGAGAACTATCCTGAGCACGATATCGAAGTGATTACTGCAGATATTCGTGATGTGGAGCTTGAACCGTGCGATATGGTTATTTTAAATTTAACGCTACAGTTTTTACCAGCTGCCGATAGAGTCGCAGTATTGGAGAAGATTTATGCGGCATTAAGTGAAGGTGGGATACTGGTATTGACTGAAAAGACTCATGCATTTGATGAGCAGTACGATGCATGGTTGGTTGAGCGTTATTATGACTTTAAACGTGCCAACGGTTATACCGAGATGGAAATCAGTGGCAAGCGTAATGCATTAGAAAATGTCCTTATTACTGATACCTTAGATGAGCATCATGCAAGATTGAGCGATGTTGGCTTTAAACGTCATCTGACATGGTTTCAGTTTTTGAACTTTGTGTCTATTGTGGCGTTTAAATAATCATTACTTTTAACACAGTTATTTCTCAATCAACACGGTAATCTGCTTTTATGCTCAACGACACTATCATCAACGCCGAACGCGAATTGTATTTAACCTTGCTAGAGCTGACACAGCAGCAGCCGATCGCTTATGAGTGGCTTAAGCAATTACCCACTTGGCTAAATGCTATTAAAGACAAAGCCAATTATGCACACGCGCCTGCCTATCAAGCATCAGTCGCTCGTTTGCCAACATTAACCGTCAATAATGTCGATCTAAACAGTGACACCTTGACGATTGATGCCAGTCTTAATGAGTCTGAGCGTAAACAAGCAACGGCACTGTTAAAGCAGCTGATGCCATGGCGTAAAGGGCCCTTTCAGATTGGCGATGATGAATCAGGTATTAAGATTGATACCGAGTGGCACAGTGACTGGAAATGGCAACGGGTCGCACCGCATTTGGGTGAGCTAAAAGGTCGCCGAGTGTTAGATGTGGGCGGTGGCTCCGGTTATCACGGCTGGCGTATGGCAGGGGCAGGGGCAGATACGGTCATTATCGTTGACCCGTCATGCTTGTTTTACCATCAGTTTATGGCGATTCGTCATTTTGTTGGTGCGGCAGATGCTCATACTCATACTCATGCTTATGGTACAGGCCGCTACCGTACGCACTACATCCCCGTACCGCTGGAAGCCTTACCTGCGCACAGTCAGTTGTTTGATACCGTATTTAGCATGGGCGTGCTTTATCATCGCCAGTCGCCATTTGAGCATCTGCAGCAGCTCAGAGGTCAGTTGGTCAAAGGCGGTGAATTGGTGCTTGAGACATTGGTCATTGAAGGCGATGCCAATACCGTACTCGTACCGCACGATCGTTATGCACAAATGAACAACGTATACTTTTTGCCATCTGTCGCAGCATTGATTGGTTGGCTAGAAAAAGCTGGATTCTCAGAGGTGCGCTGCGTCGATGTGGCAGTGACATCGACGGAAGAGCAGCGCAAAACGGAATGGATGACCTACCATTCGCTAGCAGACTTCTTGGATCCTGATGACTCGACTAAAACCGTGGAAGGCTATCCTGCCCCGATGCGCGCGACATTGATTGCCAAAAGATAGTTTTTCAGGGTAGTAGAGATCCCATCAGTCAGCATAAACAGTCGCCAACATAAATGACAGTCATAACAGATATCAGCCAATACAAGCTGCAATCAAACAAGGGTGAGAGATTATGAAAACAGTAATGGCTTTGATGACGATTGGTTTGTTTTCGCTACCCGCTGTGGCATCAGATGCGTATGGCGATCCCTTTGAAGGCTGGGGTTTTGTCAAAGATGATTGGCAAGTGGTTTGCGACAACACGCTGACCTGCCGAGCAGTGGGTTACGCAGATGATGACCAGTGGGACAAGCCTATCTCTATTTTATTAACTGCTATACCAAAAGAGGCTTTGCCTACAGGTATGGTTCAGTTTTTACCAGAGGTTTCAGAGAAAAGCCAAAATAACGTTGCGCTGTGGCTGAATGGTAAAAACTATGGCCGCCTGCAACCAAGTTCGGATGGCGGTCTATATGATTTAACAGCTAAGCAAACTAATAGCTTGATCAACAGTGCTCGCCTGAATACTAAAATAGAGATAAAAGCGGGTGACGACAGTTGGACGGTCAGTGACAAGGGCATGGGCGCTGTGCTGCTGAAGCTGGATGAGGTACAAGGAAGAGTGGGCACACCAATCGCATTGGTCAGTAAAAACAGTACGCACAAGCAAACGCCCAAATCTGCCAAGCCAAAGCCAGTCATCAAAAAGGCATTTTCGTATTCAGAAAAAGACAATAAGACATTATCTGCATCAAAACAGGCTTACTTTGAGGCCAATATCAACACGTGGGTAAATATTAATGATGAGCAGTTTGTAGGATCTGAAGATACGACGGGAAGCTGTGAGCTTATAAATCCTAAAAGTGAGACTTCTATAAACTTTGCAAAGTATGCTGGCAACAGCGCTGGATGGGATTTTATCCCTATTGATGCTACTCATACTTTAGCTGTCCATAGCTGTTGGATGGGTGCTTACAACGCAGCTAGCGGATATTGGCTTATAGACAATGCAAAACCTCGTAATCCTCAGATAATTACCACCGCAGGCAATGATTATTTTGAGGGTGAGATTTCGGCCAATCATAAAGATAGAGGCATTGGCGACTGCTGGAACAGCAAAACATGGGTGTGGAATGGTACCACCTTTGCAAAAATGGCAGATTCTAGTACAGGCATGTGCAAAGGCTTTGCGGGTGGCGCATGGGACTTACCCACTTATGTGAGCGAGGTCATTGAAGGCAATCGCAAAAGTGATAAATAGCCATAGGCTTTATATAGTCGTTTCAATATAACTTATAGAGGATTAACTATATCAGCCATCTTTTAAACGCTACTTCTAGTAATATTTTGAGTAGAAAGCCCACAAAACCTGCACCCAGCGCTAAAAATATCCAAAAAGTACCAGCGCGCCCAGCTTCAGACTTTTTAGAGATATCCCATACGATAAAGAACAGAAAAGTGATAAAAATGGGTAACAAGACATACAGTCCCCAACTGGTGACGGTACTGGCGGCAATCGCAAACATGGCATAATCCTATGTAGTAGTCACGCATCATCTATATTTAGAAGCGTCATACAAACGGTGATTATAACGCGGAAGTACGCATGTATAAACTACTGCCCAGTACGAGGCAACAGTAACGCTACAATTGATAAGACAATCAAATCGCTAATGCTTTAGGGTTAACATCATCTTAGTTTTATGTATTCAAAAAAATACGTCAACAAGGCTTTTCCTTGTTCTAGGGCGTGTCTTCAATTCAAAAATGGTGATAAAAATGAGATAAATTGCCGTCAAACAAGGAAAATAGCGCAGATAATATCGGGATATTAACCAGCTATTTGACGATGTTTGGCAAGATTTAGCCATTTTTAGCCCATTGAGATGACTGTCGAGTGAATTGAAGACACGCCCTAGCTACTAAGACGAATTGCCATAACGATAAGATTTTAGTGCTAATTTTGGCGCAAATAGTGCAATAACGTGCAAAGATTGTTATATTTACAGGTTACTTATCTTTTTACACACTTCTATCCCTACAATGTCGGTTGCGATTATCATCAGCCGTTATCGACTGCTCGTATTCATACCGTTTTGTTGTTTATTTAATTGAGTTCAAATCCTTATGTCACAAGCCCAAATTGATACGCTTGCATCACTATTCAATGATGCGATTAAAACCCTACAAGCAGATGGTACGCTACCAAGCGATTGGCAGAATAACAGCCAAATCACTCGTACCAAAGACCTAAGCCACGGTGATTTTGCTAGCAACATCGCCTTGACTGCGGCTAAAGCGGCCAAAGCCAATCCACGACAGCTTGCCGAAAAAATCGTCAGCACACTGCCTGAGAACCAAGATATTCGCCAAGTAGAAATCGCAGGGCCAGGGTTTATCAATGTATTTTTAAATGCAGAAGCCAAGTTTTCGGTATTAGACGATATCTTCACCTTACAAGATCGTTTTGGTTTGAGTAATCAGTTTGATGGTCAAAAAGTCCAAGTTGAGTTCGTTTCTGCCAACCCAACGTCGAGCTTGCACGTCGGTCATGGGCGCGGTGCGGCGTTTGGCATGAGCGTGGCCAACTTACTAGAAGCAATCGGCTACGATGTCACGCGTGAGTATTATGTCAATGACGCGGGCCGTCAAATGGATATTTTAGCGACCAGTACCTATTTGCGTTATTTGGAAGCCAATGGCGAAAAAGTGACCTTCCCGGTCAATGCTTACCAAGGCGACTATGTCAGCGATATCGCACAAACGGTCAAGTCACAACATGGCGATAGCTACGTACACAGCTTTGCAGACATTGCAAAAGACGTGCCTGCAGATGCTCAGTTTGAAATCAATGCGGACGGCGAAAAAACGCTGGTCTCTGGTGATAAAGAAGCGCATATTGATGGGCTAATAGCCAATAGTAAAGCGTTGCTTGGCGATGGCTATGAGCTGTTTCTAAATGCTGCATTGAGCAGTATCTTGGCTGATATCAAAGACGACTTAAATGACTTTGGCGTGAGCTATGAGTGCTGGTTTAGCGAGCGCTCTATCGAGAGCGAGATTGCGCCTGTCCTACAGATATTGGACGAAAAAGGCTACTTATACGAAAAAGACGGCAATATCTGGTTCAAATCAACTGATTTCGGTGATGAAAAAGACCGTGTGGTACGCCGTGCCAATGGTCAGTCAACGTATTTTGCTTCTGACATTGCTTATCATAAAAATAAATTCGATCGCGGCTTTGATAAAGTCATTAACGTGTGGGGCGCAGATCACCATGGTTATGTCCCACGTGTAAAAGCAGCGCTACTAGCACTGGGTATCGATGCCGAACGTTTAGATGTAGTACTTGTACAGTTTGTGGCGTTATGGCGCGGTTCTGAAAAAGTGCAAATGTCATCGCGTTCTGGACAGTTTGTGACTCTGCGTGAGCTACGTGCAGAAGTCGGTAATGATGCTGCGAGATTTTATTATGTGGCACGTAAGCCTGAAGTGCATGTGGACTTTGATTTAGAGCTTGCCAAATCACAGAGCAAAGACAATCAAGTGTATTACATTCAATATGCGCATGCGCGTGTTTGCCGCGTGCTAGAAAAACTGGCAACCTATGACTTAACAGTAGATGATGCCGTTGGTTTGGCACATCAAAACCTGCTTATTGCACCAAATGAAGATGAGCTGATTAAACTGTTGGCAGGCTATCCTGCGACACTGTTACGTGCAGCGACCGGTTATGAGCCACATGTCTTGACCAACTACCTAAAAGAGCTAGCGGCATTGTTCCACGGCTGGTATGACAGCAATCGGATTTTGCCGATGAGTTTGACCTCCGGTGATACGCCAAGCTCGGATGAGATAGAATTGATGCAAGCCCGTCTGCGCTTGTCTAAAGCCACTAGGCAAGTACTGGCAAATGGGCTTGGTCTACTTGGTTTGTCTGCACCGTCTAGCATGTAGTCGCTTGCTAATAAGTAGTAAGCTTCTAACATATAGCAACTCTATGATATGTAGAATGAGTATAGACAGCTGATAGCAGTAATTCGATGATGACAGTTAAATTCAGTAGGGAGAACGAGATCCATGCTAGCCAAAAAACCTAAAGGTGCAACTGAAAAGCGCAAATCTAGTAGCGTATCAGGCTTATTGTGGATGTTTGTTGGGGCCGTATTGACCCTTATGATTGGGGTATTTATCTACCTCTCACCATTATTCAATTTCAGCCCTGCTGATGGTAGCGCTGACAATGATCCTGATCGTCAAGTGCAGCCACGCGTGGATACCGATACCGATAATGGTGATTATGAGTTCTACGATATTTTACCCAATCAAGAGATGGCAACGATTCCTGATGAAGACATCGCTGACATTGATAATGATCGAATAGGGGATATCGGTGCATTTGAGCCAGATGTTGTGGTGACACAGCCTGATGCGGCGGGCACCAGTGCTACAGAAGGCACTGGTGTCTCTGAAAGCACGTCGGGCGAGTCGGGCAGTGGTAATGCTGCGGGCGATGATATCGTTGTCGTTGAAGAAGATGCGACATACGACGGCACGCCACCTGCTAGCACCAGTAGTAACGCGACAACCCGCAATAATAATGCAGGCGCAGGGACGGCGAGTGTTCAAGCGGCCAAACCTGCGGCGACCTATATTTTACAGATCAATAGCTTTAGTGATGCAGACGAGGCAGATCGCCGCCGTGCGCAAGTGCTGATGGCAGGGGTTGATGCTCGTGTGGTCAAAAACACGACGGGCAATGGCTTACCTATCTATCAGGTCATCTCACGCCCACTGAATAACCGTCAGGCGGTGACGACGGCACAGCAGCGTCTACAAAACAATGGTATAGACTCTATCATCGTTGAGCAGCGCCGTTAGCGTAATCGGCTTTCATTTGTTGTATTTATCAATAAAAAAGCGTCGTCATGACGCTTTTTTTATCGCTTTATTTTATCACCAAGCTTTCTAATTGTTTTGTCCAATCAAAATATTCACGAAGAGTATGATTATGACCGCATCTAACTCAGTAACACCGCAAGTAGGTATTATTAAAGCATTCTTTCAGAAGTATTTTATCGATGCGTTTACGGGTATGGCGTTAGGTTTGTTTGTCACGCTGATTGCTGGGCTAATTATCTCGCAAATCGGTGGCTGGTTAGGTCTGCCCGCATTGGTCGCTGTCGGTAAGCTTGCCTCGATATTAATGGGCGCAGGTATCGGCGTGGGTATTGCTTATTACCTAAAAGCGCCAACGTTAGTCATGCTCAGCTGTCTAGTGGCAGGTATGCTGGGTGCACATTCTGAAGCGTTAATGGCGGGGACGCTTTTCATACCACAAGAGGGCGGACCTGCGACATTTGTAGCACTGCCGGGTAATCCGATAGGGGCGTATTTGACATCTGTATTCGCTTATCGCGCTGGCACTTGGATTGCGGGTAAGACTAAGCTTGATATTTTACTCGTGCCTTTACTGGTATGCGGCGTTGCGCTATTGGTCTGTGCGTTACTCAACCCACCTATCGTGGCAGCGGTCGCCGCTATCGGACAAGGTATTCATGCAGCGACTGAGCTACAGCCATTACTCATGGGTGTTGTGATTGCCGTCGTGGTTGGTCTCTTATTAACGCTACCAACATCGAGCGCCGCCATTTGTATTGCGATTGGACTTGGCGGGTTGGCTGGCGGGGCAGCAGTGGTTGGCTGTGCGGCGCATATGATTGGTTTTGCAGTTGCAAGTTTCAAAGACAATGGTGTAAGCGGAGTGATATCTCAGGGCTTGGGCACTAGCATGCTACAAATTCCCAATGTATTAAAAAAGCCACTGATTCTACTGCCTGCCGTTATCGCCAGTGCTATCGTTGGCCCTATCGCGACTGTCGGGTTCGGGCTTGCCTGTACTGCTACAGGGGCAGGTATGGGCACTGCTGGGTTGGTCGGTGTGTTTGGGGTCATTGAGGCATCACAAGAAATCATGAGCATAGGTCAGCTGTGGACGGCGATTATTATATTGATGTTTGTATTGCCTGCGCTGATTGCAGGATTGGTTGCTTATGTCATGCGCCGTATGGGTTGGTTGGTCGCAGGTGATATGAAGCTGCCTTAATGCTTAGAATGTTGAACTAAAATATTATCAACGATATCAAAACGCATTTTCATCCATAGTCAACAATGACAACCCCCAAAAAGGCCCAGCTACGATAATAGCTGGGCTTTTTATATGTGAACTCTTTACTTAACGGTCTTTAGTTTTTTATGACGATGTGGCTTTAGTTTTAGAGACAGTTGATGAAAATCATTTAGTATTTGGCTGTAGTGAGAGGGGAAGACGCGTTGGATCGCATCAATCATCTTGGCATCATTACCAATCAAGCAGCGTTGCTGATTGGTCGCTGCTGCATGCAGGATAATCCAAGCCGCTTGACTGGCATCGAACTTTAGAAACTTATTAAAACTTCTGATGGCTTTGGGTCCAGTGCTCATACCTATATCGTGGATGCTGTCGTTGCCGCGCGCGCTGTTGGCGATATTGGTTTTGATGCCACCCGGATGGATACAAGTTGCTGAGACGCCACAGTTCTGAATATTCAGCTCTTGGCGTAAGCTCTCTGTGAATCCGCGTACGGCAAACTTGCTTGAATTATAGGCGGACTGCGACGCCTGAGCAGTCAGACCAAAGAGACTTGAGATATTAATAATATGACCATGCTCGCTAAACTGGCTCTGTTTGACGCTATTTTTAATCAAAGGTAAAAACGCTTTGGTGCCGTATACCACGCCCCAAAAGTTGATGTTCATTACCCATTCAAGCTCACTAATGCTACTGCCTTCAACGGTGGAATAAAGTGCGACGCCTGCATTGTTAAAAATGAAGTTAACTTTGCCATGCTCTGCCATCACGCTATCAGCCCATGCTTCCACCGCTTTATTATCTGACACATCCAGTACGGTCATAGTGACGTTGATATCATAACTGGCAAGTAACTGTTTGGTCGCTGCTAGCTGTTCAGGATTGATGTCAGATAGTGCAACATGACAGCCCATTTTTGCTAAATGAATGGCTAACTCACGTCCCATACCAGAGCCTGCGCCTGTGATAGCAGCGACATGGTTGTGGTAGTAGGAAGCAACGTCCGACTCATCTAAGGAGGCATGAGATGAAGAAAATGGCAGATGCTGGCGTAATGAGGTTGCTATAGCGGTCACAGGGTTAAGCATAATAAACAATCCTTTGTATTATTAGTAGGGTCCGTTGAACATTCAAAGCTGGTGCTGGCAGTAAGATAAAGCTTGAAACAGACACTATCTACATTAGCATGATTTATGCTGATGCTTACTCGCGATTGATAAACGCTGCTGTCATTTTATGATAGATACCTGTCACTTCAACTTAGGACATGCGCTAGTATTTGAGTCATTACTAGCTCGTACTAGCATTATGCATAGTCAGGTCTTGATGGTTAAATTGGTTAATGAGTCGGCATAAAAAAAGCGCCTTAGCTTATGCAGCCAGACGCTTTTTTGTTGTCATCACTCATTAATCATAATGAGTGATATTAACAGTACGATATTTTAAGAAATTTCAGGCGTTTTACCTTCATTGATGACTTGCTCATCAACCAGTACCGTTTTTGCATTTTCCATAGAAGGCAGCTCGTACATAGTTTCAAGTAGCGCGTTTTCTACAATAGAGCGTAGACCACGAGCACCAGTTTTACGCTCCATTGCTTTCTTAGCGATGGCATCTAGTGCTTCTTGCGTAAAGCTAATCTCAGCACCTTCCATGTCGAACAAGTACTTGTACTGTTTTACCAGTGCATTCTTAGGTTCAGTCAGGATCTGTACCAATGCCGCTTCATCTAGCTCTTGTAGTGCAGCAAGAACGGGCAAACGACCGATTAGCTCAGGGATCAGACCAAACTTGATCAAATCTTCTGGCTCAACTTCCTGTAGCAACTCTGAGCTACGACGGCTGTCATCTTTTGAGCTGACATCAGCGTTAAAGCCAATACCTCCTTTTTCAGTACGTTGCTGAATGACTTTGTCTAGGCCAGCAAACGCGCCGCCCACGATGATTAGGATGTTGCTGGTATCGACTTGGATCAGCTCTTGCTGTGGGTGCTTACGACCACCGTGCGGCGGAATAGCAGCCACGGTGCCTTCGATGAGCTTGAGCAATGCTTGTTGCACGCCTTCACCTGACACATCACGGGTGATAGATGGGTTGTCGCCTTTTTTACTGATTTTGTCGATCTCATCGATATAGATGATACCTTGCTCAGCTTTGGCCACATCATAATCAGAGGCTTGAAGTAGTTTCTGTACGATATTCTCAACGTCTTCACCAACGTAACCTGCCTCGGTTAAGGTAGTAGCATCAGCCATTGCAAAAGGCACATCGAGCAGACGAGCCAAGGTTTGTGCAAGTAATGTCTTACCAGAACCAGTCGGACCGATTAGCAAGATATTACTCTTAGCCAATTCTACCATTGCATCATCAGCACCAATCTTAGACTTTTTGCTGTCATTAGCTAACGTTTGGCTAACTTTTAAGCGTTTATAATGGTTATAAACGGCAACGGCCAATGCTTTTTTGGCAGCGTCCTGACCGATGACATATTCATCAAGTTTGGCACGCAGCTCTTTTGGGGTTGGTAGCTTTTTATTGATCCAAGAGGTATCGATATCGCTATCGTCATCACCATGCTCGGCGCTGTCTGCAATTAAATCAGTACATAGCTCGATACATTCATTACAGATATTGGCATCGTCAGCCGCAATCAGTTGCTTTACATCGCTTTTGGCTTTACCGCAAAATGAGCACTGCGGGGTATTGTCTTCTGCCATAAAAGGCGCTCCTAAAATTTAAAACTGGTCAGTTTATTCGTAGTATATCGATTACGGTATCCATTCAATTGTCATACCCTTTAATAGGTCGGGTATGACATGCGTATTGATTGACCATACTGTAAATAAACTATAAAGGGTCTTATGATTGGATTACAAAGAATCAGGGCGGCGCTCTAATACTTCGTCAACCAGACCGTATTCTTTAGCCTCACGAGCATCTAACCAAAAATCACGCTCAACGTCTTTTTCGATTTTTTCTAACGGCTGGCCAGTACGCTCTGCCAAAATCTCGTTCAAACGTGCACGTGTTTTTAGAATCTCACGCGCATTGATTTCGATGTCGGTCGCTTGACCTTGCGCGCCACCTGATGGCTGGTGAATCATCACACGAGCATTCGCAAGTGAATAACGCTTACCTTTTTGACCGGCGGCCAATAGGAATGAACCCATGCTATAAGCCCCACCCATACAAATGGTCGATACTTCTGGCTTGATAAAGTTCATGGTATCAAAAATCGCTAAACCGGCACTGACTGAGCCGCCTGGTGAGTTGATATATAAATGGATATCTTTGTCTGGGTTTTCAGCTTCTAAGAATAGCAGCTGCGCGACGATTAGATTGGCCATATGGTCTTCAACCTGACCAGTTAAAAAGATAACGCGTTCACGTAACAAGCGTGAAAAAATATCAAACGAGCGTTCACCACGCGAAGACTGCTCGACAACCATAGGCACTAATGCGGCTTGGGTGGTTTGTACTTCTTTGTGCGCACTCATCAGCATATCAAAATGTGGATTGGCAGTGATGCGATCATAATCTGTCATAGAAACGTCCTATCGATAAATGTATAAAATAAAAAAGGATTGAATAATTTTATTGTCTGGTAGTTTTTGCCTAATGGGTTGTTTATAAGGGGGCTGCGCTCACTATTCAAGCCTATAAAACCGGTTTGTGCATAAAATAGCGGAAAAAGTGGCCCGCCTATATTTCTAGTACTCGTTGCTTGTGCTGAACGTCTGCACTAAAAGCCAGTAACGAAAGTATGTCTAGAAACAGATAGATACTATCTTATCTATCATGAAATCGCACAGATATTGATAAGCGCATACTGATGCAAACGGCACAAATCATATGCAACCTTACTTTTTACCATAGAATACCTGATTAACAGCACTACAATCTACCTATCTTACTGACTAAGTTTGAGAATAATAAGGTATTTTATGCCTTTACTGATCAGGTGTTACCATAAACTATCCAGTCAAAAGTTATACCAACAAATTGCACTGTTATAGATAAGATGTATTGTTTTGGTGCATGAAAGCGCCACGCTGAGGGATGGCAGACATCAAAAAAACTGATGATGGAAAGGTCAAAAATATATTGCTGTTTTCAATGACGGATATAAATTGAGAAAAGTACAAGCAAATCAAAGTTTTGAGCCGATATGGTTAGTTCATTGATTATTTTCTATTCATAGTTGGCACGATGATTGTATCAGTCAACATATTGACCCTTTATTTGTTGGTTCAGCGCTGTTTTTGATACGCTATTCTCGTTCTACGGCGCTGAGATTGTTTAGCTATTATTTTAGCTAAGGCTTTAAGGTATGACGTTGAACAAGATTTTGGATGATAAACCGGTAAAATATTGGATTATATTTAATTGGTACATGAGTATATAAAATGAGTTGGGCTTCTTCCTTAGCATTAAGTTTTGACAGCGTTAAACGCACGAGTACGGCCCAACATAAGGCTGCCGACTCTAAGACGCGGCTATATCACCGCAAGCATACTGGTGCCTTAATGGTACAGCGTGCCCTGTATCCCGAACCGCGTGTGCAGCAGGGTATTTGTCATGTATTGATGCTATATCCGCCAGCAGGTATCGCAGGTGGTGATACGTTGGCTATAGACCTGCGTTTAGATAGTGAGAGTCACGCTGTTATTACGACACCAGGGGCAGGTAAATGGTATGGCAAAGACAGTGTCAGCCAAAAAAGCAAAATCTTAGCTAACCAATCAGTCAACACCACAGGAGAGGTGAACACTGCTATAGATAACAACGGTATTGCTCAAAGTGACATGGCTGAATACGCTAGCCAAAAGGTATACGCCACATTAGATACAGATGCTCGCCTAGAATGGTTGCCGCAAGAGAGTATTATTTATCACGAAGCCAATATGCATGCGACGAGTCGCTTTGATTTGACGGACTCATCTAGCTTACTGACGTGGGAGATTGGCGTCTTTGGGCGGCAGGCCTATGATGAACAGTTTTTGCAAGGCTATTACCATACAGGATTGAATATCTACCGAGAAGGTAAAGTCATCGTAGCCGAACGTGTAGCACAGTCAGCACAAAGTCGCTGGTTTACATCGCATTTAGGGCTAGCAGGGCAGCATATCTATGGGTCGTTTTGGGCAGTACCAAGTTTAAGTGACGTACATCAAAAGCCTTTACCGTCATCAAAAGCACGAGAAACGACAGAGACTGCGCAAGCGACGACCAAGCAAGCATTAACCCGTTATTTGGACAGTACGATACTGACTTTACGGCAAGCAATCGCTGACGCGGATCTACCTGTCTATTGCACCCATAATTATCAGGCGATTAATATCCGCTATATTGGCACAGATGTACGAGGATGTTTTGAAGCGTTTTATCAGCTGAGAGAAGTCTTACGTAAGCACTGGTGGCAGCTTGAGCCGTGTCGTCCACGGATTTGGGATACGTGATTTTTGATTAGATATTACTTAATTTGTTATGACGTTACTCTGATATAAAAAGACACAATCTCCATTTTGGTTAAGGTATTAAACGTTTGAAGTACGCTACTCTGTGATACAGAATATTATAAATAAAATAAGGAAGTTCCATGCATTTGACCCCGACAGAAAAAGACAAGCTCATGCTATTCACGGCTGGCATGGTGGCTGAACGCCGCAAAAACCGAGGTGTAAAACTGAACTATCCCGAAGCCATCGCTTATATCAGCATGCTACTGATGGAAGGCGCAAGAGATGGCAAAAGAGTTGCCGAATTAATGAGTGAAGGCGCTACCTATCTGTCTGTTGATGATGTGATGGATGGTGTGGCAGAGATGGTGGATGAAGTGCAAATCGAGGCGACGTTCCCTGATGGTACTAAGCTGGTTACGGTACATAATCCCATCGTGTAGCACTGAAATGATAACTATAAAATAAGGCGACTCTTATGCAAGCAGGCGAATACCATATTCAAGATGGCGATATCATCTTAAACCAAGGGCGACAGGTACAGACCATTAGTGTTAGCAATACTGGTGATAGACCTATCCAAATCGGCTCGCATTATCACTTTTACGAAGTCAACGATGCCTTGAGCTTCGAGAGAGAGCAGACGCGTGGTTATCGCCTGAATATTATCCCTGGTACGGCGGTACGCTTTGAGCCGGGGCAGTCACGTGAAGTGGAACTGGTCGCTTATGCTGGCAAGCAGGAAGTATATGGCTTTGCTGGGCGTGTGATGGGTGCCGCTAGCTCAGACACAGCATTAGACAATACTGATAATAAAAATCCGCTAGTTACCTCGCAGAAGAAAGTCAGTCGGCATATTTATGCTGAGCATTTTGGCCCGACGACAGGTGACAAGGTTCGCCTAGCCGACACGGAATTGTGGCTACAGGTTGAGGCTGACTTGACCAGTTATCAGGATATCGATCAAGCAAATACGTCGCAAAATGGTGAGCAGGCTAGCAAACCTACCGAGATAAAAGGTGAAGAAGTTAAATTCGGTGGCGGTAAAGTCATTCGTGATGGTATGGGTCAAGGGCAACTACTGGGTGCCGACGTTGCCGACACGGTCATTACTAATGCTTTGGTCATGGATTATACGGGCATCTACAAAGCTGATATCGGTATCAAAGACGGTCGCATTAGCGGCATTGGTAAAGCCGGAAATCCTGATATACAACCTGCCATCGATATTGCGATCGGTGGTGCTACCGAAATAATTTCTGGCGAAGGTAAAATACTAACAGCAGGCGGTGTCGATAGTCATATTCACTTCATCGCGCCCCAGCAGTGTGAGACAGCGCTCATGTCAGGGGTCACAACGATGCTTGGTGGCGGTACAGGACCTGCACAAGGTACGCTTGCCACCACCTGTACGCCAGGGGCTTATCATATTGCCTCAATGCTAAAGTCTACCGACAGTATTCCTATGAATATCGGATTACTGGGCAAAGGAAATGTGAGTGTACCAGAACCTATTGCCGAGCAAATAAAAGCAGGTGCCGTAGGGCTAAAGCTACATGAAGATTGGGGCACGACGGCGCAAGCCATCGATAACTGTTTGAGTGTCGCTGAAGAGTATGATGTGCAAGTAGCCATTCATACTGATACTTTGAATGAAAGTGGCTATCTTGAAAGTACGCTAGCAGCGTTCAAGAATCGCTGTATTCACACCTTCCATACCGAAGGCGCAGGCGGTGGTCATGCCCCTGATATTCTAAAGGCAATTGGCGAGTCGCATGTTTTGCCATCATCTACCAATCCAACGCGCCCATATACCGTCAATACCATTGACGAGCATCTCGATATGCTCATGGTCTGTCATCACCTAAGCCCTGCTATTGCAGAAGATGTCGCCTTTGCTGAAAGTCGTATTCGCCAAGAAACCATTGCCGCAGAAGATATCTTGCATGATTTGGGTGCGATTTCGATGATGAGTAGTGACTCGCAAGCCATGGGGCGGGTAGGTGAAGTGGTTATACGTACGTGGCAAACCGCGCACAAAATGAAAGTGCAACGCGGACATCTTGCGCCTGATGCAACAGCAACCATAGAAGATGAGCAGCAGTTCATCACGCTGACGGACTACGACCAAAGCGCGGACAACGATAACTTTCGTATCAAACGTTACATCGCAAAATACACCATCAATCCTGCGATTACTCATGGTATCAGCGATATGGTTGGCTCTATCGAAGTGGGGAAATGGGCCGATATGGTGTTATGGTCGCCCAAATTTTTTGGGGTAAAGCCTGAATGCATCATCAAAGGTGGCCTTATCGCTGCTGTGCCGATGGGCGATATTAATGCCTCTATTCCCACCCCGCAGCCAGTTCATTATCGTCCTATGTTTGCCACGTATCCGAAATCGATTGCTCAAACCAGCATTACTTTTATGTCGCAAGTGGCCATCGATAAACAAGTGGATAAACAACTTGGATTGACCAAAGTTATTCAACCAGTACACGGTATCCGTAAAATTCGCAAAAGCGACATGCGCTTTAATAGCTACTGCCCTGATATGGATATCAATCCTGAGACTTATGAAGTACGTGCCGATGGTGAAATGCTAACCTGTGAACCTGCCGATATATTGCCTATGGCGCAGCGTTACTTTTTATTCTAAGTATTTTTTATGCTAAACACTTTGTTATTCCAAGTATTTTATTATTCTAAATATTGTGAGTTTTACGCCTTAAAAGTTTGAGCAACAACAGCCAGAGTATAATAATGATGAAGATATTTAATACCCGTTTAAATGCCCCAAATGACGCTCAAAAAATACAATTAGCAAAACAGCACCAAACCAATGACTATCTACTGTTAGATTTTGATACCCGCCAGCATTCTCGATTTAAAGCCACTACGGTTGCAGGTGAGAGTGTCGGTATTGACTTACCTCGGACAGGTACTCTCAAAGGTGATGATGTGCTAATCAATGAGGCAGGTGAGCTAATACAAGTCATTGCCAAGTCGCAGGTCGTCACCAAAGTTACCGCTGATGATGTTTTTGCGTTGATGAAAGGCGCATATCATTTAGGTAATCGACATGTGCCACTGATGTTTGACCAAAGTTTTGACCACGGTGATGCGGAGTACGCGCTATATTTTGAAAACGACCATGTGCTTGCTCAAATGTTAGAGCGTCTTGGATTGCGGGTTGAAGATGCTTCGGTACCGTTTGAACCTGAAACCGGGGCCTATCAGTCGGGGCAAGGGCATTCACATGGTCACTCTCACTCACATGCGCATTCAAGTAGTGACTCACATAGCCATTCGCACAGCGACATACATGGCAATACGCATGGCGCATCAGATAGCCATGAACACAAACATGAAAATAGCCATAGCCATCATCACGGACATCACCACAGCCACAGCCATCATGATGAGATTGTAGGACAGCCAAAGTGATGGTAGATACCAGTGCTCAGTCTACTCAGCCAGACCAACTTGGTCGGCTGCTGATGCTGGCATCGAGCAACTTACCTATCGGTAGCTATACCTATTCGCAAGGTGTTGAGTCAGCGATTGAGTCAGGCGTAATCTCTGATGAAGCCAGTACGCTGGTATTTATGCAGGATTATTTAGTGCTTGCTGTTATCGGCTATGAGTTGCCAGTATTAGGGCTAATAATGCTCGCACTTGGTCAAGGTAATGATGCGCTAGCCGCAAATCTAGCACACGATTATCATGCCAGTTTAGAGAGTAAAGAGTTTGTGCTTGAGTCTCAGCAACTGGCTCAAGCAATGGTATCTTGGCTCAATGAAGTGCTGAGCCTTGGTATACCTGCTGAGATACCTGAAGACGGATACTTGCCACTTTTTGCTCATATTGCACAGCATTGGCAGCTACCATTGGCACAATCAATGACCACGTATGGCTTCGCCCAACTAGAGAACATGGTATTGGCTGCGGTTAAGACAGTACCGTTAGGACAGATGGCAGGCCAGCGTATCCTGTGGCAGTTGCAAAGTGAGTTAGCAGCTCAGGTTGATGCCGTTAGCACTAACATACAGCATGCTTTTGATACATTAATGGCATCGTCAGATTCGCTTAAAGAGCAAGACTGTCAGCAACTATGCCAAGACCTCTATGAGATGCTTAATATATCTAATAATTTACCCAATCTGGCTATTCTCTCAAGCATGCATGAGGAGCAGTACAGTCGATTGTTTCGCTCATAACTACACCCTTATTTCTATTTATACTTATTAATATACAAACTGTTTTAGGAATTTAATATGTCTCTAACTCCGCTCAAACCACAAACCTCGCAAGAGGCTAATCCTACCCATTTATCATCATCTGGATTATCGTGCCTACGCCTTGGCATTGGTGGGCCTGTTGGTAGTGGTAAGACCGCATTGACGTTGCGTTTGTGCCAAAACATGCGCGACACGGTCAATATGGCAGTCGTGACCAATGATATCTATACCAAAGAAGACTCAGAGTTTTTGACCCGTAATGACGCCATGCCTGCTGAGCGTATTCGTGGCGTAGAAACAGGTGGCTGTCCGCATACGGCTATCCGCGAAGATGCGTCTATTAATCTGACTGCTATTGCCGAGCTGCAAGCAACTTTTGAAGATTTAGAGATGATTATCATCGAATCAGGTGGTGATAATTTGGCAGCGACGTTTAGCCCAGAACTGTCTGATTTGACCCTATACGTTATTGATGTTTCAGCAGGCGATAAGATACCTCGTAAAGGTGGGCCGGGAATTACCAAGTCTGATCTATTGATTATTAATAAGACTGATCTAGCACCCATGGTAGGGGCTTCGCTAGAAGTCATGGCAAGAGATGCCAAAAAAATGCGCGGTGACAAACCTTTTATCTTTAGCAACATGAAAACAGGTGATGGACTGAATGAAATTATCGCCTTTATCAAAGAGCAGGGCATGCTTGCTTAGTTAATAGAAGCTCGCGAACTATGACTTACAAGCTATGAACAACCAAATTATGAATATTAAGGAGCACTCCCATGACAGCCTCTACCAAGACAAAAACGACAATCAAAACGCATTTTTCACAGGCTCTATCCGCTCGTAATATAGTGGGTGGCTCAACGGTGATGATGACCTCATTGATGCTACCGTCATTGGCGCAGGCACATGCAGGACATATCCATTCAACGACTGCGCACACGTCATCGCTGTTAGGAGCCTTGCAAGCAGGGTTGATGCACCCACTGACAGGCTTTGATCATTTGTTTTTGGCAGTTGGTATGGGCATGTTGTTTTATGGATTACAAAAGCAGCGCTTGGGTATGATGTCATTGGCAGGAGGGCTATCATTGGGTGCGGTCTTAGCCACAGTCGGTGCTTTGGTAGGTGGGGCTGCGTTTGGTTCGGCCGCTGGCATGGTCGAGATGGCGATACTATTATCAGTGGCGGTATTGGCATTTGTGTTAATGGGTCAATGGCGCGGAAAAAAAGCTGCATCATTAAATACGTCAGTAGCGAGCACGGCAACTACAAGTGACGTACCATTACTGAGCATGACTTTTGGCGGCTTGGCAGTATTTCATGGTATGGCGCATGCGATAGAATTGCCAGCACAGATCGGTGTATCAGGTCAGTTAGGTTTTTATGCCGGTATGATGGTGTCTATGTTAGGACTCTATGCGGTTGGTATGGTGATTAATCAGCAGTTGCAACAGCGTTTGGGTGGTCATTTCTGGTTCCAACGTGGGTTGGTTATGCTAGGTTTAGGGGTAGTGTTCATTCCTGTTTTAACCTAGGATTTTATTACTATTTTGACCTAAACTGCTATTTATATTTACCCATAAAAATACGGCCCCAATCAATGATTAGGGCCGTATTTTTATGAGCTAAGAACATGAGCGCTATCTAACTAACTAAAACAGATAGTGCTCAGTTTAGACTACATGCCTTGCTGCTGTTGTTGCTGAGCAGCTAGCAAGTCTTGGTAGCTAACTTCTTTGTCAGTTACTTTACCTTGCTCGATTAGATAATCAACTACTTGGTCTTCTAGGACAACAGACTCAATGTTAGCGCGTTGTTGCTTATCAGTGGTGTAGTACTCGATCACTTCTGCTGGATCTTCATAGTTTTCAGCCGCTTCTTTGATGAACGTCTCAACGCGTGCTTGATCTACTTCTAAGCCTTTGGTATCGATAACACGAGCAACGATGATGCCAAGACGGGCAGCACGTAGCGCTTGCTCTTCAAATAGCTCATTTGGTAGCATGTCTTTATCGAAGCTATCAGCATTGGCACCGAACTGCTGAGAAAAACGTTGCATCATCATGTTGCGTTGACGCTCGATTTCTTGCTCTAGCATAGCGTTTGGTACGTCAAACTCGTTCTTTTCTAGCAATGCATCAAAAGTTGCTTGCTTAACTTGGCTACGCGCAGCGTTTTTGATTTCGCGTTCCATGTTTTTGCGTACGTCGTCTTTTAGTTTTTCCACGCCGCCTTCTTTTACGCCAAATAGCTCAAGGAACGCATCGTCGATTTCAGGTAGCTTAGATTTTTCAACCAGTTTTACGTTGATTTTGAACTGAGCTTCTTTACCTGCTAAGTTTTCAGCTTGGTAATCTTCTGGGAAAGTTACTTCGATAACTTTTTCGTCGCCAGCTTTCATGCCTTTGATACCAGCTTCAAAGCCAGGAATCATTTGGTTGCTACCGATAACCAGTTTGAAGTCTTCAGCAGAGCCGCCTTCGAATTTTTCGCCGTCGATAGAGCCTTCAAAGTCAAAAGTCACTTGGTTGTCTTTCGCAGCCATGCCTTTTTTCTCAACGAATTCTTCACGTTGCTTTTGTAGGTTTTCGATCATGGTGTCAACGTCAGCTTCATCAACCTTAGCAGTATGACGCTCAACTTCGATCTCATCGATACCTTGTACATCTACTTCTGGGAAGATTTCAACAGTCGCTTGATAAACCAAGAAATCATCTTCAAGTTTTACGTCGTCGATGTTAGGCATGCCAACAGCGCGGATGTCTTCAGATTTGATCGCTTCAAAAACGGTATCACGGATCACATCGTTGATAACTTCTTGTTGAATGCCAGCACCGTACTGAGAGCGGATGTGTGACATAGGGACGTTACCTTTACGGAAACCGTCAATCTTGGCAGTTTTCGCAACTTGGCGAATACGGCCTTCGACTTTGTTTTGAATTTTTTCGACAGGTACTTTAACTGTCAATTGGGTTTCTTTGTTAGATAGCTTGTTGGTTGTGACTTGTAAATCTGTAGCCATGTTAATTACACCTTTAGGATTAGATAGTACTTAAAATTAAGCAGTACTTAGGATTAAATGGTAATAGACAAACCGAGCCTCAAAATACGGGCGTGTACAACGGATTGCCGTTGGAATAAATAGGGGATAATGATAGCCCGCAACGTCCATATCAGTGTCAGTAGCAATCGCTGCCAGCACAAAATATAAAACTGCTGAGGTTGTAAATGCTATCAAATATCAATAATAAACCGTTAATGCACCGCATAATAACGCTTTTTGGTGAATTATACAGACAAATAACGGTTTTCGACAAAATTTTTAAAAGTAGAACAGTATAATCTATCTGATTATTAAAGTAAAAATTATCTGTTTGCCGCTTGTTCGCTCAAAAATTGCCGCGTTAGTTGCACTTCATCTATCATTCATGCTTATGTGATTGATGCGGTGTTGAGCTTAACTATATAGGGTCTAACCGTATTGGTTTAAAGCAGACCAAATACGATACAAGCCGATTTATATTATAGTCAGTTCAATATAATTTCGATACAAGGAAACCGAGTGCAAGTTATACATTAGTATGCTTAGCGAGGATGACGATGTAGCTAATTTATATAGACTTGACTATAGTTGCTTATAAAGGCAGTTGCGCCAATAGCTGCTGAATGGCCTGACCGCGATGACTAATGCTGTTTTTATCAGCAGCGCTCAAGCTGGCCGCACTGGCTTGTAAGTCAGGTAACCAAAACAATGGATCATAGCCGAAACCACCATCACCATGCGCTGTCTCTGAAATCTCGCCATGCCATAATCCTTGAGCGATAATCGGTAACGGGTCATCAGCATGACGCACCATCGCCAGTACGCAAACAAACATACCTTTAACAGAAGTATCTGGCTTCGCTTCTCGGATAGGCTGTAAGTCAGCGATTAGCTTGGCGTTGTTTTTACTATCATTACCATGCTCACCAGCATAGCGAGCAGAGTAAATCCCCGGTGCGTTACCGAGTGCGGGCACACACAGTCCTGAGTCGTCAGCGATAGCAGGCAGTCCACTGATACGGCTGGCATGACGCGCTTTGATAATGGCGTTTTCTACAAAGCTTAAACCATCCTCGATGGCTTCTTCGATATCGAGCTGACCTTGCGGGATGATCGTCACATCCAGATTTGCCTCAGCAAATAGCCGTTTAAACTCAGCCAGCTTGCCTTTATTATTACTGGCGAGCACCCATTGGGTATTTGGCGTTGGTTGAGTCGCGTGTAGAGGAGTGTCGATGGTGCTTGTGTTGATCATAGTGTCTTTCCATTAAATAATTACGTAGAGTCTGGTTAATCTAATTTTGCCTTTTAGCATTCTTTTACTGTTGATATAAACGCATTTACCAGTCATATTTGACTTGTCATTTATCTTTTTGAGATAGGTTGCACAATCCGCTAATACATAGCCAATGGCTATACTGATTGTACGGTCTATAACATTTGGTAACTGATACTTTTGGTCATTGTTGCTATAATGCAAACCAAGCTACAGCGAGTTATATCCTGTAACTTTTGAATATTTAATTAATAAATGCTCATGAAGTCAAACACTTGGCTTTTAAGCAAAGAATAATAGCAGGTAGTAACCGTTAGGTTCATTTTGGATTCATAATAATACGTGATATTGTATTGAGCAGTACCGTGTATCAAGCAATACCATTCATTTCAAACAATAAACTCAGCCAATTTAGTCCGCTATTTTATAGTGTTTTTTACGGTGTAAAAATAGCGTAAGATTCAATCTCTATAAGAAGTTTTATAAACTAACGGCTAAACAGCAAGGATAAAATAACTATGTCAAACATTACATTGCCAGAACTACCATATGCAAAAGACGCACTAGAGCCACATATCAGTGCCGAGACGCTAGAGTATCATCATGACAAGCATCATAATGCGTATGTGACCAAGCTTAACGATTTGCTACCTGGTTCTGGTCTAGAAGACAAAACGTTGCCAGAAATCATCCTAGCGACTGCTAAAGATGACAGCAAACAAGGTATGTTCAACCAAGCAGCTCAAGTATGGAACCACACGTTCTACTGGAACTGCATGACGCCAACAAACGGCGGCGGCGAACCTACTGGCGATCTAAAAGCTAAAATCGAAGAAGATTTCGGTAGCTATGACAAGTTCCGTGAAGAGTTCAAAAACGCAGCATTGACTCAATTCGGTTCAGGTTGGGCATGGTTAGTCGCTGATAAAGTCGGTGGCAAACTGTCTATCGCTAAAACTGCTAACGCTGATACCCCACTTGCACATGACCAAATCGCTGTATTGACTTGTGATGTGTGGGAACATGCGTACTATATCGACTATCGTAACCGTCGTCCTGACTACGTAGATACGTTCCTAGACAAGCTAGTGAACTGGGACTACGCAAATGCAAAATATAAAGGTCAAGACGCTGGCGTTGAAGAATAATATTCAACAGCTAAGTATTTGATTGAAAAAAGGACACCGCGAGGTGTCCTTTTTTTGTTTGGTCGTTTTGTTTTAGGTATTAATATACATACCGTCAATACAATAACGCGATTAAGCCACACCACCGTTTGCACCGATATTTTGTCCTGTGACCCACGCTGCTTCTTCACTTACCAAAAATGCCACCACGCGCGCGATGTCAATTGGTTCACCAATACGGTTAAAGGCTGACATGCTGGCGAGTTTTTCAACCGCTTCGTCTGTTTTACCTTGATTGAACAATTCGGTATCTGTTGGTCCAGGCGATACGGCATTGACGGTGATATTGCGTGCCCCAACTTCTTTAGAAAAGACTCTGGTCAGCTGCTCTACTGCGCCTTTAGTCGCGCAATAAGTACCATAAGTGGGTAGCATCATGCGAGTGGTGGTGCTTGAGAGGTTAACAATACGGCCACCATCATTGAGTTTGGTCGCTGCCTCACGTAGCGTATTAAACGTGCCTTTTACATTCACGGCAAAGGTACGATCAAAGTCCTCATCAGTAGTTTCTGCGATAGGTTTATTAATCATCATACCTGCGCTATTGACCAAAATGTCTGGTTTGCCAAATTCACTGATGGTGGTGTCGAACAGCGTGGCGACTTGCTCAGTATCACTAACATCTGCTTGCACAGCGATAGCTTCACCGCCTGCCGATTTAATTTGGTTTACGATATCATTGGCTGCTGCGTCATCGTTTGCATAGTTAATAATTGTTTTGGCACCTGCTGCTGCTAGTAATATAGCTATCTGTGCGCCGATGCCTTTTGATGAACCGGTTACAATCGCGACTTTATTTTTTAGTGTTGTCATTATTATTCTCTTTATTATTGTAGATGAATATCAGCACACCTATATGGCGCTTTGACTGATAATTTTTAACTAACGATATAGACGTTACCAGTGTGCAAAGACAATGAGTAGAGCGGTTACGTATATTTATTTTAGGATAAGCTTATCCATTGTGTCTACGCAGATGTAAAGTATAAAGATGAGGATGTTGGTGTTGAAAAGTATTCTTTAGCTATTGAGGGTTTGGATGAGAAAAAGGACGCTGAGAGGCATCCTTTTTTTTATAATTATTTAAAAAACGCGTTTGATACGCTATACGAAGAAGGCGATCTACTAGGTGAAAACACACCAAAAATGATGTCGATAGGTCTGCATTGCCGCTCAATCGGTCGCCCCGGGCGAATTAAAGCACTAGCATGGTTTTTAGAATACACCAGCTCACACGAGCAGGTTTGGTTTGCCTCATGCAAGCAGATTGTCGAGCACTGGCTTAAAACATACTCGTATAAAAAATAGATTAGCCAGAAATCTGGATAAGAAAGCTATCTCAAGCAGCTGTTTTTAGCTAAAGAATAAAAAAGTTAAATAAATTTTTATTTCAATATTTTGGTAAATATCTTAACCAAAGTTCAAGTTCGTCAGTATTCTAAAAACTATACGAATAAATAAGAGTTATGTGGCTTAATTTAGTACACACCTTGCTTTAAATAACCGATTAATAATATTTCTAAGCATATTCATTAGTTAAAGCGAGCTTAATTAAAAATTCTTTTACCCTGTCAATCCTTGGGTTGTCAGGGTTTACTGCTTTAATGAAGTACTTTCTTTCTAAGTTTCCACCTTTATCAGATAACTGAATTAGCTTATTTGATTTTAAATCATTTTTTATCAAGCTCTTAGGGCAGAGAGCAATACCACTATTATTGATTGCGGCTGTACGCATTAAATTAAAATCACCAAAAATAGAGCTTTTATCTAAATGTGCCAAATCGCGAGACTGCTCTGTATAAATATTAAACCAATTATTCCATGCTTGTGAATCACAGTCGTGAAGGTATTCATATTTATTCGCTTTTTTAATGTTAAATTCGCCAATTAATTTTTTATATCCCTCACCACAAACAGGAATTGTTTCACCATAAAATAATAGCTCCTCGTCTTCTTCAAGCTCTCTATCGCAAAAGTCTAATACTAAATCAACAAAGGTTTCTTCATAGCCAACATAGTTAATATTAAAATTAATAGTTGGAAATGCACTTTTTAAATCATTTAAGTGAGGCAGTAGAAAGTCAGAGGCTAAAGACGGTATGGTTTTAATTGTTATCGTATTATTTTGCCTTATAGCTGAAACTGAATTTCGGATATTTACCATTGATTTATCAAGTGAGGCAGCCAACCACAATCCCTTTTCAGTTAAAACAAGCGTGTTATTTTTTCTTTTAACTAGAGCAACTTCCAACCAATCTTCTAATTTTTTTACCTGTGCTATGACTGCCGAATGAGTTATACACAACTCCTGTGCAGCCTTTGTATAGCTGAGGTTTCTAGCCACAGAGTCAAAATAGTAGATAGCAGTAAGTGGCAATTTCATTTTAGAACCTTAATTTTAGATGTTAGTTTTTCTAACAATAGGCGAATTTTTTCTGACTTGTTAGTAACTTAACAGATGATTAACCTAAAGGAAATCAAACAGTCACATCAACGGAGTAAGAAAAATGTTTACTAAAGCGCTTAAAGATATTGAAAACACTGATTTTTTTGTTCATTGGGGAAATGGAACTAGCCATCGCCTTTTGACTGAAACAGATGGTATGGGATTCACAGTTTGCCATACCAAAGTTAATAAAGGATCTGAATCTGTACTTGAATATAGAAACCATCTAGAGGCATGTTATTGCATTGCTGGACAAGGCGAAATTGAAGACATGAAAGGTAATGTCCATAAAATTAGTGAAGGTGTTATTTATGTTTTAGACAAGCATGACAAACATTTTTTGAGAGCTGATGAAGAGCAGGATCTTATTTTGGTTTCAGTATTTAATCCGCCACTCACAGGTACAGAGAAGCACTCACTATCTGCAGATGGATCATCAAGCTACTAACTAAATAGCAAAAAAGGGGCGGACACCTATGAATTATACATACAGCGCTTTTGCTATATATCTGCTTGCTATGTTAGGTATTGGCTATTACTTTTACCGTAAAACCAGTACTTCCTCAGATTATATTTTAGGATCTCGAGACTTACCGCCCAGTGTTGCAGCTATAAGCTCTGGTGCTTCCGATTTAAGCGGATGGGCTTTAATGGGGCTTCCTGGAGCATTATTTACCACTGGCCTTTCTGCTATTTGGATCGTTGTATTTACACTCATGGGTGTCTACCTCAATTGGAAACTCGTAGCACCCAAGCTACGTGTTGCCACTGAGGAATTAGATGATTCACAAACAATTCCTGAATACCTTAAAAATCGGTTTAAAACGGACTCAAAAACCTTACAGCTAATAGCTTCATTAGTCATGCTCGTCTTTTTTACATTGTATGTAGGCGCGGGACTAAGTGGTGGAGCGGTGCTGTTTGAAAGAGTCTTTGATATAGATTATCACCTCGCTTTATTCATTGGTGCGATTGTTATCGTTTCATATACCTTTATGGGAGGTTACTTAGCAGTATGCTGGACTGATTTTTTTCAAGGGCTAATGATGTCTCTGTCTCTACTCATTACCGCTCTTTGTTTATTTTTTATATTTAACACACCAGAAATGAGTCCAGAGTTATCTCAAGTATTAAGTAAACTAACATTTAAAGCGCTAGAACCCAGTGATGGCTGGCTATTTGGACTGATTTCTTTTAGTGGCTGGTGTATTGGTTATGTAGGCCAGCCCCATGTACTTGTTAGATTTATGAGTGTTAGGTCTTTAGAGGATGTAGCAATTTCACGAAAGATAGCCATGGTATGGTCTACAATTACAATGATTTCAGCTGTAGTAGTAGGAGTATTCGGCGCAGCCTATTTTGGAAGTGAGCTTAGCGACCCTGAAACTGTATTTATTGCACTAGCCCAAGCCTTTTATCATCCATTTGTTGCTGGAATTATCATTGCAGGTATATTAGCGGCCATAATGAGTACTATAGATTCGCAATTACTTATTTGCTCTACAACCATTTCTGAAGATTTATATAAAACTTACTTTCGGAAAAATGCGAATGATAAAGAAGTTATTTTAGTTGCACGCATGGGTCTATTAATCGTTACTTTAATAGGTCTTGCCTTAGCTTTTAATAAGGCAGATAAAACCCTGTTGAGTATGGTTGCTTTTGCTTGGGGTGGATTTGGCGCAGCATTCGGCCCTGTTATTGTATTTAGCTTGTTCTGGCGGTCTATGACATGCCAAGCAGCAATATGGGGCATGATCATAGGTGCAGTAACATCACTAATTTGGGAAGTATTAGAGGGAGGTATATTCGATATGTTTGGAGTTGTTCCTGGTTTTATCGGGGCTAGTATCACTATAGTTCTTATAACATTATTTTCTAACTATCGTGCTAAACACCAACAACTTAGTTAAGCGTTAACTTTATAAAAAAAGTCCAGCATTGCTGGGCTTAAAGTCATTTTAGGAGTAGTGGTTTACTTAATTAAATGACACCGTAATGTTGTTATAACATGCATCTTCAATTAGACATAATTGGTAATCGTACGATGATAATGTAGTACCACGTACATAGTCACGGTAATGGCCGCTATCTAAAGCTATATCTACTAGCTCACCGTTACGGTATACACTTAATGATTCAGCGCCTACATGATCCCAGCTTGGATCAACGCGCATACTATCAAAGCGAGACTTGTTAGCACGTTTTAAGGTCAGCACTAATCCTCATCAACCACAATCCAATCACCATCGTTATCCACAACTGACTCATCAAACACTCTCGCAAATCCTTGTTTCACCAATTCAATACGCGATACTTCAGGTTCACCGTCAACTTTGACAATAGGCGCGTCTATAAGCGTAATAGATTGCCATGGCGACTCTTGTCCTGTTTTATTTGCCAATACAAAACTAAAGAACGCCGTGTCGCCTGCCATCATACGTAGGTCATCAACGACCAACTGGATGTCTTGTTTGTTAGGTTTAACAGCGTCATCAAGCATCGTTTGCGTTCGGTAGCCTGTCCAATCACCAGAGAACCAATCCAGCCTTTGTGTATAGGGCTGGCTCGCTATTGGCAGGTTTGCGCGTAGCGTCTGCGAATTGTCATACTGCGTCAGATAGCGATACTCAGGCAAGCGACTGTCTAAAACGCTACCGCGTATTTCAATCAGTCTATTTTGATCGTCCTCAGCGACTGTACGCCACATCAGGATAGTAGGCAGCACAGGCATGGTTTTGATACGGGTTATATTGTCTATTTTGGCAGCGGCCAATGTTTGCTCAGCTTTGTCTTGCGCGTAATATTTTAGACCTAACGAGAGCATCAAATAACCACTACTGATCACCAGCATCCAAATGGCAAGCCGTTGGCAATGAGCTAATATGCCAGTTTTAAAGATAGCAAGCTTGCTTCCTTTTATCAGCCCTATAGTCATGGCGATGAGCAGTGGCAATGTATATAGCGGATCGATGATGAACATCGATGCAATACTAAAAGGCGTCAGTGCTAAAGACTCTTGTAGCGGCCACAGTAATTGCGTGCCATAGACCGTGAAGCTGTCTAGAATTGGATGGGTCGTGAGCGCCAGCGTCATGGCTGTTGCCAAGCGCACAGTAGAGTAAGGCAGTGGCAAGTTGCGCCATGCATGATAACGACTGATTGCCCATGCGCCCACGATGCTCACTGCCGTGAGGACGATTAGCGAATGACTAAAACCACGGTGATAGGTCATATTGCTGATTGGATCAGGATAATGTATTAGTACATCCAAATCAGGCAAAGTACCCAGCATTGCCCCGTACAGATAAGCTTTGCGTCCTTGGTATTTACCCAGTACCGCACCTTGCACACTAGCGCCTAAAACAATCTGACTGAGTGAATCCATGGTTATCTACTTGTATGTTTTTTTATTTGATTGCTTATTTGCTTTCTAATTTAGGTATGAGCAATGATTGACTATCGCACAAGACAGTTTTTGGTTTAAAAAGTATCAAAATGGTGAGCGGATAATGCCTCACGCAGCATCGCAATATTATAATACGCATGTGCTTTAGTAGTGTTTTGAAAGAAGATATAGAGCGTATCAAGGTGCTGACGCTGATTGGCAATTGCCTGCGCCCAGTCCTGCATTTCAGCTTCGCTATAGCGATAATCATGACGGTCAGCTGCGCTCATCGCATCCCACCAGTTTAGGTTATTGCCATGCATGCGCAGATAGCCAGTGCGCTCGGTAAATATCAACCGTGACGGTGGCAGGCCATGCACCTTAGGGTAATCAACGCTACACCAAATGAGACCTTGCTGCCGAAAGCTATCGACCACTTGCGGCGTGTGCCAAGCGTTATGACGAAACTCAATGGTTAAGGGATAATCTTGAAACCAACTGACAAGCTCTGCCAGATAGAGACGATGCTCACGAGTACGATCAAAACCATGCGGAAACTGGAGTAATAATGGCGCTAAAGCATTTGCTTCGATAAGCGGAGATAAGGCGTTTAGAAATGCTTGTGCATGTTCGGCAGTACCTTTGCGTGCATGAGTAAAGTCTTGATGCAGCTTGACAGCAAATTTTAACTGGCTGTCAGCTTGCACGTAGGCTTTATTGACCATACCAGCAAAGGCTTTTTGCCCAATAGGTGCATAGAAGCTGCTATTAATCTCCACCGCACCGTATTGCTTGGCATATTCACGTAAAAAGTCGGTTTTTTTTGTGCCAGTAGGATACAGCGTACCGAGTAAGTCGGTATCGCTATAGCCACCAGTGCCAAGATAAATACGCGGGGTAGGGTTACTGTCCATGTTGACCACTCACTGCCGTTTTGAGTAATAAAATTTGTTGAGCTGTTTTTACTCAGTGGTTATTCGCTAGACTATTTCTTACGCGACCATAGCCATTCAATCAATGCCAATAGGGCATCGTTGTCTGTATTAGGATTACTGTCTGTGCTATTCGTTTGCTCATAACTGCTCAAATCATCACTACTTAGTTCACGCATAATAGCGGCGCGTCCGTCATTAAACAGCGATTGTGCATAGTCAGTCGCCTGATCCACACCCATGAATTTTACATAGGTAGACTTGTCCAGTTTTTCATCACTGCCAGCAGGTTTGCCCAGCGTATCTGTGCTAGTCGTCACATCTAAAATATCGTCTTGAACTTGGAAGGCCAGACCAATATATTGAGCACACTCTTGCAGTGCCATGCGCTGCGGAGCCGTCGCGCCAGCACAGATGCCGCCCATGAGCATGGCCGCTTCAATCAATGCGCCTGTTTTGTCACGGTGAATGGCTTCCAATTCGCTTTGTGTGATGCTGTCACTGGCTTCTGCATTGAGATCCAGCATTTGACCAGAGACCATGCGTCTGGCACGTGGCGCAAATATAGCGAATAGCTGGCTAGCGATATCTGAATCATAAGGCGCAAAGGTAGGCAGCTCTGCGGTCAATACTTCAAAGGCGAGCGTCTGTAACACATCCCCTGCTAGCAGTGCTGTCGCTTCATCAAAGACGATATGAGCCGTCGGCTGACCACGGCGCAGCTCATCATCGTCCATACAGGGCAAATCATCATGCACCAACGAATAGGTATGCAGTAGCTCCACTGCCAACGCTGCACGGCGCGCCATATCATAATCTGAGTCATTTTCTAATAGTGATGCTAAGTCATCGCTGACTGCAGTGTTTTTATCAAACTTATTGTCAACATTCTTATCACTATGATCATTCACGTTAGCGAAAGCGCTGGCGACCAGCAGTGGACGTACCAATTTACCTTGGCCAGTCATCACATAACGGCAGGCATCCAACAATGGGCTGGGGAGCTTGGCATAAGCAAACAGCACATCGATATCTTGTGCCAATTGCTCGCGCACCGTGCTATGAAATTGTTCATTATTATCAAACGATATAAAGCCAAAAGGAGTAGGGTTTAGCGTAGAAGAAACAGTCATAATCCAACCATTTATAGGGATACAGTTTATAGGAATGCAGTAAAAATTATTAGGGATAAGGTAAAAACGACATTAGTGTAGCATGATAGAGCGTATGGCTTATGTGTGACAAAGTATCAATCGATTGTTTTTCGCGACTGTTTTTCGGGACCGTAATATTCCAACAATCTCTCGTTACCTATCATTGATTTCACTGACAGATTGAATGTGTTCTGATAAAGGCGTATGTTTGATGGTTGCTGCTATTATTTATGCGCTGCAAGACGATATCTACTCAAAGCCTGACAGTGCCACGCTTGATTTGAGTATACAAACATTCACTAAAACACTTTGCGCATAAGGTAAATGCTTACAGGTGATTTAAGAGTGACTTGTGAGTATGGCATTAGCTTGTGACAGTAAGGGGCATAATCCCCTACACTAATTGGCGTGGCAATGGTCTGGTAATGACAGTAATTGGTGTTAGGTTGTATCTCAGCCAGTACTTTTTATCGGTACCTGCACCAATAGTATATAAACAAAGCGCCATATGATGTCATGCAAGAGACGCAAAATAAGTGCATGATTATGAGCGCTGGATAATAAAGACATCTTCACTGGTGCGCTCGTTATATGTTTGTCTTTATAACATGACAAGCGCACCGTGCTATTACCCATTTTACTAACAGTAACTGGCTATTTATTTTAATTCAAAACGTAGCTTTCGTTATAATAGAAAGGAGTTCCACATGGTATACCAAGGAAATCGCATCACGGTGACAATGCTAGAGGATGGCATCGCCAATATGCAGTACAACGCCGAAAATGAGAGCGTGAACAAGTTTGATGCCGAAACCAATAAGCAGTTTGGTGAAGCGGTCACCGCTTTAGAAAAAGCGGACGACGTAAAAGGTCTTATCGTTACTTCAGCCAAAGGCGTGTTTATCGCTGGTGCTGACATCACAGAATTTGTGGGTTCTTTCAAAAAATCAGAAAGCGAGATCAAAGATTGGGTCGTTCATGTCAATGACGCTTTCAATCGTTTTGAAGACCTGCCATTCCCGAAAGTTGCTGCCATCAATGGCGCTGCGATGGGCGGCGGTTGTGAGATGACCTTGGTTTGTGAATACCGTGTCATGAGCGACAAAGCGATTATCGGTTTGCCAGAAACCCAATTGGGCATCTTCCCAGGTTTTGGTGGTACGGTTCGTAGTACGCGTATCATTGGTATCGACAACGCGCTTGAGCTGATCGCGACTGGCGCTCCTAAAAAGGCACTAGCAGCATTAAAGCTAGGTTTGGTTGATGCGACTGTACCAGCTGATGACTTGCAAGATGCAGCGATTGACTTGGTCAAAAAATGTGTCTCAGGTGAGCTTGATTGGAAAGCAAAACGTGAAGAAAAACTGTCTCCAGTTAAGCTAAACCAGCTTGAGCAAGCGATGGCATTCAACAGTGCCAAAGGTGCTATCTTCGCCAAAGCCAATCCTAAGCAGTATCCAGCACCAGCGCTAGCGATCGAAGCCATTGAAAAACACGTTAACCTACCACGTGATAAAGCGATCGAAGTAGAAGCGGCTGGTTTTGCAAAAGCGGCTAAAACCCCACAAGCAGAAAGCTTGGTTGGTTTGTTCTTAAACGATCAATTGGTTAAAAAGTTAGCAAAACAGCATAGCAAATTAGCACATGAAATCAATGAAGCCGCCGTACTAGGTGCTGGTATCATGGGTGGCGGTATCGCTTATCAGGCAGCCAGCAAAGGCTTGCCAATCATCATGAAAGACATCAAGTCTGAGCAATTAGACCTTGGTATGGGCGAAGCCAGCAAGTTACTAGGCAAAATGGTCGATCGCGGCAAAATGACCCCAGCAAAAATGGGCGAAACCTTAAGCCGTATCCGTCCAACACTTAACTATGGTGACTTTAGCGAGACTGACATCGTTATCGAAGCAGTTGTAGAAAATCCAAACGTGAAGCGTGCGGTACTAAAAGAAGTAGAAGGCTTGGTTAAAGACGATTGTATCCTAGCGTCAAACACCTCGACCATCTCTATTACCTTCCTAGCTGAAGCGCTTGAGCGTCCAGAAAACTTCGTCGGTATGCATTTCTTTAACCCAGTACATCGTATGCCATTGGTAGAAGTTATCCGTGGCGCAAAATCATCTGAAGAAGCGGTTGCGACCACCGTTGCTCTTGCAACTAAAATGGGCAAAGTGCCAGTTGTGGTCAATGACTGCCCAGGTTTCCTCGTGAACCGTGTTCTGTTCCCATACTTTGGTGCATTTGACTTGCTACTTAAACAAGGCGCTGACTTTGCTCATGTCGATAAAGTTATGGAAAAATTCGGCTGGCCAATGGGTCCTGCATATCTAATCGACGTCGTCGGTTTAGACACAGGTGTTCATGGCGCAGAAGTCATGGCAGATGGTTTCCCTGATCGCATGAAGCCTGATTATAAAGGTGCTATTGAGCTTTTATATGAAAACAAACGCCTAGGTCAGAAAAACGGTGTTGGTTTTTATAAGTATGAAATGGACAAACGCGGCAAGCCAAAGAAAGTTGCTGACGAAGCCACTTATGAGCTGCTAAAAACCACGACTGATAGCGAAACGCAGACGTTTGACGATCAAGCCATCATTGACCGCACCATGATTGCATTCTGCAACGAAACGGTTCGCTGCCTAGAAGACAACATCGTGAGCACGCCTGCTGAAGCTGACATGGCCATGATCATGGGCGTAGGTTTCCCACCATTCCGTGGTGGCCCTTGCCGTTATGTTGACCAAATGGGTCTAGAGAACTACTTGGCATTGTGTGAAAAATACGCATACCTTGGCAAAGCCTATGAAGCGCCGCAAAGAATCCGCGACATGGCAGCCGCTGGCGAGACTTTTTACTCAGTCGCTTAATGAACATACCGTATTAGGATAAGTGTGGTACGTCTACTAAAATAGAAATAGTAATGGATATTTCGATATTTTCTAAACGTAGACGTACTGTTTTAGCCAGTTTGTGTCAGATTTGATAAATGGCATCAAGCGTCAAGATACATGAAACATAATGATTGACGCCCGATGCATGAATCATAGCATTGACATAAACTGACTACACTGATAATAAAAATTGAAAAGGAAGATAGTATGACAACTTTAAGTCCAAAAGATGTGGTCATCGTAGATGGCGTACGCTCGGCAATGGGCAAAACCAAAAACGGTATGTTCCGCCATGTACGTGCTGATAGTATGTCAGCTGAATTGGTACGTGCCTTAGTAGAACGTAATGACTTTGATGCCAATGATATCGAAGACATTATCTGGGGCTGTGTGAACCAGACGCTAGAGCAAGGTCTAAACATCGGTCGCAACATCGGCCTGCTAGCTGGTATCCCAAAAACGGCTGGTGGCCAAACGGTCAACCGTCTGTGTGGTTCTTCTATGCAGGCTCTACATACCGCTGCGGCGCAAATCATGACCAACCAAGGTGATATCTTTATCATCGGTGGTGTTGAGCATATGGGCCACGTCGGCATGATGCATGGTGTTGATCTAAACCCTGCTGCTTCTAAGCATTATGCAAAAGCGTCAAACATGATGGGCTTGACTGCTGAGATGCTGGGCCGTATGAATGGTATCACTCGCGAAGAGCAAGATGCTTTCGGTCTTGAGTCACATCGCCGTGCATGGGCTGCGACTACCGAAGGTCGTTTTGACAATGAAATCATCGGTATCGAAGGTCATGATGCTGCGGGTCGTCTGCAACTGTGTACGGTTGATGAAGTGATTCGTCCAGATGCGACGATGGAACAAATGCAAAAGCTACGCCCAGCCTTTGATCCAAAAGGCGGCACGGTAACAGCGGCTACCTCATCTGCATTGTCTGACGGTGCATCTGCGATGCTAGTCATGAGCGCACAAAAAGCCAAAGACCTAGGTCTAAAGCCACGTGCTCGTATTCGTAGTATGGCTGTTGCTGGTTGTGATGCTGCTATCATGGGTTATGGTCCTGTACCTGCGACCCAAAAAGCACTTAAGCGTGCTGGCATGAGCATCAGTGACATGCAAACCATTGAGCTAAACGAAGCATTTGCAGCTCAAGGCTTGTCAGTACTGAAAGCGTTGAACTTGACCGACAAGCAAGACATCGTCAACATCAACGGCGGTGCGATTGCACTGGGTCATCCACTAGGGTGTTCAGGCGCTCGTATCACGGTTACCTTGCTAAACGCAATGGAGCAGTCGGATACTGAAATCGGTCTAGCAACGATGTGTATCGGTCTTGGCCAAGGTATTGCTACTATCATTGAGCGTGTTTAATATTGTCTCACTGATGTGAACAAAATTATTTGAATGCTCAATAATTTAAATACGCAATAAGCAGCTACTTGCTAATAAATAAAACCTCTAGTCATCATGGCTGGAGGTTTTTTTATGGGTAACTCTATACTTAGCCAATGAATGATTTAAGAGGTCAAAAATAGCATATGTATCATGATTAAAAATTATCTCCATTGACGCATTCATGAAACTGTGACTAAATAAGAGTTGGCTTAATAGGGATAATATAAACAATAGAGCTAACATAGATTCTAATGATAAATGTCAGTACAAGGAGTGTGCTATGTCTACTATGATTACCGATCGTACTTATCGAATCGCTCGTGAAGATACCCAAGCGATGATCGTCGATGTACAAGAACGCCTAACACCGCATATCTATGATCACGAAAATATCGTCAAAAAAACAGTCACTCTAATCAAAGGGCTGCAAGAACTTAATATTCCCATTATGCTCAATGAGCAATATAAAAAAGGACTGGGTGATACCTTGCCAGAGGTACGGGAAGTATTAGAAGGTAATAACGCCAAGGGCTTTGAAAAAGTCACGTTTAGCGCTTGTGATAACAAGGACTCATGGAATCATCTGGCACAGCAGAACCGTAGCGTGGTTTTGTTATTTGGGGTAGAAGCCCATGTTTGTGTGCTACAGACCGCGCTTGATCTGCTGGATAATGGTATGCAGCCAGTCATCATTGGAGATGCCGTTGGATCACGTTTTTCTTATGATAAAAAGCAAGCCATCCGCCGTATTCGCCGTGCTGGCGGAGTGATTACCACGGTTGAAACCATTTTGTTTGAGCTATGCCGTAGCAGTGAAGACCCTGCGTTCAAAACCATTAGCAATCTGATTAAGTAGATAATAAAACAATCATTTATTTGCAAACTCATAATCGATAGCGCTTGATACAATAAGCGCTATTTTTTTTGATGACTGTCATAGACTATTAATCGTTAAAGCCCATCAGCATAAAGTTTATAAGTATAAAAAATTCATAACCAGAGAAAATCAATGTCACAAACCAGTTCTATATCGTTAACCAACTCAAAATCTGCTGCAAATATCGACATAGATGATGTCACCCATTTCTTATTAGAACTTGATGCGCTTAAACGTGTCAATCGTCGCAGCTATGTGACGAATACGACTCGCCATGAAAACTCTGCCGAGCATTCTTGGCATTTGGCCATGGCATGCTGGTCGATCGCTGAACAGTTTGAGCTAGATGTCAGTCATGAAAAACTACTTAAAATGGCACTGGTACATGACTTGGGTGAGATTGATGCGGGGGATACGTTTTTATTCGCAAGTAGTCGTAGCGAGGCACACATCGAAGAACGTGAAGGTATAGCTCGATTGCAAGCAGAAAGGGGTAACGGTATTGCGAAGTTAAGCGCGGTTTGGGAGGAGCAAGAGACAGGCGATAGTAAAGAGAGCCAGCTGCTCAGAGTCGTCGATCGATTATTGCCATTTTTACTCAATCTCAATACTGAGGGAAAAACGTGGGTTGATGCTAAGGTTACGCGTTCGCAAGTGGCGGCCGCGCTTGCTTTTATCAAAGACAGCTTTCCACCTATTCATGATTGGCTGTCAAAAAATATTGACTATGCGACCCAGCAAGGGTGGTTGATTGATGCCTAGTACGGATATGATTGACTGAACTAAAAAAGCCCAACCATACATAATAGGTTATGCATGGCTGGGCTCTATTTTTATAGGTATCAGTACTATAAGCTTATTACGCGTTGGCTGTGCCGAGTAACTGTCCCATTTGTACGATGCTATCGGCTTGCATGCTGTCTAGCCAGTCCGATTTTGCTGCTTTTGGCAAAACTACGATAGCAGTTGAGCCTAGATAGAAGCGTCCAAGCTCATCACCTGCGGCAAACTGCATGTCATGATCGGCTTCTTGAATGTCGTCAGTACGAGTAATTTTGCCAGTTGCGACCGTTTCGATACCAGCGACGATCATCGCACCAACCATCACCACGGCAGCTTTGCCATATTTGGTATCAAACATACAGACCAGACGCTCATTGCGTGCAAACAAGTCTGGAACGTTAGCCGCCGTAGTATTATTGACCGAAAACAGCGTACCCGGTACGTAGCGAGTCTTGGTCAAGGTACCAGAAAACGGCATATGGACACGGTGGTAATTGCTAGGTGCTAAGTAGATAGTCGCAAAGCTACCATCAGCAAAATAATGGCCATCTTCGCTATCAGCAAGCAGTTGGCCAACATCATAGTGACGACCTTTTGCCTGTAGCAGTTTGTGATCTTCGATCTGTCCAAGCTGAGAGATGATACCGTCAGCAGGACTGACAATGCCATTTGCAGTGGCATCGATGGTGCGCGCATCGTCTCTTAATTCACGGGTAAAAAAGTCATTGAAGCTCTCATACGCATTGAGACTTTGGCGCTCGTACTCGTCCAAGCTGATATTATAAGCTTTGGCAAAGCTACGGATAAAGGTACGCTTAACATAAGGATGGCGACTAGCAGCGAGACGTCCAGCGACTTTACTCAGTTTTTGCTGCGGTACTAGCTGTTGTAAGGTGGTAAATACATTCATAATAAAGCTACCAAAATAGGATGTAGTGTAATAAGGGCGTGTTGGACATTCGACCATGGCACTGACAGTGGCTAAAATTGCTCCATACTACGTTGTAAACCTAGTCAAGGCATGAGCATTACCGTCGTTTTACGCCTTGTCTGAAACAGTTTTAGCGATCAGCAGTACCTATTTGTGAATATCAAACACGCCCTAATAAATAGGCAAGTGAATGTCAGTATTTTATCATGGACAGCATATTATTGTC
This sequence comes from Psychrobacter sp. NG27, assembly GCF_016106655.1. Taxonomy (NCBI): domain Bacteria; kingdom Pseudomonadati; phylum Pseudomonadota; class Gammaproteobacteria; order Moraxellales; family Moraxellaceae; genus Psychrobacter; species Psychrobacter sp. NG27. Next base: position 57,458 of record NZ_JADGIN010000009.1, read on the forward strand.
TGAGCATAATCTGTTAAGGATTCAGTAAATGAAAGCACTTATACAACGGGTAAAACGCGCCAGTGTCGATGTTGATGAGCAGTGTATTGGTACTATCGATCATGGGGTATTGGCGTATATTGGCTTAGGTCATGAAGATAATTTTGCCACTGCTCAGCGTATGATTGACAAGATTTTGACCTATCGTATCTTTGAAAATGATGACGATCCTGCCAAATTTGGTAAACTGGATAAAAACGTCCAGCAAGTCGGCGGTGGCCTCCTCTTAGTCTCGCAATTTACGTTGATGGCAAGGACGGACAAAGGCCGTCGTCCTGACTTTGGTGCGGCAATGGCACCTGATATGGCTCAAGCGCTATTTTCACAATTGGTTGCTTATGCCAAGACTCAGCATCTAAACGTGGCGACAGGTCAGTTTGGCGCTGATATGCAAGTGTCGAGCGTTAATGATGGGCCACTAAACTTTTTACTCGATGTCTAAGCGTTAAGTGTCATGAAGCTGTCATAATTAATCCGTTTAATAGATAGAGACTGGTGAGTGACTATCACCTTTTACATAATAGATTGTGCCCTCTAACACTGAGAATATCGTATGTATAATGAGCAAATTTTGATTGTTGAAGATGAGCCAGCGATTCGGGAAATGGTCGTAATGACGCTAGAAATGGCGGGGTTTGAGAGCTTGCAAGCCGCTGACGTGTCAGAGGCGCATCAGCAAGTGGTCGATCACAGACCGTCACTGATTTTGCTTGATTGGATGCTACCTGGAGATAAGAGCGGCGTTGATTTTTGTCGTATGCTCAAAAACGACGAATTGCTCTCTGAGATTCCTGTCATTATGTTGACGGCAAAAAGCGAAGAAGATAGTAAAGTGCATGGCCTTGATGCGGGTGCAGATGACTATATGACCAAGCCATTCTCGACACGTGAATTGATTTCAAGAATAAAGGCAGTGCTGCGTCGCAGTAGTGCGCTCAGTAGTGATAAACCAATAGAGATCGGGAAGCTGAGTCTCGATACCAAAAGTCAGCGCGTGACAGCAGCTGGTCAAATCGTGGATGTGGGTCCAACAGAATATCGCCTATTGGCATTTTTTATGAGTCATCCAGAGCGTGCCTATACACGAACACAGCTCCTTGATCAGGTGTGGGGCGGCAACGTCTACATCGAAGATCGAACCATCGATGTGCATATCAAACGCCTACGCAAATTACTGCGCCCTTACGACTGTGATACATTGATACAAACGGTACGCGGTACAGGCTATCGATTCTCTAGTATTATTGAGCCAAGTTAATCCCGTATATAGTCGATTTAATTTAAAAATAGTACAAGGCAACCGAGTGTAGATGTATATTAAATACTTCAAGCGAGGTTAACGCAGTAATAATTTTATAGTGGAATGACTATAGTGACTCTTGGATAAAATATGCCGCCGTCATACTAGATAGCGGATAGTGGTAAGGATGAGACATGGAAAAGATAGCGCCAGCAAAAAATAAGCAAGAGAGCATAGTACCAATCGCTCACCAAGATGCAGCAGCGCAATTACAAAAAATCAGAAGCGCACTGTTAGCACTACGAGATGCGGTGATTTTGCTCAATGAGGATGATGGTCTAGAGTGGTGGAATCAAGCGGCGCAGAGTTTACTGTCGTTACAGCCAGAGGACAAAGGCCAGAGTATTTTTGATTTTATTACGGTGCCTGCGTTCCGTCAGTATTACGAGGATACAACCCTACCTAACGATGGCATCCATATAGAGTCATGGCGCGATCCCAGTCGTTATCTAAAGTGTGAGCTCACGCCTTTCGGTGACGAGAAACTGTTGTTTATTTATGACGTGACTCGCTTGCAGCATTTAGAGCAAATGCGCCAAGATTTTGTGGCTAATGTCTCGCATGAACTACGTACGCCATTGACAGTGATGACAGGCTATTTAGAGAACTTCACTGATCAGCCGGATATGCCGCCCCATTGGCGTCGCGGTTTTGAGCTGATGACTCAGCAAACTGCTCGCATGAACCGAATCGTCAATGACCTGCTACTCTTGTCTAAGATCGAGATCGAAGAGACGCATGAATTTAACCATATAGAAATGACCAAGCTGCTGACCAATATCTATGATGATGCGCAGGCTTATAACCAAGCATACAAGCACACCATTCATTTGCAAATAGATACCTATGACGGCCTATATGGATCAGAGATGTACTTGAACAGTGCCTTGTCTAATCTGGTCATTAATGCGATTAAATATACGCCAAAAGGTGGCAATATCACCATCAGCTGGACGCGGACATCGGATGGGTGCCGATTCGCAGTCGAAGATGATGGACTGGGTATTGCGCCAGAGCATATTGCCCGTTTGACAGAGCGCTTCTACCGTATCGATAAAGGTCGTAGCCGTGCCACAGGTGGTACAGGGCTGGGGCTGGCTATCGTGAAGCACGTCCTGCATCAACATGAGGCGCACTTGCAGATTGACTCAATAGAAGGAGCAGGATCGACGTTTAGCGTGGTATTTCCAGACGCTTATGTACGATCAGCTGCGACAAATTAATACTGTGCTCAACTGGTATTATTTAAATTCAGCCATTCTTAACCTCAACCTATTTAGAGCGTCATGCTCAGAGTGAGTGCAGACTCTAGTCTTTTTGCAAAAACGGGTAAGGATTGACCGCGCTGCCATTGATATAAATGCCGTAATGGACATGGGGCGGTGTGCCTTTCGCGTTACCGCTATCACCCACGTAACCAATAACATCGCCTTTATTAACCCAGTCATTGGGCGCGATATCAGCATAATCCTCTAAATGCGCATAGTAATGTCCTGTGCCGCCAGGACCAACGACCACTACCACACGTCCGCCTAATGTATTCTCACCAACTTTTCTCACGATTCCTTGTGTCGTCGACTGTATCGGTGTGCCTCGGGCTGCAAAAATATCAATACCCTCATGCGAGCGCCCTTGGCTGCGTGCCGCGCCCCACGTATCGGTCAGATTTTGCTCTGGTAGCGGACTGGGTAGGCTGTTTTCTGTCGGCAGTTCTTGCTGCAATAGACTTAGCTGCTGCCACTTGGCAACCACAAACGATTGGGTCTGTTGGCTGATACTAGGCAGCAGCTTATCAAAGACAAATAACAGCCCCAGCAATACAATGGCCTTAATCAGTACGCTTAGTATACGACTGAAAAAAGAAGGCGTGGGTTGTTGGTTTTTCCCATCTGCTAGCATTGATGTCTCTTATCTGTTTGACATTGTCTGAGCCCCTATTATAAAAGCCCTATATACAAAGGTATGTATCGCATTGTTATCTATGGTTTTTATCCCCATAAATACAGTTGTGGTTAAACATAAGTACAGTAAATATAATCTTACCTACTCAATGCTTCTGTTGAGCGACAAGGGCTGCTACTGATGGCTAATATTTTATGAATGATGCTTTGAACAATACGGACGCTGCTACTACGGCTGAAACGGCACTTATTATCGATACTGAAACAGATCAGGGCCGTGATCCCAGACCTATCCAAGTTGCCACTATCAATGTGGCAACTGGATTTGAGTGGATGAAATACTTCAATAGTGGTCGCTCGATATCGCCCATTGTTATCAAAGTGCATGGCATTACTGATGCAGATGTGGCTGGTCTTGAGCGTTTTGAATTGGATCAATTTGAGCTGCCAACGTATTTGATTGGACATAATGTACGCTTTGATTGGCGCGTGATTGGCAGTCCATCTGCTAAGCTGATTTGTACCGTGAGACTCGCGCGCGTCGCCTTTCCAGAATGGAGTGCTTATGGTCAGTCCAAGTGTATCGATCAGTTACTGGGTAAGGGCGAGGCGAGTATAATGACGATTGCTGCTCATGACGCGCTTGGCGATGCACGGATGTGCTATCTGCTCTATCAGGCATGTTGTACGCGCCTAGAGATTGCGCCGACGGACTTTGCGGCAGCACATGCCATCTCCAATAAAGCGACTCCTGTAAGTAAAATGCCCTTTGGCAAACATAAAGGCAAGCCGATCAAAGACGTGCCCATCAGCTATGTGAAATGGATGATAGGCAATATTCATAATATGCAGCCGTCGCTACATTCTGCTTTGACCAAGCGTATAGAAGTAGAAAAAACCAAAGATGCTGAGTAATAAAAACTCATTCACAACTCCTGAGCTTTCACTATCCTATTCACCTTTGCGCAACCAATCAACTGCCATCTGCCACAGTGCAGGCGCTTTTGCATTGGTCTTGCTACTAAAATAACGCATATGACCAATGCTACGAACCCCAAAATCCTTGGGATCTAAAAAGCGTTTTTCTATGGGCATTCTCGTGAATACCCGTATCATATCGTCCATGTTTTCACTGTTGGCGATATCATCATCGCTAAAGCCCAGCCATAATGCTGGCATGCTGATTTCATCATAGAAATGCGTGTGTATGCTTTTGTCAAAGGCGGTCTTGATATAGCCTGCGCCATTGCACCATTCACGCCACTGACGAGCCACACCGCGTGGCAATGGCTCACCCATTCCCATTTTGTCCGAAGGCGTGTAGCCCAGCGCTAAATTGGCAATAGGAATCAGCGCATCCATAAAAAACATGGCTTTGGCTCTATACGGCATGGCCATGTTTTTGATTTGCCCTGATGAGCAGGCCACGTTAAATACTGAGGCAAGCATATTATAATTGGGCATGAGACCAATCAATTGACCACCCGCACTATGACCGATAAGATGATAAGCGGCATCTGCAAACTCATCTTGCAAAGCGTCTAATACGGCTGGCATGTCATGACGTCCCCAGCTAATCAGCGATGCATCACATTTGGCCAAGTCAGTGGTTAGCGATTCACCGATACCTTCGTTATCAAAGGTCAGCACGCCAAATCCATGCTCTGCCAAGTAAGTCGCAAAGTTATGATAAAACTGGCGTTTAATGCCTGTGGCTGGAGCTATCATAATCGCTGTCTTTACCGCATCGCTTGGACGATATACAGTGGCTGCCAACGCCTGATTGCGGTCGGTCATGATGGTTAGTGAGTAAGTGTCGACATTGGCAGCATCATCAGTATTGTTTTGACCAGTCAGATGGCTGTCAGTCATAGTATCTAAATGCTCTGTAGTCAAAGAAGCGCTATTATTATCCATTGTGATACCTTAGGTTTTTTATGAGTAGATAAGGGTTATCGAACTGCGATGAGCCATAAATAACTATCTTGGAGATGTAGTCGTTGCATAGTGATAAATCGTTGTGACTATGTGGTAGCATTGCTTATGTTAAGATAAATGCTAGCGAGACAGGCGCTCAAATATGACTTCCAAGTTTTGTAACACTTGACTGAGTGCCCTCTCATGAATCATGTGCATGACAATATCAATTAAAGGGGTCGGTATACGATCCTCACTAATAACAAGCACTCAATACCACCTGATATAAAAATTAAGGAAACTATATGCAAATGAAAATCGATAACGACACTTATGAAGTCATTACTAGCCAAGATATTAGCAATATTGAAAAAGCGGTAGACAAGTCAATGCTGACCATGCCTTTAGTTGCGGTATATTGTGGCTCGCGTTTGGGCAATGGTGATATTTATGAAAAAGCCGCGCGTGATTTGGGTCAAGCATTGGCTGATAGTGGCATGGGCTTGGTTTATGGCGGCGCTAGTATTGGCCTGATGGGTGCAGTGGCAGATGGGGTGATTGATGGCGGCGCACAAGCGGTTGGGGTGATTCCGACTTTTATGCTAAAACACGAAATCGCACATAAAGATTTGACACGTTTACACCTGACAGACACCATGCACACGCGTAAAACAGTCATGGCAGAATATGCCGATGCGTTTATTACCTTGCCAGGCGGCTTAGGTACGTTAGAAGAAATCATGGAAATCGCCACGTGGCGTCAGCTGTATCAGCACGAAAAACCAATGATTATTCTCAATATTAATGGGTTTTATGACAAACTGATTGAGCATCTAAAACATACCACCGAGCAAGGTTTTATGAAGCAGCAAGACCTTGATCGCTTAGTGGTTTGTAACACGATTGGCGAGGCGATCGATATCCTACAGACAGTAGTGACTATCGATGATGCTATAGATACAAAAAAAATGGCTGGTAGTAATAGCTAGGCCATATCAACACTATTAATCTACAGCGGTAATAGTGGGCTCAACAGTATTGAGTGCTAGTAAAAAAAGGAGCAGATAACCAAATCATGGTCGTCTGCTCCTTTTTTATGGCTATTTTTCTGTGGCTATCAAAATCTCAAAAAACCTTAGCAATACATGATAACGGCTATACATCAGCAGGTGATAAATCGTCCAACACCGCTCCACAGATGCTGTGATTGACATCTGCCATCGCTATTGGGAACCCACGCTGCTCAGCGAGTATACGTGCAACTTTATCAACCGCTAAGCTATCATTGTGTGCGAGATATGCCCACTCATGTGCATAACGACTATGATTCATCGGTGTGTCGTTGCTTATTAAGCCCAGCTCCGTTAGCTCGTTGACGATTTGATCCGCCGCGATTAAGGTTGAGGATGCTTTGACATTTTCTGCACGAGCGTAGCGTATATTTGAATACAAACTCACATCAGCGACTCGCAACGTATCATCTTGTCCAGGAATTTGCTGCCCACCGTATAGCGCATTACCTACCGTACGGGCACTGTTAAATGTCGGTACGAACTCAGCAATATACTCAATCGCTTGCTGGCTACGTGCCTGTAGAGGTGCTTTGTCCCAGCCATCTTCGATATAATGCACATATTGCTGCGGTAGCTTGGGCTGAGCGCTATCAGTGTTAGATGCCACTAAACCATCATTAAAGAGGGTAATGGCCTTACTCATGCCATGAATCTGAAAGTAGCCGCCAGGATAAGGAGTGAGCTGTGCCATTCCTTCTGGCGTACCTCGTTGACCATAGACGATAATCTCTGGTATCTGTCCGCCTGCATCACCCCAGTGCGTGACATAAGAGGATTTGAACTCAACCATACGCGTGACTTCAACGCCGACCATATCATCAATGACACCTGTACGAAAACCACAAGCATTGACCAAATAATCTACTTCGACAGACTCAGTCTGAGAGGCATTAGCTTGTTGATAATCGATACGCCATTTGGTGACATGGTGGTCAGCGTTGGTACAGTTCTCGCAATCTACCGGCACTACTTTTTGTACAGTCGTATCGGTAAAAACATGTGCATGATCGTACTCTTTTAACGCCAATTGCGCAGAGGCTGCCAAGCGGAAAATGTTCCAGCCATATTCTTGTACGACAATCAGTGGAAACTTAACCTTATTTAAGTCCAAATATCTGGCAACCGGTATCATCCATTCATCAACCGTACTTGGCACGGCAACTTGCTCACGCTCAGACAGCTCGATCAATTGCTCATGACTATAGAGCTGATAGTAATCTTCAGGGTCGCCTAACACCTTATTGTTACTATCTTGCTCAATCAGCTCGCGGTAAGCATCTGTCAAAATATCCAAACGCGGCAGCAAGTCCTCAGGCAACCCTTCGTCGCGTGTCGGCACCGCAAATACAGTTGGACGAACATCGATAGTACAAGGGTAGAGGCGTAGTATATCGATACACTGTTTGAGCAGTGCCACGCAATCTTCATCAGGTATTTCTCGATACAAATTACCACCAGCATGCAAATGACACATGGGCGGGCCATCGATAAGGGATTTTTTCTTCTCAAACAAATGGGTTTCAAGACCTAGTGCTGCAAGGCGAATAGCAATCGTTGCCCCCGCAGTGCCGCCACCCAAAATGCCAACACGTTTGGTAGGAGTGTTATTTTTGGCGCCGTAAGACAGGACATCAAAAGCAGCGTCTTGGTTGCCAGAGTGAGCGCGATTTTTATTAGAAGACTGAGTCATTGTCGTCATTGTATCCTTAGTAGCATTTGCATCAGGCTATGCTCGGTGTAGTCGTTAAATGTCTTATAGCTATTGATATGCGTGCGAAGGTCGCTAAGTTCAACATTCATGTATGAGCGGAAGTGGGCACACTATCTGTGAGTAATCTATCCATTGTGTAGTCGTGCTTCATTTCTATAAGATTTCTATAAGACTATTTTACGAATAACTACAGATAATATGATGGCAAATACGTAAGGGGATGCATGATTTTTGTCAACGAAGTATTAAGCTCCTGACGCTACATACGTAGATGAGCATCAGTGAGACAGTAGAAATGGACAATATGAAAAGCATGGTAAGGTCTGTTTTCTGTAGCCAAAAAGCTTATTGTTTACTCGTTTTGTAAGCTCTAGCCACTTTTGTAAGTTTACATATTGATGATCTAAATAGCCTAGAACTATATGCTATATTTGTCTCGCTTGAGTAAGGCCTAAGGCTTGCTTTCAATATAGTTTGATTTAAAAAATATCTAAATCAAAAAATCACAAAATTTATTATTACAACTATTAAAACGACAGGGATGTTACTATGAAAAATATCATGATGTTATCGGCATTAACAGGCGTATTGGCAGTAACAGGCTGTACAACATTAAAGAATGCGGTTGGTAGTGACATGTCTGGCACGCATGAAGTCCAAGCGACCAGCAATAATACCGCGCCAGTCACTAGCAAAAACGGCATATTGGTTGATGCGACCAACCATATGACGCTTTATACGTTTGATAAAGATTCAATGAACAAGTCAGATTGCGGTGCGGCTTGCCAAGTTGCTTGGCCGACCTTCATGGCACCAAGCAATGCAAAAGCATCTGGCCAGTTTGCGGCAGTCAAGCGTGAAGACGGTAAATATCAGTGGGCAATGAATGGTAAACCGTTATATTTCTATGCCAATGATACAAAGGTCGGTGACAAAAACGGCGATGACAAGTTTGGTGTTTGGCATGTTGTTCCAAGCAAGTAATATATGCTCAAGTAATATCTAATAGCATTATATTGAGACAAAAAAAGCAGCCCCTATCATGGGGCTGCTTTTTTATTTAGATTTAAAATGTGATCGTTGTCTTATTGAGTACTCATGGCAGTACAAGCGTTATCTCTACTACGATATGGTTGCCAAGGATTCTGCTTGATCGATTTCAAGCACTTCTTCTTTCGTAGGTTCTTTTCTATACAAAGGAAAGAAATCAGAGCATAAATCACTTTCGGTAAACCAGATATCTGCTACTAAATCTGAATATTTTTCTGCATTGACGACGAGTCTGTAAGTCTTAAAGATTAATTCTTGAGAGCTGAATCCTTTCTTGTATTCATACAAAGAGTCTAGATTAGAGCCGACACCGCCACCAAGATGTAATACCTTATAGCCGCTCTCTCGACCCCAATCTCGTGCTACATGAGTAATGAGTTTGGATGGTTGCAGGTGAGTGTAGGCGTTGAGTGTACCGCAAAGGTGAAACTGCATAATGCCAGATTCTTCACAAATCGTATAGATAGAAGAGCCGATTGCTTTATTGTCTTGATAAGCCGTTATCAAGAGTATCTTATCTTGCAGATGCTCAAGCAGGTTGAAAAAATAATCATCATCAAAAAAGTAATAGTCGCTCGCCTTGACGTGTAACATCGTCTCTTTATAAATGCTCGAAAACATCATTGCATTTTGTTTGGTTAGATACTCTGTTTTTGTCACGACATCCATCTTTAATGCTTTTTTGATACCTCTACGATGTCGATTTTGAGTCTCACTCCAGTGTTCTTCTTCAGACTTACTCAGATCAGACATCAAGGTTAGACCATGGGTCAGTGCTTTGCCTACCGTAGGAATCCATTCCTTATTGATGATTGGGTGTAGCCTCATAAACAGAGAGACGCAGCCTGCTTCAAAAAGAAAGGCTCTAATCTCATCGAGGACTGTGTCTATTTCGGCATCCGTGAAAGTTTTATCCATTAAAGGACCACCATAACCATAAGTAGAAGTGGCTTCCCAAGATATCGAGTCGATGTCTCTTATGATGATAGGTAACAGCACTTCTTTGTTTTTATAATGGGCAATGACTCCTTAGGGTTTGCCTTTATCAACAGTCGCTGAGGCATGAATCCAACCAGATAAATGATATATATCAAAATGGTGGTTTGAGACCTTTTTGTCCCAGTCGGTATCTATCGCTATAAAATCTACTTGAACTGTATCCACGTTGCTGCTCCCTCAGTCTTGCGTTATATATTCGTAAATCCGTATATATAAATATAACAACAAATTATGAAGCCTTCAAGTATATAAAAACCTTTTATGTTAAATAATGAATATAAAGATTAGAGTGTAGGAGTATTTGTAGAACATAAAAATCAGCCTATATAGTAGGGCTGCCTTTTTGCTTTGATTGAAAGATACTAGCGTTAGAGGACGGTTGGACTCACTTTGTTCTCTTTTGTACTCATTCACCGTTTATGCTGACTAATAACGCCTTTATGATCGTTTTTACTATGAATATATTCTTATAAGGTTCAATGGATTTCAGTAAATATTCAATACAACGATTAGAGCATTGGTAAGTAGAGTTAACATAACTGCCTGACCATTGACCAAATATATGAGTAACAGCTGATAGATAAGCGCTAGGAGTAAACTGGTAGCCATGTAATTTATTTAAAATTAAGTTGCTTATTATTCAATATAAATAAAAAAACAGTTGTACTAACATCTAGGTTTTATCTCGATGGACTCATCTGATTAGTGATCACTTATCACCCATGTGTATGACAACTACGGCTTGCGTTGAGCGCTAAAAACCGTTAAAATCGCGGTTTAATTTTCCCGCTGGGGAAAGGCTAAGCGAGCAGAAGCGTGGTATTGGGTGCTGGAATAAGCCAGTGATGCAGTTGCCATACTTGTAATGTCCTTAGTGCCTCAGTTACGTATGTCGTTATTTGTTTGATACATCATCAATGGTGCTGTATTTAGACGTTGTACATACATCGGACCTAGAGAGTATATTATGCGTAAAGATATCCATCCTAATTACCAAGAAGTTTTGTTCCATGACACTAACGCTGACGTGTTCTTTTTGACTCGTTCAACTGTTAAAACCAAAACGACTCGTGAATACGAAGGTACAGAATATCCGTACTACCCACTTGATATCTCAAGTGCGTCGCATCCGTTCTACACAGGCGAGCAACGTAAGAGCTCTACTGAAGGCCGTGTTGCAAGCTTCAACAAACGCTTTGGCGCTTTTGGTGGCCGTAGCAAGAAAGCTGCAGACGCTGCTGAATAATTTACACTCATGGTGTAAATGTATTTTGCTAAGCAATAAAAAACCGCTGATTATTCAGCGGTTTTTTTGTTTTTAAAGTGACGGCTTGAGAATGAGTGGCATCAAAATTTAGGTAGTCTATGATGCCAATAACTGAACAGTGGTCTCTGCTACCTGCTGCGCCCAGTAGCCATACATCAGACTGCTAGGATGAAAGCCATCGCTGGCAAACATGACCGTGATATCAATCGGTGATCCATTGGCGTGCTCTTCCATCATACGGCTAAAGTCAGTTGCCATATAAGTCACCCCGTCATGAGCTAAGCAGACTCGCTGCAATATACCGTCCAGTATTGACGCTTTTGCACCCACAAAACTATTCAGTGGTGCAGGTATGGCAGGCATTTGTGCCATCGGCGGTAAGCTCAAAAAAATCAGCTCACGTACGCCAAATTTACGTTGAGTAATAGCAATAATGTCTTCAATGCGCTGTTGCCATTTGTAAATAGAGACATTAGCGGTGGTGTCATTGACGCCCACACTCAGTAACATCACATCGATAGGATATGCGGGGGCAGGTAAAATATAAAGCCGACGCAAAATATCAAAGCTGGTATGGCCAGTCGTCGCTTGCAGCGACCAGTTCAGCTGAGCAAAGTTAGATTGAATATGCTCGTTATCTGCCAATATAGGAATGAGCTTGCCGACCAGCGCTTCTTGCTGCGTTTGACTGCCAACACCGGCTGCTGCTGAGTCGCCCACGACCATTAGGTTAAGCGTTTGCTTGCGATCAGCCGATACGCTATTGCTTGAGCAACTCAACTCAACTATTCCGTGCCGCTCACCGTTTGGCTCAGGCAGGCGAACCGTATCACGTTTAATCTTACGGCCCTGATAAAAATACACAGGGGCAAGTAAGACATCTCTTGCAACAGAAGTTAGTTTGCTGGTATCTACCATCCTGCACGTTCCCTGATAGTCGTGAGGCTGTCGTCAATCAACAGTTGGCCATCGATATAGACATCACGCAATAGGTTGTCCGCCACATCGCTTATCTCTTGCTGCTTGATGGTTTTGAGTTGGCCGCTATCGTCTTTTACTAGTGCCAATCGTCCTTTTTTCGAACGCTTTGAGCGACTGGTAATAGGGTCTTTGTAGATATCTTTCCATACACCATCGATACAGATAGCGCTCGACTTCATCGCCCAACTCATGGTGTCGCGGTTGACTTGCTGTAGCAGTCCGCCGCCCATGCCAAATGTCACGTTTTCTGCGCTAAAGCCTGCTTTCATGACCACATCAATGATATTGCTCAAGCTTTGTGCACTGATACCATCCCCTTGGATAATACGCACATAATCGGGCAGTACTTTATAGCCCTTACTGTTTATAGTCGTGCCAAACTTCACCGCTAGACGCTCTAATGCTTCGCGGACCACTTTGGTAGGCTCACCACTGTCTGGCCTGATGACCAGCGTACCACCCATGTTTTTGACATCTTCTTTTAAGGTATCGCCCCAGATATTATCAATCGCGTTCCATAAGTCATAGCTGTCAGAGACGACCGAAAACGCTTTGTCCGTGCCGCCAAACTGTTCAATCATATTGGCAAATGCAGCAGTCTCTCCGTCACGTCCCCATGCTGTCATGGTGCTGTGCTCAGCTGCTGGAATAGAGAATGCTGGCATGTCTTTACCCATCTGATACCAACGACTGGCAGCAACCAGCGCGGTCATCGAATCCGTACCAGCAAAGTTGACCAAATGTGCCAAGCTACCGATTGCCACACTCTCTTGGCTTGAGGCACCGCGCGCGCCAAAATCATGCAGGCGAAAGGGCAGCGATTCTGTGTTGTCTGCTGATTTCTCTAACGCCTGACGGATGATGTCTTTACAGTAGCGAGAGACGCTAGCGACCGTCGATGGGTACCAAATCGCACGTAGTAGCGCCGTTTCGATATAGCTTGGCAGCCAATAGAACTCAGGATCAGTATTGGTAATCTGACAGACCACGTTAGATACGGGCACGATGCTGCCTTCGGCGACGGCCTCGATGCGTAGTGGCAAGTAGCCGTCATGTTTATCGACCAGATGCTCCCAGCCTGCTCGGTTGAATGTCAAGCCGTGTGCTTGAATGACCATTTCAGCCTCATCGATATCTTGATGAGTGATAGGCGTGCTTAGGTATTCTTTGATAAAGGCTTGAAGGCCAAAAAACACCACATCATAGTCGCCTTTACGCGCTTCGATGTAGCTTGACAGATATTCACTACCGCTTGGGTATTGCACCCAATGTGAGGTTTTATAGCTGTCGCTGTTTAAGATTAGGTTGTTTAGGTTGCTGGTGTACATCACAGAACTCCTCTGCTTTGAGATGCCGTCCCTGCTTTAATGAAAAAACAGTGGCGGCGATAAACCTTCGTCGTCTATCGACTCAGGTGCTAATAAGTTGCATATAAGAGTAATAAATCATAATAGGAAATGACGCTATAACCCAACCATTTTGGTGATAATTGCATAGTGATCTTCAAATATCATGGTGGCGTCAAGCTCTGCCAACGGTAGCCAAAATGCCTTGGCAGCGTCATCACCACCTTTTACTTTTGGCAAGCCTTTTGGATCATTTTTTAGTTGAAAATAAAACGCTTGGGTGATCGTGCGACCACGTGCTGAGCGATATGGATCATCAAAAGTATGCTGACTGTGACAAGAGCCGCGCAATACGGCCTCAGGCACTTTGAGTCGGGTTTCTTCACGTAGCTCACGGATACAGGCGTCAAACAACGTCTCTTTTGGGTTCAAAAACCCGCCCGGTAATGCCCACAATCCACGTCCTGGCATACTGCGACGCTCTACCAACAGTATATGTCCAGACTGTACAATCAACGCATCAGCCGTCATAAAGGTGGGTGGATAGGGTGCTGATTCCCATTGTCTTTTATATTTATCGATAAAATCGGCTTCTTCATGCAGCTGATGATAGTCGTCAGTTTTTTTGAAATCGTTGAGCACTTTGCGTGTTGACTCAGGCGTGCGCTCAGGGGTCGGTGTGGCACCCATTAGGTAGCTGTCGCGGATAGGGGTGGCCGATAAGTTATGGTAATTGGGCACTGATACCGATGCCCAATTGGGGAATAGTGACAGATAGTAGGACGAGCTGTCTTTTGAATGGCCAATCAGGCCTATATCTGTCTGCAAGTCACCCGTGACAGATTTTACGCCCGCTTGGACATACTGTAGCCAACGTGTGTCATTGTAGAGAGCATCGTCTAGCCCGACGCAGTGGATACGGGCAGCGTCTGCTGCTGAGTAAGCACCCTTAATCATCGCTGCACGCTCAGTGACACTAAATGGATTGCGTAAGCTGCGTGGCAAATTGGCCGAGCCAATGAGCATGATGACCTCATCCGAGCGTTTGAGCGCCTCATCAATAACGGCCTTGTGGCCAGCGTGAAATGGCTGAAAGCGTCCAATAAAGACCAAATAACGATAGTGTTGTTTGTCCTGATTATCTGCGCTTTGCTTATCTGGATTTTGCTCTGATAATTCACTCATAGACGCCATTTTCCTACGACTTATTTTTATTGGTTAAAAATTGATGACGCTAATACTGACACAGCCTGTGACTGGCTGACAAGTGCAAAGATGTTTAAGGGTGTATCCTCATCTCTATTAACACGCCATAATACCTATCGACAAGCCAATACGCTCAATTCATGTGGCAATACGAACAGCGCTAGCTTACATGCTTCTCTATCCATGCGGTCACCGTTGGCCAAATCTCTGTGGCGGCATTACGGCTAATCATGATACGGCTGTGCGTATAGTCGTCTAAGTCTCCACTGCTGAGCGAGTATTCTCGAAAGACATTGTCCGGGTTCTTAAAATCATCAAAAAACAAACGGCATCCACGAGTAGGAGAGATGAAATTATCGCCTTTAGCACTAATAGAATAAATAGGGGTGGTGATCTGTGACATATGCTGTCGATAGTCAATAAAGTCATTGCCAGTATTTTTTTGCTGATGACTACTTCTGCTCGCTTCATCTGTATTCGTATCGCTTTTATCAAAATCAGCCTCGTTCAAGAAGCTGCTATTGAAGTTTTTTTGCAGATTCCAGTCATACCACTGAGTCATTGTGTAGTAGCTTTCGTTAAATGGGCCGACTTTGAACTGTTTGGCGGGGATAAAGCCAACCACCTTTGTGACCAGTTTGGCTGCAAGGATTTTCGTGTAGCTGAGTGGGTTTGTGACCGCGCCATAAGCTTGGCAAGCAAACATACTGATACTATTGACCTTAGTGACATACTGCGGATTTTGGATCAAAAACATGGTCAACCCCACACCGCCACCGCTATGGGTGACGCAGTGCAGATTATCGAGTTTTAATTCATCAAAAAAATAGCGAAAAGTTGCTTCATAATCATAAGTAGCAACCGTCTCAAAATTGAATTTTTTGGTGGGTTTTGAGCTGTCACCATGACCACGCCATTCCATGATGTAGCAATGATGACTCAGACTCGCTAAATACTCAGCAATTTTTAGGCAGGTTTGCTTGTCCGAAAACGTCCCATGCGTCAGAAATATGTTTTGAGATTTTATACTAGGTAAGCTGTTTTCTAACATGTGGGCTACAGTACCATCTTCTAAAGTCTCAACTACTTTCCAAACGGCAATTTTCTCATCATCCTTGGTAGTTATCAGGTGCAACGTCCGTGTCGTCATAAAAATCATCCTATTCGAAAATACGTCATATTTATACAAGGGCATCAAAAGCTACCATGCTCATAAAGCCAGTGCACAAAATTATTCAAACTATCAATACTACGTCAAAACTAAATGACTTGCTCGGACGAGATGTGAACGGTATCGCACGTTCAATATGCAAATGTCTTCTCTCAAAGCGTGCTGGGTCTCATGACTGTCTTTGTTCATTTATCTAATTGCTAGATGCGTGAAAGATTTTTTGGGTGCTTGATAAGTGATACTGCTGTCTTTATATAGAGGATAACTTATCGCTTATTACACCAAGCATATATGTTTGTTTTTATCTGGTTTGAGCGTTTTATTTGTCCATCACTCGATAGCGCCATTAAAAAAATCAATGACAACCATTTGCAGCGGTGGCGATTCAATTCACAGTAGCGCGGTCGGAATTATGGTGTGATTCAGGTATAATGACCGTTATAGACGGATAAATTTTTGTGAGCATTGAGGTCAGTGTCATACAATAATAAATACCAACCATTGATGGCTCATATAACTTATATCATTCGTAGAAATTTAAAAAATCCAAATTCACGACACAGTAGCCATAATAGATATAGCATTTGTGTCATAACGCATAGGAAAGATTATGAGTGAGCAAAACCAAGCTGATAGCCAACTAGAGCAGTCTACAGGTTATGAATCAGCACTAGATACTGAGCAAGTTGAAGCAAAAAGCAACATCACCATCACTGAGTCTGCTCAAGGATATTTGGCAGATTTGTTGTCTAAGCAAGACACCGATGGCATTGGCGTCCGTATTTTCGTTGAGCATCCGGGTACCCCGCGTGCAGAGTGCTGCATGGCTTATAACCAGCCGGGCGAAGAAGACAGCGCTGACTTGCGCTTTACTTATGAGAATTTCTCGGCCTTTATCGAGGCGTCGTCAGTACCTTATCTAGAAGACGCGGTCATCGACTATAATAAAGACCGTTTCGGTGGTCAGCTGACTTTCCGCGCGCCAAACTCTAAAGTACCGAAAGTGGGTGCGGATGCCAGTGTGGAAGAGCGCATCAACTACGTATTGCAATCAGAGATTAATCCAGGACTAGCAGCGCATGGCGGTGACGTACAGTTGCTTGAGCTGATTGACGAAGAAGGCGTTGGTCTTACAGCCGTATTGAAATTTGGTGGTGGTTGCCAAGGGTGCTCAGCTGTTGATATGACTTTGCGTCAAGGCGTTGAAGTGCAGCTTAAACAGCAAATCCCAGAGTTGACGCAAGTCATTGATGAGACCGATCATACCCGTACTGAAAACGCTTATTACAAATAAAAGTCTAGTTGGAAGTTGCAGACTTAAGTACTAGCGAAGAGTTATTTTAATTAAAAAGCCAAGTTTTGATGAACTTGGCTTTTTTTATTGCTATGATTTGGTAGATTGTTTTTTAGCTGAATTTTCAGTGGTAGATTATTGATTAATAATTTGTTGAGTAGTCATTTATTGATTAATAACTTTTATCGAAATAAAGGAATATATAATGAGTGACGGACAAGCAGACCAGCAAGCAGCCCAAAAATCAGAGACCCCTCAACGTCTTGAAACTTTAGCAATTCATGCCGGTTATAGCGTTGAGCCCACCACCAAAGCGGTCGCCGTACCGATTTATCATACCAGCTCGTATGCGTTTGATAACACCCAGCATGGGGCAGACTTATTTGATCTAAAGGTCGCAGGCAATATTTATACTCGTATCATGAACCCGACCAATGCCGTTCTAGAAGAGCGCGTCGCAGCGCTTGAAGGTGGTATCGGTGCGCTTGCCGTGGCCTCTGGTATGGCTGCTATCACTTATGCAATTCAGACCATCTGTGAAGCGGGTGACAATATCGTTGCGGTATCGACCTTGTATGGTGGTACGTATAATTTATTTGCCCATGCATTGCCGCGTCAAGGTATCGAAGTACGCTTCTTTGACCACAAAAATCCTGAAGCGATTCGTGATTTAATCGATGACAAAACTAAGATGGTCTTTGCAGAAAGTATCGGCAACCCACTCGGTAATATCGTTGACATTCAAGCGCTTAGTGATGTGGCTCACGAGTACGGTGTGCCTGTCGTGATTGATAATACGGTAGCGTCGCCTGCGATATGCCGTCCGTTTGAGTTTGGTGCGGATGTAGTCATTCATTCATTGACCAAATACATGAGTGGTACAGGTACCTCGATTGGTGGTGCGATTGTCGATAGCGGTAAGTTTGCTTGGGGTGATTATCCTGAGCGTTTCCCACTCTTGAACACGCCTGACCACAGTTATCATGGCGTGAACTTTGTCAAAGACGTGGGTGCGCCAGCGTTTATCGCTCGTGCTCGTGTGGCACCACTACGCAATACAGGTGCGGCGCTTAGCCCGCTAAATGCTTTTGGTATTTTGCAAGGCATGGAGACATTGAGCCTACGTATGGAGCGCCATGTACAGAACGCGCAAGCCGTTGCTGAATATCTACGTGACCATGATAAAGTTGCTTGGGTGAAATATGCGGGTCTGTCTGACCATCCTGAGCATGAGCTTGCTAAGAAGTACATGAAAGGCACGCCATCTGGTATTTTAACCTTTGGTGTTAAAGGTGGACTAGAAGCAGGAGCGCGCTTTATCGATGCGCTGCAACTGATTACTCGTCTGGTAAACATCGGTGATGCGAAGTCATTGGCCTGTCATCCAGCGACGACCACCCATCGTCAGTTAAATGAGCAAGAGCTAGAAAATGCAGGCGTGAGTACAGATATGGTACGACTCTCGATTGGTATCGAACATATTGAAGACATCAAAGCCGATTTAGAGCAGGCGTTGGCTGGTGCCTAATACAGAGAAGCAGTACTAAGAAACAGGTTTGAGAAGTAGTTGTTTCAATCAAACGAAAAAGCCCCTATCAAATGTGATAGGGGCTTTTTTTAGTATGAACGGTTTTGACACCGTATCTACTTTAGATTGGAGTGACTATAGGACACGCTGAGCGATATCTTGATAATCTTGTGAGGCAAGTCGTGGCCCAAACTGTTGGATGACTTGTGCTGATATCTCGCTGGCAAGACGACCACATTCTGGCAAGCTATACTGCTGTGACAACCCATAGAGGAAGGCACCAGCATAGTTGTCACCTGCGCCATTGGTATCAATGACATTGGCCACTACTGGCGTCGCAATTTCATAAATTTCAATCTCGGCCTCATCATTTGACTGGTGGGCGATAACGGCTCCATTTGCGCCATCTGTTACAACAGCCGTTTGACAATGCTCCAGCAGGGTACGTGCAGCAGCTTTAACTTGCTTCTTATCCGTGAATAGCTTGGCTTCTTCGCTGTTGCAAAATATCACTGCGACTTTATTGCCTAGCATATTAAGCAAGCCGTCTTTCGCAAATTTGACTACTGCAGGATCAGCGAAGCTCACCGCGATTTTTGCGTTATGAATGCCGGCTTGTTGACGTAACTGCGTCATCGCGGGTTGGATGCTTTCAGACATCGCCAGATAGCCTTCTAAATACAGCCAGTCTGCTTGCGTCAACGCATCAAAATCGACATTATCAGCGGCGATATCGCTTGAAGTGCCCAGATAGGTCTGCATGGTACGCTCGCCATCTTCTGTGACTGCGACCACACACGAGCCGGTCACGCCGTCCTCATGGATAGATTTGTCTGAGGTAGCCACGCCTGCTTCGTGCAAGTCTCTGAGGTAAAATGCGCCCTGATCGTCATCACCGACGCGGCAGGCATAAAAAGGCTTGCCGCCTAGACTGGCAAAGGCATACATCGCATTGGCTGCTGATCCGCCGCCCGCTTGTTTTGATGGCTCAATCTTAGCAAGCTTAAAGTAGGCCAGTAGCTGCTGTTGCTCCTCGATACCTACCAGTGTCATATTACCTTTAGTGAGTTCAGTCTCTTCTAGGGCGGCGTCCGACAGTACATATTCGTGATCAACCAGCGCATTACCTATTGCCATTACGTCGTACATTGCTTACCTCTTTTTAATAAATTTATAGACATGATTTTTATTGATAAAATTATTCAGCTTGTAATTCTAATAGGCGCTGATAGAGCGCATTCTTTTTGACGCCAGTGATATCAGCGGCCAGTGCAGCAGCTTTTTTGACCGATAGATCCTCTAGCAATCTTTGTAATAATTTGTCATGGATACTGATGTCATCAGAGTCTTTTGCCACGCTGACACCCGCGACGACCACAACGATTTCGCCGCGTTGTTGATTGTCATCGGCTTTGACAAACTCGACTAGCTCGCCAAGCGTGCTCTTACGTACCGTCTCAAATGTCTTGGTTAATTCACGACAAAACGCGACTTCGCGATCTGCACCAAATATTTCAGCCATGTCTTCTAGGCTAGATATGATGCGATGCGGTGCTTCATAAAATATCAGGGTTTCGGTACGTTCGATTAATGCGCTCAGTTGTTTTTGACGACCGTGAGTTTTGGCTGGCAAAAACCCAATAAAGCTAAAACGATCTGAGGGTAGTCCTGCCACTGACAACGCACCAATCGCCGCCGATGCACCAACGATAGGAGATACCGTCACACCAGCATCATGTGCTGCTTGTACCAATTGATAACCTGGATCACTAACGAGCGGCGTCCCAGCATCACTAATCAAGGCGACTGAGTGACCTTGCTTAATCATCTCAATAATCTTAGGTGTCTGAATCGCGCTATTGTGTTCGTGATACGCCCACAGTTTGTTGTGACCTTTTTGCTTTGTCGTCGTATCATCATCTGCATTATCTGAAGCATGGCTTTTAGTATTAGGAGACGCTGAGTCTTTTGTCTCATCAGCTTTACTGCCTTTGGTATCGATACCAAAATGTGACAACAGCTTACCTGAGGTGCGAGTGTCTTCGCAGGCGATAATAGCGACTTGCTTTAGGACATCAATGGCATGCGGTGTCATGTCGGTTAAGTTACCAATCGGCGTGGCAACGATATAGAGACAAGCTGGCATCGCAGTAGGGGTAGACATGAAAACCTCGAGTCGTTAAAAAGTCATTAAAAAATAGTAGTGCGCCATCGCCACTCAAACATCATCTACGATTTTTTCACCTAAAAGGTATTTGCGTAGGCCTGTAGATTTCAAAAGTAGGCGGCACAGAAGTGGCTAGTTTAGCATGTTGTGCTATGATAATTATCAAATGTTAATTAGACCCACGACCTTTATGGCGAACCATAAACCATTAACGCTTACTTCACCAAAACAGCGCCAAGGCAATCTGTTTGAGCAGCAGGCCTGTGAGTTTCTGCAAGCTAAAGGGCTGAGGCTAGTTGCGAAAAACTGGCAACAGCCAAAATTGGGTGAGCTGGATTTGGTGATGATAGAGACAGGATCTGCATGGTCGACGTTAGTATTTATCGAAGTTCGACAGCGTAAGCGCTCTGCCTATGGCGATGCTGCCATTAGCATTACAGCAGGTAAGCAGCGCAAAGTAGTTAAGACCGCGCAGAGTTTTTTACAGCAGCATCCTGAGTATGCGGATTATGACTGCCGATTTGATGTCATTGCCTACAATACGTTGGGCAGTATACTGCTAAAAGATGATACGTCAGATACTCAGCCTGAGTGGATAAAAGGGGCTTTTGTAGCCCGTGCATGGTAGTTATTGATATAACATAAATCTGGCATAGTTAGAGTACCTGAAACAGCCTACTCGTTACCAAAAACCTAACCGCTATTCATTAAAATTAAGTAAAGTAGTTGTTAACGAGATTTAGCACAAAGTTATTCAATCAAAATATCTAATTAAGGTATCTGATATTTAGTCAAGAGCGCTGAATTCATTGAACTTATACCATCGTCACAATCATGCTTTAAGAGGTAAATAATGACACGGATGCATATGCGTACTGCTATTTTTGGTTCATCACGTCGTACTGCGGTAGGCGTTATGCTTGCAGCCTGCGTTGTCAGTACAGGCTGTACCACCAACTACCTGACCAACAGTACCGAGGGGACGTATGGTGTGCCGATGACCGAGCGCACGATTCCGCAGCGTCTACTCGATCGTAGCATCGAACATACTGTCAAAATCAATATATATGGCCTAAAAGAAGACTTGCAGCAAACCAGTCGCATGGGTATCGATAGCTTTAATAGTGAGGTGCTGCTCACAGGAGAAGTGCCAACTGAGGCGCTCAAAATAGAAGTGGAAAAAGTGGTCAGCTCTATGCCTGATGTGCGACGTGTCTACAATGAAATGGAAGTGAGTGCGTCAAAAGGCTATAGCTCGACAGTCCACGATGGTTATATTACCTCAAAGCTGCTGGCTAAGGTCGCTGCCAGTGATGGCGTCAAAGCCTCACAGATTAAAGCGGTCACCGATAATGGTGTGGTCTATATTCTGGGCCGTATGACACCGACTCAGCAGAGTCACTTGATTGATATTGCCAATACCACCGTTGGCGTGACCGAGCTGGTACTACTGACAACCGTCGTGGATGACAGAGGTGTCAAGATTAATGATGACGATATCATGTACGAGAGCAACCTATCTGATCCTGCTCTGACGCCCGTTGCCCAAGAGACGGCTATCAGTAGTTCCACCCCAATCGTGATAACAGAAGAGGACGCTGCACAAAGCCAGCAGTCATCAAGTCCTTATATTGAGTTGTATCGAAATCAGTAATGAATGGCTGAAAAAAGTATGGTTTTGTTATCTAACACAGACTTTTTTTAAAGTTAATCACAATAAGCCTTAATAGTAACAACAGTAAAAGCACGAGAAATCCTTAGCCAGTAAGTACTATATTCATAGTAAACCGTCGCAGCATGCTAGCCTCGATGCTATGCATTATTGCTACATACATGAATATAATAGGATACTGGCAATGAAGGATTCAAAAAATCATATTCAACAGATTGAAGACATTAGTGGAAGCGCCCTTAGTAGCGTAGGAACACGTAAAAAGTCTCCTTATAAAAAAGCACGCACGCTAACATTTGGCGGCGCGGCACTACTGGCATTTGGCAGCATAGCGCTAGCCAGCCAAAGTGCCCAAGCTTTATCACCGCTTGCGATCGTCAATGGTATCACCTCTAGCGGTGGCGTTGGCGTCAGCAAAGACATCTTGTATGGTGATGAGCCGTCACAAGACTTAGATATTTATTATCCTAAGCCGCTCACAAAGGCCATGAAAGAACAAAGCGCTATTAATACCAGCTACCCGATGGTGGTGTTTGTACATGGCGGCTCATGGGAGAGTGGCAATAAAGAACAATATGCCTTTGTCGGTCAAAGTTTGGCGCAAGCAGGGTATGTCACCGCAGTGATCAATTATCGAAAAGCGCCTGAACACGTCTATCCTGACTATGTCAAAGATGCGGCGCAAGCGATTGCTTGGAGCATCAATAACGCGGCAAGTCTACACGCTGATCCCTCGCGTCTTGCGGTAATGGGACACTCGGCTGGCGCGTTCAATGCTGTTGCTGCTGTATCTAACGAAGACTTTTTGGCCCCTTATGGTATCAAGCCAACAGACATCGCCACCGTGGTAGGTATTGCAGGGCCTTATAGCTATGATTTCCGTAAGTTCGATAGTGCGACAGCCTTTGCTCCAGATGCGACTCCCGACCAAGTAATGCCAGATCGTCAGATTAAGGGTAAGCAGCCACCCTATCTATTACTGACGGCCGAAAAAGACAAAATAGTCTATGACACTAATACGACTAAGATGACAGCTGCACTGAAAAAAGCAGACGTACCCGTTGAAACTGGCGTAATCGAGGGTGCCAGTCATGCGACCAGTATTGGGGCAATGGCACCGCCACTACGCTGGGTCAACGATGTGCGTGCGCAAGTGCTCACGTATTTGGACAAAGCGCTTAAATAAATTTGAGCGCCCAACACATCAAAACTGATGTGCGGAGTTATAAGCTCTTGTGTGCGTTCATACCAGTTCAGTAAGACAGTACTGTAAGATACGCAAACTCTTGTTATAATGTCGCCATTCAAACAAGAAATCTCTATATAAGACAGGATATTTTATGAGCATGAACGCTGACGATTTGATCGCATTTTTACAGACTCACTTCCCAGACGCTTTTATTCAAGCTGCCAATCAAGGCAATAAGTTTGACGTGCGCGTGGTCGATGCCAGCTTTGAAGGCAAACGCGCCGTACAACGTCAGCAAGCAATATACGCACTTGTGAACGATAAAATTGCTAGTGGCGATATTCACGCATTAAATATTCAAGCACTAACGCCTGCTGAGTGGGATGTTCAATCAAAAGGCTAAACGGCTCTCTATATAACTGACTCTACTAGGCTGACTGATGAAATAGTCGGTCTCACCATGTCAGTTCTTACCATTTCTTATACTCATTGCTAGGTTGTCACCTTTATGGATCAATTTTTAATCACTGGTAGTAGTCGTATCGCAGGGGAAGTTACTATCTCAGGCGCCAAAAATGCTGCGTTGCCATTACTTGCAGCTATGATACTGGCCGAAACTCCAACGACATTGCACAATGTGCCATCACTACAAGATGTGCGAACATTGATTGAATTGATCGGTGGCATGGGTATCAAAATCCAAAAGCAAGACGATACCGTCACTTGCGACACCAAAAATATCGATAATTTCTATGCACCGTATGACTTGGTCAAAACCATGCGTGCATCGATTCTGGTATTAGGTCCGTTGCTGGCACGTTTTGGCGAGGCAGAAGTCTCATTGCCAGGCGGTTGTGCTATTGGGTCACGTCCTGTTGATCAGCATCTAAAAGCCTTTGAGGCGATGGGTGCTGAGATCAGCGTCGAGAATGGCTATGTAAAAGCGCAAGCTCCTAAAGGCGGCAAGCTATTAGGCTGTAATTTCTCGTTTGACATGATCACTGTTGGCGGTACTGAAAACGTCATCATGGCAGCCGCGCTTGCTAATGGCACGACAGTACTGGGTAACTGTGCGTTAGAGCCTGAAGTGGTTGATTTGGCCAATATGCTGGTTGCAATGGGTGCCAAAATAAGCGGTATTGGTACGTCAACGATGACCATCGAAGGTGTTGAACGTCTACATGGCTGTGAGTATTCAGTCGTACCTGACCGTATCGAAACCGGCTCCTATCTAGCGGGTGCCTTGATGACGCGCGGCGACGTATTGACCAAAAACACTTCTGCGCTATTATTGACGCCAGTGCTAGAGAAGTTTGAAGACATGGGCGCGACCATCACGAGCGGCGATGACTGGATTCGTGCACAGATGAAAGGCCGTCCAAAAGCGGTTGATATTCGCACGCAACCACATCCTGGTTTTCCAACTGACATGCAAGCACAGCTCATGGCGATTGCTTGTCTTGCTGATGGTACTAGTACCTTTATCGAAAACATCTTCGAAAACCGCTATATGCATGTGCCGGAGCTCAATCGCTTAGGGGCTTCTATTCAAGTAGATGGTCACACTGCCGTAGTCAGAGGGGTTGAGAACTTCACAGCGGCTCCGGTGATGGCAACAGATTTACGCGCATCTATGTCACTAGTGATGGCAGCCGCGACCGCTGAAGGCGAGAGTCTCATCGACCGCATTTATCATATCGATCGTGGCTATGAGCATGTCGAAGAAAAACTACGTGCTTTGGGTGTGAATATCGAACGTATCAATACCAATAATTAGTTTAAATAGGCTTCTAGCCAATTAGGCGTTTATTAATATTGCGTTATCAATCAAAACCCCTTTTATGAGGGGTATTAACTGCACATGGACACGATGTCATTATGACTGAGACAAGCAAACCTTTACTAGCCGATGGTTTACTAAACGAAGTAAACGATGAGTTTTCAGGTCTAACATTGGCCTTATCTAAAGGCCGTATTTTAGAAGAGACTATGCCACTGCTACGTGCAGCTGGTGTTGAGCTTTTAGAAGATCCTGAGGCCTCTCGTAAGCTTATTTTTCCAACGTCAAACCCCAATGTGCGTGTGCTTATTTTGCGTGCCAGCGATGTGCCGACTTATGTAGAGCATGGTGCAGCGGACTTTGGGGTAGCGGGTAAAGATGTGCTACTAGAGCATGGTGCCAATCATGTTTATGAGTTGCTGGATCTAAAAATTGCTCAGTGTAAGCTCATGACGGCTGGTGTTAAAGACGCACCATTGCCCAATCGTCGTCTGCGTATCGCGACCAAATATGTCAATGTGGCACGTGCTTATTTTGCCAGCCAAGGTCAGCAAGTCGATGTTATCAAGCTATATGGCTCGATGGAGCTTGCGCCATTGGTCGGCTTGGGTGATTTGATCGTCGACGTGGTTGATACTGGTAATACGCTGCGTGCTAATGGGCTTGAAGCACGCGATCATATCTGTGATGTTTCATCACGTTTGATTGTCAATCAAGTCAGCTACAAGCGCAAATTTGCTTTGCTCGAGCCAATCTTAGATAGCTTTAAAAACAGTATCGCTAATGCCTAATACGCTGATGTTTATCATTGGTAATATCAAGCATGATGATACGAATTTTTAAACCAGTTTAGCGCGCTATGATAGATATAGCATGCTAAACTGGTTTTATTGTCTTTGCTTGCGAAAAAATAAAATCTCAGTAAAATCTATATAACAAGACATCGAATAAATCGTAATATTTGCGAGTCTTAAGCCCGTTTTTATTGCTTTGAAATCATTTAACTTTGTTAGGGCGTGTCCTCATTTTAAAAATGGTGATAAAAATGAGATAAATTGCAGTCAAACAAGGAAAATAGCGCAGATAATATCGAGATATTAGTCAGCTATTTGACGTCGTTTGACAAGATTTAGCCATTTTTAACCCATTTAGATGACTATCGATTGAATTGAGGACATGCCCTAGTACTCCATGCTCAGATATAGGATTAGGTCATGCGCCAGTTAAGTACCCAAGATGCCGATTTTGACAGTCAACTAACCCAGTTGCTGGCCTTTGAAACAGTCAACGATGCTGAATTATTACATACCGTCGATGATATCATCGCCCAAGTCCGTGCTAATGGTGATAGTACAGTGCTCGCCTTAACGCAGCAGTTTGATCAGCATCCAGCGACGACGATACAAGCATTAGAATTGTCTAAAGAAGCATTGGCTGAAGCATTTGCCACGCTTGATGAGACCGTCAAGACAGCGTTGACCACGGCAGCGACTCGGGTACAGACATTCCATGAGCGCCAAGTGCAAGAGACGTGGCAGTATGAGGACGAGTTGGGCAATCGCTTGGGTCAAAAAGTCACACCACTTGATCGTGTTGGTATCTATGTGCCAGGTGGGTTGGCCTCTTATCCTTCATCAGTGCTTATGAATGCTATCCCTGCCAAAGTGGCTGGCGTTACCGAAGTGATTATGGTCGTGCCAGCGCCCAAAGGTGTATTGAATCCATTGGTGTTAGCGGCCGCGCATTTAGCCCAAGTCGACCGCGTATTTACCATTGGTGGTGCTCAAGCCGTTGCTGCATTGGCTTACGGTACTGAAACGATTCCAGCTGTGGACAAAATAACAGGGCCTGGTAATAAGTATGTCGCCGCTGCCAAGCGTGCGGTATTTGGGCAGGTCGGCATTGATATGATTGCAGGCCCTTCAGAGGTGTTGGTATACGCAGAAGGCGAAGCGCAAGATCGTGCTGATTGGCTAGCCATGGATTTGTTATCGCAGGCGGAGCATGACCGTATCGCGCAAGCTATCTTTGTGACGACCAGTGAAGCGCAGCTCAACGAAGTAGCGCTAGAGATAGAAAAAGCACTGGCCGAATTGCCAAAGGCAGATATCGCCCGTGATTCATTACAAAACCGCGGCGCACTTATATTGGTAAAAAACCGTAGCGAGGGTATGGCGCTTATCAATCGTATTGCCCCTGAACATTTAGAATTGTCTGTTGATAACCCTGATGCGTTACTAGATGATATTCGTCATGCGGGTGCTATCTTTATGGGTCGCCACACCCCTGAGGCCATTGGTGATTATTGTGCAGGGCCAAACCATGTACTGCCAACATCAGGCACAGCAAGGTTTTCTTCACCGCTTGGCGTTTATGATTTCCAGAAAAAATCATCAATTATTTATTGTAGTGAATCTGGTAGCAAGCCGCTGGCTGAGACGGCAGATATTTTAGCGCAGCATGAGGACTTAGAAGCCCATGCGCGTTCTGCTCGTTATCGCTATCAGTAAGATTTTTGAAAGTTTTAGCGTTTACTTTTGATCGGTATTTTTAATAGTCTATTTGGCTAATTAGTAGGATAATTTATGAGTGAGGCAAAGATGGATACCAGACTGTGGTCCTCTAAAGCACGCAACTTATCACCATATGTGCCAGGCGAGCAGCCGGAGCATGATAATTTGTGCAAACTGAACACCAATGAAAATCCGTTTCCACCGTCGCCAAAAGTCGCGGAAGCCATCGCCAAAGTACTCGTGCAGCAAGCTGATGAGCTGCGTTTGTACCCAGCGCCTGAGTCTAATGAATTACGTGCTGCACTGGCACAGTCATACGACCTTGATGTCAATCAAGTATTTGTGGGTAATGGTTCGGATGAAGTTTTGGCGCTGATATTTGCCAGCTTCTTTCTAAAAGAGCGCCCACTACTGTCACCTGATATTGGTTATAGTTTTTATCCTGTCTATGCCCAGACCTTTGGCATAGAGCTTATCAGGATTCCACTAGAAGAAGACTTCAGTATTGATCCTGATACGTATCGCCAGCCTTGTAGCGGTATCATCATTGCCAATCCCAATGCCCCAACTGGGCTGCTCTTATCACTTGCCGATATTCGTAAACTGGCAAGTGAGCATTCGAATGCTGTGATCGTGATTGATGAGGCTTACATCGACTTTGCTCAAATAGAAGAGGGTGATATAGGCGCTCAAGTCTCAGCAGTGAGTTTGATTAATGAATGTGACAATGTCATCGTGACACAGACGTTTTCAAAATCACGGTCGCTTGCAGGTTTACGTGTCGGTATGGCGTTTGGCAATGCGTCATTGA
This sequence comes from Psychrobacter sp. NG27, assembly GCF_016106655.1. Classification (NCBI taxonomy): domain Bacteria; kingdom Pseudomonadati; phylum Pseudomonadota; class Gammaproteobacteria; order Moraxellales; family Moraxellaceae; genus Psychrobacter; species Psychrobacter sp. NG27. Next base: position 86,373 of record NZ_JADGIN010000009.1, read on the forward strand.
TTGAAGCACTGACACGTATGAAAAACAGCTTTAATAGCTACCCATTAGATAAATTGGCGCAAGCTGGGGCGACTGCCAGTGTCTTAGACCATGAGTATTTTGAGCAGACTCGCCAGCAAGTTATCGACTTGCGCACAGCACTGACAGCCGATTTGACTGAATTAGACTATAAAGTGTTGCCGTCACATGCCAACTTTGTTTTTGCGCGACCCAAAGATGGTGAGGCGCGTGAAGTGGCCAGTACGTTACGTGAGCAAGGCATCATTGTCCGCCATTTTGATAAGCCACGTATCGCAGAGTACCTGCGTATCACCATTGGTACTGCTGAGCAAAATCAGCGTTTGATCGATGCGTTAAAAGAGCTACAAACAAGTGCTGAGACGGCTGAATAATCATCAATAATGTAAATAAGTGTCAATAAGCATAAAAATAAAGCCTGTTAAACATAATGTTAGCAGGCTTTATTTTTAGTTACTTCTTTAAAAAATGTTTAATGTTGATTGCTTAGATTATCTTGAGCCAGTACTGATAGTAGGTTACCTACCTTATCTGAGCATTCTTGATATTCAGCATCGCAGCTAGACGCGACCGTAATACCGCCACCTGCCCATAAACTGACAGATTTTTTGCCATTAGTAGAGCAACCGTTGGCCTGTAGGGTACGAATGAGGACGTTCCATTGACCGCTGCCATCAAAATTCATATAGCCCATGGTGCCGCAATAGGCCCCGCGCGGGACAGACTCTAATTCAGCGATAATCTCAACAGCACGCTTTTTGGGTGTACCAGTGATAGAGCCAGCTGGCAAACTGCCAAATAATACGGTCAGCGGATGTGTCTCGGTTTTTAGTTCAGCGGTGATGGTGCTGACCATATGATGCACGTTGCTAAAGCTCTCAATCGCAAACAGCTGTGGCACTTTTACGCTACCTATCTTGGCATACTTGCCCAAATCATTACGTAATAAATCCACAATCATCACGTTTTCAGCACGGTCTTTTTCGCTATCCATGAGCTTGTTTTTATACGATTCATCTTGGTCGTTATTACTACCACGAGGCATAGTGCCTTTGATAGGCTTGGTCAGGATATGATGTTTACCAGTGCCATTGTCTTTAGTAAAAGTAAAGAAGAGCTCAGGCGAACAGCTCAATAGTTCAAAATGGTTAGGGTTTCCATTAGCATGCTTATGATTTAAATCCCCAATATCAAGGCCATCGACGCTTAAGTAACCGGCGAAAGGTGCTTGTGTATTGCGATGTAGTGCAGGCAAATAATCGATAAGCGCTGAGTTGGATTGGCGAGAGTCATTATTAGAAGGCAGCCAGCCGGACCATTTTTGTGTCAGATTGACCTGATAGCAATCACCTTGTTGTAGGTAGTTCTGAGTTTTTTCAAAGGCTTGTTGGTAGTCATGTTTGTGCCATCTTGCATCTAGAACCACAGGGCTTGTATTGGATAAAGTGTCAGAGTGTATGTGATTAATAGGACTATCAGACAGATTTTTATCTAACGCATCTAGATAAGATATAAGCGCCGATATGAGAGGGTTATCGTTATTGACGCCATTATTATCGTCATAGGTTCTAATGACCATTAATTCCCAACCGAGAGCATGGTCTACTGAAGGTGTTAGATAGATATCATAGTGCCCTAATGAGGCGCAAGGCTGCGTTGCCAATCCAATATCATCTGCTGGACTCAATTCATAAGCGGCCATATCGTAACCGATATAGCCCATCAAGCCATGAGAGTAGATAGATTGAGCGTTTGCCCCATTATTTGGTTTATTGTTTGCATTTGATGAAACGCTATCAGCCTCATAGGCATTGCTGTAGGTAATGAGTGCATCTTGCCACGCCAGATAGCTCATAAAGGTTGTCGTAATGACATTAGCATTATGAGAGCAAATATCACGGCAGGTTTTGATAACTTTATAGGTATTTGATAGCGATTCAGAAGATTGCTTGTCAGCAGGGTACACCGACCAACTGACTTTAGGGAGCAGGCCAATCACTGGTTGGTTAGCATTATTTAGCCAAACTAATTGCCAGTTTGCTTGGTTATCCTGCTTGGATAAATGATGCTGCAGGTGCGGCATCAGCTCGGCTGCCGTCAAGTCACCAAAACGCCAGCTACGATGAATAGCTGGCGATGGCGCAGAATCTGTCTGCTCAGTGGTATGTTGATTTGGTACGAGCATGGTTTAAGCGTCGAACTTTTTGATGATTAGCGTGGCATTCGTACCACCAAAGCCAAAGCTGTTACTCATTAGCGTCTCAAGGTTGTTCTCGCGCATCTCAGTGACAATATCGAAGCCTTCAGCCGCAGGGTCTAAGTTGTCGACATTGATACTAGGCGCAATAAAACTGTCCTGTAGCATCAGTAGGCAATAAATCAGCTCTTGAGCACCAACGGCACCTAGGCTATGACCTGTCATCGATTTGGTTGAGCTAATTGCCGGCACTTTACTTGGGTCATCGCCGAATACTTTTGCAATAGCTTTAAGCTCAGTAATATCGCCTAGCGGCGTACTAGTACCATGACTATTGATGTAGTCAACGCTTTCTAGACCAGCTTCTGCTAGCGCTTGTTGCATACAGCGCACCGCACCTTCACCACTTGGCGCAACCATTTCCGCACCATCAGAGCTGGCACCATAGCCCACGATTTCGGCCAAAATATTGGCTCCGCGTGCTTGAGCGTGTTCCAGACTTTCGACGACGACCATCGCACCGCCTGCCGCAATCACAAAACCATCACGATCTTTGTCATAAGCTCTTGAGGCCAGTGTTGGCGTGTCGTTGTACTGAGTGCTGACCGCGCCCATCGCATCAAACATACAAGACTGTGTCCAATGCTCAGCTTCACTACCACCAGCCAGTATCACATCAGCTTTGCCCAATTGGATAAGCTCGGCGGCATGACCGATACAATGCGTTGACGTCGCGCAAGCAGAGGCAATTGAGTACGACACCCCTTGGATTTTTAGACCCGTTGCTAGCGCCGCTGACACTGAACTGCCCATGGTCTTTGGCACCGCCATAGCACCAACACCGCGCAGACCTTTTGCACGCATGGCATCTACAGCATTAATGATGTTTTCTGTTGATGCACCGCCTGAGCTCGCGACCACACCCACTCGTGGGTTATGGTTGATGGTTTCAAGTGACAATCCTGAGTGCTCAATGGCATTTAACGCACTGACATAGGCATAGAGGCTGGCATCACTAAAGAAGCGCTTGAGCTTACGGTCGATACCACTGGTATCCAGCTCTGACTGATTGATACTACCGCTCACATGTGATTTAAACTCATGTTCGGCATAAGATTCATTAAATGTAATGCCAGACTGTCCTGTTTTTAGGGCATTTGTGACAGTGGCTAAATCATGTCCGATACAAGAGACGATCCCTGCTCCAGTGATAACGACGCGGCGCATATTCTATTCCTTATGAGTAACGATTTGCTGATAATAACATGCAATAATCGTTGTAAATCTATGTATGATATTTAGGTTGGTTTGAGCATTATGGACGGTAAGATAGTCCATGTAGACAGCGATTGGTTCAATCAAAGTCACGCCGTCGTACTAGATTAACAGCATCAAATAAATGCTATATTAATTCGGTGTACAATTATGCTCTCACTTACGGCACATGATAACGTATCAAGCACTTAAAATCTTTGAGCAAATGTAAAATAATGACAAAATAGCAATCGTGAGCAAGAGTAGGGCAAACATTGAGTTTATAGAGGACTGACTATACTGTTATAGTTACTTGCCTGATGCTACTTTTAGATACAAAGTTTGTGACTGCGATAACATTGTTCGCACTGACATAGCCGATCATCACTCGCTAAAATGATAGTTCAACGACTATTATTAATATTAAAATAAAATCAATTATCATCTCTACATTAAGGACATCACGATGGCAAAGCGTAGTACTCTTTCTAAAAGCATCACGACTATTGGCTCTTTTACTCGAAGCAACCTAGAACGCATGGGTGCTGCAATTGATAGCATGAATGCCAAAACAGGCAAACCGCGTCAATATAAAGCCGTTAACTTAGGTGATAAAGACTATCAACAAGATTTGTTTCGTGAGCAAACCCTAAAGGCCACACAGCAATTACTAGGTACACGCTTTGCTACTTATGGTAAGTATGCCAAGAAAGTCGTGCCAAACAGCTTTTTTCAATCGACAGTAGATAGCGCGTTTGCACAAGTGGCCAATCTTGCCTCAAGTTGGAGTCAGCTAGACTTGCCCAACGAACATCGTTTTGCCAATATCGCCACCTTGGACGACCAACAACGTTACGCGCTAGCGACTGACATCGCCAACCAAAACCGTGCACTCGCTGCGATTGGTGGGTTGACAGGTCTAGCAGGCCTACCAGGTCTGCTTGCAGATACTCTATGGTTATTATTGGTGTCATTACGTACGGTTTACCAACTTGCTGCTGTCTACAATAAGCCACTGACAGGTAAGCAGGGCGTTAAAATGGCCTATGAGCTACTGTCAAATGCTGACCTGAGTAAGATGCAAGAAAAACAAGCATTACTTGCAGGATTAGGCGTGGGCAAAGGCTTACTTGATAATGCCCAAAGCAGCGGATTGCACAGCGAGCTCAAAAATCTTGGGCTAAAGAATAAAAACGTAAATTACTATGCAGAGCAAGTAGACAGTATCGCAAGCCAAGTAGGCATCGACTTAGACCAAATCAATTTGTCATGGATTCGTCGCTTTATCCCAGTTACAGCAGTGGCCATCGGTATGCGCTATAACAGCCAGCTCATCGATGAAGTCATCGGCGTTGCTCAAGCGACTTTTGCGCCAGAGACCAAACTTGCCAATCGCTCTATTACTGATGATAGCAGTAGCGAAGCTGAAGTAAAAAAAGCAACTAATGATGATGCCGAAAAAGAGACTGAAGATAAAAGCACTGAAGGTGAAAGTACTGAAAATCAAGACATCAAAGATAAAGAACAGAGCGATGATATAGCAGTATCAGATAAGCAAACGGCCAATAAGAAAACCAAGTAATAGTGAAAAACAGTATTGATAGGGGATGCTGATAGAAACTACTTATAAAAGCTTAAGTGTCTATCAGCATCACCGTCTACTAGTATTATGAATAATCTAGGTTGCGGTTTATTGATATTCATCAAGTAAAGTCGTCGTAATGACATATTAGGTGAGTACGATTACCTTTATATAAATAGTCGTGCTTTTTTTGTCTATCCAAGATACGTGACTTGAAAACGACAACATGTAGCACCATCTAATTTGTTATCGAGTACTACTTTCTAACTTTCTTTTCTAAACAATGCGTTAGTCTGCCTTATATGCTTTATTTATTGCGCTATTTTTTAGCAAAAAACGATTAAAGTGTTACTGTGATAGGCTCGATGCATATCTATTGAATGTTGTAAAGTAAAACCACTCATAAGTGGTTGAAATAGCAGCAACAACTCTTTATAATACACTGTCCTAAAAATGGGTGCTCCGAAAATCTGCAATTATTGTCAGATGGTTGGTGCATTGCCCCATTTTTTTGTTTTATACCAAACGGGAGAAGGATGCCTTATGGCAACAACTAACCAATTGATTCGTAAAGGTCGCAAAACCATCAAGGAAAAGTCAAAAGTTCCTGCGTTGGAAGCGTGCCCACAGCGTCGCGGTGTATGTACTCGTGTATATACTACCACGCCAAAAAAACCTAACTCTGCCATGCGTAAAGTATGTCGTGTACGTTTGACTTCAGGCTATGAAGTATCAAGTTACATCGGCGGCGAAGGTCATAACCTACAAGAGCACAGTGTTGTTCTTATCCGTGGTGGTCGTGTAAAAGATCTACCAGGTGTACGTTATCACACCGTTCGTGGTGCATTAGATTGCGCAGGCGTTAAAGACCGTAAGCAAGGTCGCTCTAAATACGGTGCTAAGAAGCCTAAAGTTTAATAACCAAACGTTATTAACCAAGCTTTTTTGCACTACCCAATAACTGTGCATGGGTTAGGTGTCAGCAGTAATATTACTTTTGCATAATGATGCATCAGTCATTACTTCTAAAACATACCACCATGCAGTAAGGCTAACTGATAACTCACTATTATATTTTTGATGATATGTCATCGTTGATAAGTAGTCGATGTTGTGAATGTTAGACACTCCTGAAGATAAGGAAAATTATTATGCCAAGACGTCGCGTCGTAGCTGCCCGTGAGATCCTACCGGATCCTAAGTTTGGTAGCCAAACTGTTGCAAAATTCATCAACCATGTAATGAGTCATGGTAAAAAATCTACTGCTGAGCGTATCGTTTACGGTGCACTTGAAACAGTAAGCGAAAAACGTAAAATCGAAGATCCAGTATCTTTCTTCGAAGACGTTTTAGAAAATGTACGCCCAATGGTAGAAGTGAAAGCTCGCCGCGTTGGTGGTGCAACCTACCAAGTACCAATGGAAGTACGCCCCTCCCGTCGTACTGCCTTGGCTATGCGTTGGATAGCTGAAGCTGCTGCAAAGCGTTCTGAAAAATCAATGGCTTTGCGTTTGGCTGGCGAATTGAATGATGCTGCTGATGGCAAAGGCGCTGCTATGAAAAAGCGTGACGAAGTTCACCGCATGGCAGATGCTAACAAAGCATTCTCTCATTACCGTTTCTAAGCTGCTTTTTAACAGTAGCTTGAGATTGATGGCTCACGCCAGTTAGTCTTACATTGTTTTTTATTCTATTGATTGCCGCCATCATTTATTTAGTTGCAAATAGCCAAGAGCTACTTACAACTAAGATGGCGGACATCTATCAAGATGTCTCTCCTAACCGCGTAATCTAAATGGGAGAGCATCCCAAATTTGATGCCGCACTATTCTTAGTATTTGCTCTTTTTTTGTCCGTATTAGGCTTAATAATCAGTAAGTAATATTACGAAGCTGACCGCTTTGTCATAGAGTATGAGGTAGAGACACAATACATTATTATATACACGACTTTTCCTAGGAAAACACTATGGCTCGTAAAACTCCCCTAAAACGCTATCGCAATATTGGTATCTCAGCGCACATCGATGCTGGTAAGACAACCACTACCGAACGTGTTTTATTCTATACCGGTGTTAGCCACAAAATTGGCGAAGTACATGATGGCGCAGCCACTATGGACTGGATGGAGCAAGAACAAGAGCGCGGTATTACTATTACCTCAGCGGCTACGACTTGTTTTTGGTCAGGTATGGCAAAACAGTTCGACGAACACCGTATTAACATCATCGATACTCCAGGCCACGTTGACTTCACGATCGAAGTTGAACGTTCTATGCGTGTACTTGATGGCGCTTGCATGGTTTACTGTGCAGTAGGCGGCGTACAGCCACAGTCTGAGACCGTATGGCGTCAGGCGAACAAATATAAAGTTCCACGTCTTGCATTTGTAAACAAAATGGATCGCGTTGGTGCTGATTTCTATCGTGTAATCGAGCAAATCAAAACTCGTCTTGGCGGTAAGCCAGTACCATTGGTTATCCCAATTGGTAAAGAAGAAGATTTTGAGGGTGTTGTTGATCTAGTAACCATGAAAGCTATCTATTGGGACGAAGCGTCTCAAGGCATGGAATACGACGAGCGCGATATTCCAACTGAACTACAAGACAAAGCCGCAGAATATCGCGAGTATCTAGTAGAAAGTGCTGCTGAAGCAAACGAAGAACTCATGAATGAGTATCTAGAAAACGGCGAATTGACTGTAGATCAAATTAACAGTGCTATCCGTGAGTTGACTATTGATAACCAAATCATTCCATTGCTTTGTGGTACTGCCTTTAAAAACAAAGGCGTACAGAAGATGTTGGATGCGGTTATTCAGTATCTTCCAGCACCAATGGATGTACCAGCTATCCGCGGTATCCTTGATGACAGAGATGAGTCAGAAGGCTTCCGTGAAGCATCTGATGATGTACCGTTCTCAGCACTAGCATTCAAAATCATGAATGACAAATTCGTTGGTAACTTAACCTTCGTTCGTGTTTATTCAGGTGTTTTGACGCAAGGTAGCAGCGTTTATAACCCAGTTAAAATGAAGCGTGAGCGCGTTGGCCGTATCGTACAGATGATGGCTAACTCTCAAGAAGAGTTGCAAGAAATCCGTACTGGTGATATCGCTGCATTGGTTGGTATGAAAGACGTAACAACTGGTGATACGCTATGTGATGAGCAAAATGTTATCACGCTTGAGCGCATGGAATTCCCAGATCCAGTTATCAGCCTAGCGGTTGAACCTAAGACCAAAGCTGACCAAGAAAGAATGTCAATCGCTTTAGGTCGTTTGGCTAAAGAAGATCCATCGTTCCGTGTACACACTGACGAAGAATCTGGTCAGACAATCATCAGTGGTATGGGTGAGCTTCACTTAGAAATTCTTGTTGACCGTATGAAGCGTGAATTCAACGTTGAAGCTAACATCGGTGCACCACAGGTTGCTTATCGTGAAACGATTCGTAACACTGTTGAACAAGAAGGCAAATTTGTACGTCAAACAGGTGGTCGTGGTAAATTTGGTCACGTTTGGCTACGTCTTGAGCCACTTGATCCAGCTGGCGACAAAGAATACGAATTCGCTGAAGAAGTTGTTGGTGGTACGGTACCAAAAGAATTCCATGGCGCTGTAGACAAAGGTATCCAAGAACGCATGAAAAACGGCGTACTTGCTGGTTACCCAGTAGTTGGCGTAAAAGCGACTTTGTATGATGGTTCTTATCATGATGTCGATTCTGATGAATTGTCATTTAAGATGGCTGGTTCTATGGCCTTTAGAAAAGGTTTCATGGCAGCTGACCCAGCATTACTTGAGCCAGTAATGAAAGTAGAAGTTGAAACGCCTGAAGACTACATGGGCGACATCATGGGCGATCTTAGCCGTCGTCGCGGTTTAGTACAGGGGATGGAAGACTTGCCTGGTGGTACTAAGCAAATCCGTGCCGAAGTACCATTAGCGGAAATGTTTGGTTATGCCACTCAAATGCGCTCAATGTCACAAGGCCGTGCAACTTATTCAATGGAATTCCAAAAGTACGCTGAAATTCCAAAATCAGTTGCTGCTGAAATCATCTCTAAGTTCAACAATAAAGATGATGACGAGTAAATAAAACTTACTGAAGGTGACAATACAGCGTATATCTGTGTATTGTCATCAAAGAATACGCCAATAACTTGTTAAAAGACTTGTTATTGGTTGCGATTTTCTTATAATATCTGCACATCAGTTTGTGCAACCTTTTAACAATTATCTTAATGCGGCCAAGACAGTCTTAATAGTCATATTCATATGAGTTAAGCATTGGACCCCAAAAAAAGAGGAAATACTCATGGCAAAGGCCAAGTTTGAACGTCTAAAACCACATGTCAACGTTGGTACCATCGG